>JAKADT010000076.1:0-3564 GCA_021820245.1 Thermoplasmata archaeon | reverse complement strand
GGGAGGGGAGGTCACATGTTATTCATACATATATATTCGTATGTCTAAAATAATTGCACAAAATACCAAATTACCAAGACATACCTCACAGGAAAAAAATATATAGGATTCTCCAATGTAAGGGAGAAACCAATGAAGACTTATTTGAAAGTTGCATTTTCCAGTGAAGGCGCCAAACCAAGCGAAGTGATAAACAGGCTGCGGTCACTTGGATTTAAACCCGTAATCGGTGAGCAGGACATGATCTATGAATGGGGTGACAACGCAACAACAGAGGATTCGATCTGGTTCGCTGATAAGATTCAGGCAACTCTGGAAGGTTTCAAGGTTACTTTCCAAATTGAGACACTCAACGATTAGACCATCTTCACTGAAAGGTGAGTTTCGTTGTTTCTGATTTGAAAATAAAATTTGTCCGGAGGAACTTATTGGTTATGCTTCTTATTTTTCCTGTCGGACCCTTTTTTTGCCCCCTGTATAAAATCCTTTGAGGCATTGTATGCTTCTTTTGTCTTTGTGCTAAGCGTGTTGTATGCATCGCTTGTCGCTTTTCCGAATTTTTCCCCGGATTCTCTGGCACTCTGTTTTGTAACTTTCTTTTTTTCATCAGTCATTTGTATCACGAAACCATTGCGGATCTGAATAATAACTCATGGAACTCTGGATACAGAAATATTAAGCCCATGGGAAAAAGAATAGATGAATACGCAGAACATGAAATGAAATTTCAGTTGATGACCTTGCAATGCCAGAATATTTAATACGGAATCCTTCTGATATCACCGCATTTGTTGCAGGTGACAGAAACAATCCTCTTTCTCAGCCTTATTCTGCAGTTTCTGTATGGTGTCTTGCACTTTTTGCAATAAGACCTCTTTATTTCTTTTGTAAGGGTTATATCGAGCCTTGAGGCTATATTTTCCATTATTAACAGGCAGTTTGAGGATAGTTCATAATCAGATCTGGATTCAACTGCCTTTAAGTTCAACTGCCTTATACGTTCCCACGCTACCGTTTTCTGGGACATAAAAAGAAGAGTTATTAGATCTATAAATATCCGTAAGTATGATAAAGTTGGCCATAATTGATGTTGATGGAACCATAACAGACAGTTCAAGAAGAATCTCAGAATCGGCCATAACAGCAATCAGGATGGCACAGGAAAATGGAAAGATCATCAGCCTGGTGAGCGGAAATGTGATTCCTGTCATGTATGCGCTCCAGATATACATTGGAATCAGGCATGAGGTTTTTGCAGAGAACGGTGGTGTAATGTATTACCAGAATAAAATAGAAAAATTCTTTGACAGGGAAAAAACCGAGAGATTTCTTGATCATGTGGCAGGGATGAGCAGCGTCAGGGGAATTTTTACAAATGTCTGGAGGTACAGTTCCATGGCGTTCGAGATGGAAAAGGCTGACATTGAAAAGGTTACAGCTGAATCGGTAAGATGGAATCTCGATCTAACTGACAGCAGTTTTTCGTGGCATGTTCTTAACAAGGGTCAGAACAAGGGGTTTGCGCTGAGAAAACTGATGGAGATACACGACCTCAGGGGAGAGGAAATTCTTGTGGTTGGTGATTCCAAAAACGATATTTCCATGTTCACCGAGGGTGTGAACAGAGCAACGATGAGAAACGGGGACAGTGAGTTGAAGAATTTATCCGATTACGTATCATCGAAAGGGGACGGGGAATCCATACCAGACATCTTCCATAAATTTTCACTTATTTAGTTCATTGAGGTATTTCCCATTTCTTCCATAGATAATTTCACCATTTTCGATGATCATTTCCCCTCTCATCATCACATTCTCCGGGAATACCACATCCATTCCATTAAAAGGGGAGATGTAGTTCTTGGAATGAAGCTTTGACTGATCCAACCTGCGTATGGATGAAAACCGTACATTGAAGAAATCTGCATAAGATCCCTCCCTGATCTCCCCTTTGTTGATATTGAAGATCTTTGCAGGGTTCAATATGGCTGTCCTGTAGAATATTTCAGGTGTGAGTATCTTTTTAGACACAAGTGCAAGAAGAATCGGAACCCTTGTCTCTACACCTATGATACCGGATGGCGCAAATTCAAATTCTTCCTTTTCCTCTTCTGAATGAGGCGCATGATCCGAAGAGACCATGTCATATTTTCCAGAAAGATATGCATCCAGGCTGGATCTCTGAACAGCCGGTTCCCTGAGAGGAGGATTTACTTTTCCATAGCTTCCAAGGTCCATCTCATCGTTCAGAAGCATGTGGTGTGGTGTTATCTCTGAATATAAATCTGTACCTGACAGGTATTTCAGGTTTGAACTGTCGCTTACATGAGCTGCAATCTTTTTCTCAATGGGAAATTTCGACATGTTCTGGAAAGCAATGGCTTCACATTGGGTGGGGCGAGATGAGTTATGACTCTTCAGTGTAGTGTCTTCCCTGCGAAAGGAATCAAGACACTGTTGATCTTCCGCGTGAAACACCACTGGTTTGTGGAGATGGGCTATCTTATTGAACGACGAATCATTCAACTGATTCATAACTACAGAGTTTGTGCTTCCCCCCAGAAAGACTTTCATTGCCCATGAATCAGGATGGATTAAATCTCCATTTATTCCATTGAACATGGAATAAAGGCCGAAGTCGACAAACGATCTCCCTCTCACGGACTCAAGTTTTTTCTCATAAGCCTGATAATTGTCTATTGGGATGATGTTATTTGGCATGTCAAGAATGGTGGTTGTGCCTCCATAAGCAGCAGAGAGCGTTCCAGTGGAAAAATCCTCTTTATGGGTTTCTCCCGGGTCCCTGAAGTGCACATGTGTATCCGTAGCTGCTGGGAAAATACCACCTTCCAGCTCCACCTTACCTCCCTTTATGAATTTCTTAATCCCTGTTATCTTACCCTCAGAAATCCTGATGTTCAGGTCCTGGTATCTACCCTGATAGTAGAATTTTCCCGATAGCGTCAGTTCATCGCTTTCCATTCACACACCTCTTACCTCTCCCCATATGATCTTGTGAAGCTGGGGCAGAACCCTTACATCAAGCCGATCTTCCAGTACTTTCCCGGCAATCCATTTCAGATCAGTTCCCCATGCTGGCTGGAAAACAGAATTGATGTGCCTGTTTAATCCTTTAAGGAAGTCTCTTGAAAACTTATAGTCATTCTGGTCTGCAATTACAAATTTTATGTAATCATGATCCCTCAGAAGATCAAGGTTGCGTCTGAATAAGCTCTTGTCTTCGCCAGATGATGGTGTTTTGATATCCATGTCTACCATTGTCTGGTTTGAAAAAAGGCACTTTTCTATTGAGAGAGAACCACCAGTTTCTATGAGGACACTTTTCCCAAGATCCGTGCATCTCTCCAGAAATTCAGGGGTATCCCTCTGCAGTAGAGGTTCTCCACCGGTAAAACATACCCATTTTTCATCTGATTTCGCAACAATTCCAACGAGTTCATCGAGAGATGTCTCCTTTCCGCCTTGGAAAGTATAGGTGGAATCGCACCACCTGCATCTCAGGTTGCATCCATTTGTCCTCACGAAAAGCATGGGCTCTCCTAT
>JAKADT010000075.1 GCA_021820245.1 Thermoplasmata archaeon | reverse complement strand
TGTGAGCATTCGTTAGAATTAGAGAATAGTGCGGTTTTTACTCAAAGCAGTTGTATAAGGGTATTCTCAATTTTCAAATTATCAGTGAAGATTTGACAACGTCGCCTGTTCTAAAAGTTTAAGACATAATTTTCACTTTCACTTTGTCCTGTTAAATAGTATGTGTGATTCATGAACATATATGACGAAATGGGACTAAAATTTGCTTATCCATGGGCCTCGGATACAGTATATGGCGTGTCACCATGCAGTGATCATCCGATCAGCGGAAAGCGAAAAACTCCCCAGTGGGTCAGTGGAATCCTGAAACGTGATTGATTCCCGTTAATCTGGGGAAAAGTAAATATTCAGGGAGAAAAATATGGATTTGCCTCAGGAGAACATAAAGGTTCAGAGCGACGATCTCGCGTATGTTGTTGATTTTGTCAAATCAAAGATCAACACGTATGACATCCAGGCAGGTCCCATGAATCTCAGATTCTATTATTTCGAAAGTGATAATCCAAATATTGAACAGGCGTTCGATGAAATTAGGATTGAACTTGTGGACAGAGGCTACATTCCTTTTCTATCCCATGACGGGGAACAGTTTCTTGATGTCACAAGAAGGCCCAACGTGAAATATAGAGGGACCATTGTCAATGTCGTAATGCTCGTCCTTACTCTTGCGTCCACGATTTACGTTGGATCTGTATATTCCGCAGCATTTGTCCCACATTCTCCAAATGCCGAATATATAAGGCTACTGTATGGTTTTGTGTTTTTCTCACTACCACTGATGGGAATACTTGGCATTCATGAGCTGGGTCATTTCATTGTTGCGAAGAGACATCATGTGAAAGCATCTCTTCCATTCTTCATACCGTTCCCAATAGGTCTCGGGACATTCGGAGCATTCATTTCACTCAGGGATCCCATACCAAACAGGAGAGCGATGGCGGAAATAGGTGCAGCCGGACCAATTTTTGGTTTCCTGACTGCGATTCCCCTTCTCTTCGTAGCCGCTTATGTGCAGACCTTATTTCATCCCGTTGCCAACGCGATAATTCCTTTCAAGATACGGTACCCACTTATCTATGATCTCTTCAGGCTTGTCCCCACATCCTCTCATCCTGTCTTTCCCATGGTCTTCGCGGTCTGGGTTGGTATGTTTGCAACGGCCATGAATCTTCTTCCAGTGGGACAGCTGGATGGTGGACATGTCCTGAGAGGAGTCATGGGTCGGAGCGCAACTTATGTGGATTACGCGTTCATAGCACTTCTCTTCGGTCTCGGTTTCCTCTATACAGGATGGTGGCTCCTTGCCATATTTGTTCTCATAATAGGTGTGGCACATCCACCAGCACTTGATGACTACTCCAAGCTCAGGCAGAGAGATATACTGATCGGTGTGTTTGCCCTTGTAATGTTTGTGCTTACATTCACACCAATACCTCTTAAATAATTTTACCACCTTATGGAAAATAATAATAGGGAGCTTTTTCTCTTTGATTCGGAATACATAGATGGAAGACACATATGGACAGTTCCTGGAATACCTGGAGAAGAATAGCAGCATAATAAGGTCCTCCATGATTCTCGATGAAAGAAATGATCTGAGAAAGAGGCTGGAACCGATGTATGGGGAAATGTATCATGATCCACCACCATATGATCCTGGGCCATTGAAGGTTGCAGCAACTGACAGCAGTGAATTTATCAGGGAGCTCTATAACGGAAAGAAAATCATACTGATCAGAAGCTTCACAAAAATGGGAAACAGGATCTGGAATCATTTCATTTCAGAGGTTATTGATGTTGACAGGGATGTTCTGAGAAACTTCACCATACTCCTGATGGAACACTCTGAACATGTATCCACACTGAAAATGCTGGAGGATGTGGACAGACCCGATTACATACTTCTTGACGGTTCCCTCATAGGAAGGATGAGGCACAGGAATCAGAGAATTGGTGCAGAGAACTATGAGAATTTCATGAAAGAGTATTTCAGCACTCTTGCAAGGCTTGTTGAGACATGCCTGGAGAAGAATATACCTCTCATTTTCGTTGCAAAGAGCTCGGAATCCAGAATACTGAAGGATTTTATGATTGCAAGATCGTTCTCTGGAAGTGAGGTAAACCGGTTCAGGTCAGTCACGGATCATGTTGTTGTGAGATCATTTTCCAAAAAACCAGGTTACACTTCGCCCATCTGCATCACCCTGCGAAATCCTGAATCTTCATCCGGAAAATCCCTGGGTATAGCAACGTTTCACATTATGCCATATATTATGGATGTTCCAATGAAAATTGATGTTGTTTCCTGTGAAATTCAGAATGATCTGCATAATGAACCGGAGACTGTACATATTGATCAGAATCTTATTGGATTCCTGTTCTGGGGTTATACGGGGCTGCGTGTTCACAATATATGGCTCGCAGAGGTGGACAAACTTGTGAAATTCAACAATAAGGAGATTGAGGAACTGTACATGAAAACATTCGAGAGAGAGATAGGAATAGAGTTCTATGAGACCAGGGGTGAGAGACGTGCAAGAATCCGGATCTGAAATAGGATATACTGTGGGTGAAAACAGCTCTGAATATTTCCAGTTTGTCCTTAAGCCCGGATGTGCAATAAAGAGATGGGAGTATGTGGAGATAAACTACCCAGATCATTCAATAGTGGGAAGGGTTGAACGCATTACCTCAAAGAGCGATCTTCTCAAGGACAACCTTGGGTATGAAGGCGTGGACCGTTATGTAAGAAATGACATCAATGAGATCGTGGACATATGCACCGGATCCACCCTGGGAACAGTGGAGAATGGAAAACTTACAAGATCAAGATACCTCATAAGACCGGGGACGCCGGTTAAGAGGGCGGGTGCTGATATATTGATCGGCATATTTAATCCCTCAGAGGAAAGTTCACTTGAAATTGGAACACTTGTGGATAGAGATGATGTTCCGGTTTCAGTTAATGTCAATGGATTGCGGAGACATCTTGCTATTGTTGCCCAGACAGGAGCCGGGAAAAGCCATTCCGCGGGCGTTATAATGGAAGAGCTCATAAAGAAGGGTGCGTCGGTAATAGTCCTTGACCCGCATGCGGATTATGTGCTGATGAGACAGGGTGAAGGGGGAAGGGCCTATACGTCATTCATAAAGGTTTTCAGGACACCCCTGAGCACCGGTAGATATTCAAGAGATAATGTCGGTATTGTTGAGGACTTCACCCTGAGATTCTCTGATCTTGAACCGGATGAGATATCCGACATAATGGGAATAAAGGAAAACTGGACAAACCTGAGGAAAATAGTTGAGGATATGCACTCATCAATGAAGGGGATGAAGGATCTTGAAGATTTCATGATGTCCACGGAAAAGTTATCCCCGGAAGACAGGAAAAAGATTTCAGGAAGAATAAGGTTCATAAAGAAAATAAAGAGCATATTTTCAACCCGTACCACCGGCCTGAGAGACTATGTTTCACCGGGCCAGCTTTCCATAATGGACCTGTCAGGTATGGATCAGTTTCTTGCCAACTACTTTTCATACAGAGTCATAAACGAGATCATGGAGGCAAAGGTTTCCTACGATTACGAGTATCCTGTTTTCATCTTCATAGAGGAGGCACATAATTTCATTCCGCCTGGCACCTCCACAAATGTTTCCCAGATCATAAAGAGAATTGCGGCAGAGGGGAGAAAATTTGGAGTGTTCCTGGTTGTCATAACACAGAGGCCGGGCAAGATCGATCAGGACGTTCTCAGTCAGTGTAATTCACAGATAATACTGAGAGTAACCAACCCACTTGACAAAAAATCGCTTATGGATTCTGCAGAGAGCATCAGCGATGCAATAATAGAGGATCTTTCATCTCTGGAAACGGGAGAGGCCATACTTGTTGGTGAGTTTGTAAGAATTCCTGTCATAGCCAGGATAAGAGAAAGGGAGACAGAGGAGGGCGGAGGGGATGTTGACATCTCATCCATGCTCATCAAAGCAAGAGAGGAGAGGGACAGAAAAAACAGCATTGAAGACGACAGGAATCGTGTAAAGAACATCTTTGGTGGATGAAATGGTAAGGTTCATGCATTTTTCAGACACCCATATAGGAAACAGGCAGTATTACATGCCGGAAAGGGAGCAGGATTTCATTGATTCATTCAAGGAGGCAATATCAACAGGATTGAGGGAAAAGGTAGATTTTTTTGTTCATTCCGGTGATCTTTTTGATGTGTGGAATCCAAGCAACAGATCACTTACGCTCCTGAGAGATTCCATGATAGAACTCAAGGAAAAGGGGATCAGGGTCTACATGGTTCTCGGAGATCATGACAGACCCAAGAGAGTTGATTATCCTGCCGCTGAGATATTTGATTTCCTTGGCATCACTGTACTGGGAAAGGATGGATTCCAGGGAATGGATCTGGAAGTAGGGGGAGAATCAGTTTTTCTGGGAGGAATATCCAACATGAAGGGGATAAGAAGGGACAATCTTCCGGAAGAATACCGGAAGGCATCCAGTGCCGCTGAGGGGAAGAAGAATTCAGTGCTCATATCCCATCAGGGAGTCACAGGCTTCGGGCTCATTGATGAAGCCTGCGAAATAAAGAAGGAGGATATACCCGGCAATTTCTCCTACCTTGCCTTTGGCCATATCCATGAGGGGGCAACTGCAAATATTGGGGATTCTCTCTTCTCCTATGCAGGATCAACGGAAATTTGCAGTACAAATGAGATTCCGTCGTTTCTCAGAAAGGGAAAGAGCGTAAACATTGTTGATATAAAATCAGGGGAAGCCACCATTGCAAAAATACCGTTAAACTCTGTGAGAGTTCAGACTTCCATTAAGGCCGACTGGACAGACTATATGCAGAAGCTGGAAAAATTTCTGGATAGTGTAAAGGATAAAACTGGCCAGAAGAAACCAATCATCTCCATAGAAATATCAGGTGACGCGGACAGATCCCATGTGAAAACTGACCTGGATTCCCTATCCAGCAGGGCAATCGTTAGAAAACCTGTTTTCCAGTCAATGGAAATGCATATGGAGAGAAGGCCCGACCTCACCATGATTGATGATTATTTCAGGGCGTACTTCAAGGACGATGATATGGCAGCGCTTGCAAAGAAGATATTTGACAGCACACAGTCTGAGGATAAGGATCAGGTGAGGAGACAGATAAGAGAACTGTTTGACATAGGTGATGCTTCTTGAGGATAGATCGCCTGGTACTGAACAATTTCATATCACACCAGTTCACTGACACACCTTTCTATGACGGAATAACCATGATAATAGGGCATAATGGCGCCGGAAAATCAAGCATGATTGACGCAATTGTTTTCGCACTTTTTGGACCGAAAGGAGAATATGTGAGAGGAAAAAAGGCTGAAGACCTCATTAAAAAGGGCAAGATGTTTGCATCCGTGGAACTCCATTTCAGCATGGGAGAGAACCACTACACGGTATTCAGAAAGGTGTCCATGAAGAAAACTGACACCGCAGCTTACCTTGAAATGAATGGAAAACGCATAATCGACACCATATCCGGAGTTGATCAGGAGATTGAGATCATACTTGGTGTCAGCAAGGACATATTCATGAACTCTGTTTTCGTGAAGCAGGGGGAGATGGATTCTCTCATAGATGAGGATCCTGCAAAGAGGAAGGAACTTTTTGGAAAGCTCATAGGGATAGACAGGCTCACGAAGAGCTCCAAGACCGTTGCTGAGTTCGTGAAGGAACTTGAGTCCGAAAAGGCAGTAATTCAGGAATCCATAAAGGAACTGGAACCCCTGAAACAGTCAGTAATTGAAACCACCCAGAGAAAAAATGATCTTGCGGAAAAACTTGTCCAGGCCGTTAAAGAACTGGAAGAGGCTGGAAAGATACTTTCCTCTGTTGACCAGAAGAGAACAGATCTACTGAGAAAACAGACCGAGTTGAATGCTTACAATGAGGAGCTCAGAAGGATCAATTCCGATATAGAAGTGTCCAATAAAAAATTGTTTAAAACACGGTCTGAGATCACACGACTTGAAGAACTTCTCAAGGATCAGGACAGTCTGGCAAAGGATCCTCTTTTCCTGAACAGGGACATAATAGCACAATACTTTACATTTCAGAACGATCTGAAGACCCTGGGAAAAGATCTGGAAAGAGTGAGAAAGGACAGGCTGGATCTGCAGGAGATAAACAGGAAAATACTGGAACTGCAGAAGGATCATGAGGAGTTTCAGAGACTCTCCCAGGAGGTTGAAAAACTTGAAACTGAGCTTCGAAAGAGGGAGGGCATAAAGGATGATTTTCTGCACTATACAAAACAGCTTGAGGGTGCAAAGAAGGATCTGGAATCCCAGAATATTAAACTGGAGGAACTCCGGACCAGTTTAACCGGACTTCTGGAGAGACCCGAAGACCTGAAGGATGTTACTGTCCTTAACGACCTGAGGAAGAAATCCTCAGAAATGGTTTATGAGAAAAAATCATCCATTGAGGGCGAGAAGAATGTCGTAAGGAATGCAACGGATCAGCTGAAAGAACTGGAAAAAAACCGATCCATGATCGAGGGCAAAAGCATCTGCCCCGTATGCAATTCTGAACTTGATGCAGAACACTACGAGAAGCTGAAAGGTGAGTATGAACAGAAGGAGAGGGAGTATAGGGAGATTATCGTATCATCGGAAAGCATGCAGAAAACCATGATCACTGAACTGGGAAAACTTCAGGATCTGGAGAACAGGTTGAAATCAAGAAAACTGGACGATTTTGCGGCACTGCTTACCTCAGTGGATAAAACCATGGAAAATATAAAGAACCTGGAGAGGAGGTTAGAACTCATTTCTACGGATTACATGGGATACGTGAAGAACAGAACAGATCTTGATGCCATTAAACCCAGGTTGGAGAAACTCAGGGCATCAGAACAGAGTTTTTCAACTTACAGGGAAATGTCCAGGCGGTATGACCAATCCTCCATTGAAAACAGGATGACCACGATCGAATCTGAAATAAGGTCTGTGGAGGAGAGAACAACGTCCATTGAAAACACCCTTGGCTTCAAGCCTCCACTGGATTCCATGAAGAGAATTTCCGATATTGATGCAAGGTACAGAAGCTTTGAGATATACCGTACAACCCTTGCTGCTGAGAAATCCACTGAAAAAGCAATTTTTGAATCTATTGGCGAGATGAGAACAAAGGCAGATGAAAAAAGGCAGAAGATTGATTCTCTCAAGAATATCTCCGTTGAACTGAAAAACATAGAGGAGAAGAGAACAGGGGCTGAAAATACCAGAAATAAGCTTATTGGCATGGAATCATCTATAAAAACCGAAATATCAGGTCTCGAAACGTCAATTGCTGAGAAAAAAAACAGGATTGAATCACTGGAATCATCGGCGAAAAGATATGAGAGAATTTCTGAAGCCGTATCAAAACTCTCCAGAATAAGGGACGCTTTCGGCAAGGATGGAGTGCAGGAAATAATGAGAAAGGATTCCGCAGAGAG
>JAKADT010000074.1 GCA_021820245.1 Thermoplasmata archaeon | reverse complement strand
CCTTTCGTGCAGGAATGGCCTTTTGTTCATGTGGAAGAGGGGACGAACGTCCTTACAATAACGGGGGAACACTACGTAGGTTCTGTAATATCCAGGCCAAATCGTTTTCTTGTTCATGTTTTATACAATGGAAAGCCTTTAATCTGCCATCTTCACGATCCTGGAAGGCTCAGGGAACTTATCTTTCCGGGTAATCCTGTCCTTTTCAGGAAATCAAAGGGTGTGAAGACGGAGTATTCCATAACTGCTGCATATCTCAATGACCGGTGGATACTGACTGACACAAGATTCCACAACACAATTGCGTCAAAATTTATTGACAGCGTGTGCAGGGGAGAGATAAAATACGGAAAACACAGGCTAGATTTCAGATGTGGCAACCTGTACGTGGAGGTCAAAGGTGGTACGCTTCTGGAGGATGGTTATGCAACGTTCCCGGATGCACCAACCCTGAGAGGTTCAGAACACCTGAAGATTCTCCTCGAACTTAAGTCCACCCTGAAGAATTCAGCACTCATTATTTTGTTTTTCAACTCCAGGGGAACATTATTCAGACCAAACTGGAAAACTGATCCCGAATTCAGCAGATTATTCTACAGGTGCCTCGAAGAGGGAGTTACCATCAGGATTTTCAAATTCGATCTCAAATCCGGCCCTAATGTTAGCAATATAGTATATGCTGGAGAAATAGATATTTCTCAACCAGATTAATTGGATGATAACACCGTGTGTGAGGCAAACCAATTTATCATGCATAGGCATATCCCATCCTAGAGTTACTTGCTGAAAAATATTGATGAAAACATAGGAAACTTTAGGTTTTACCCCTTATTTGCCCTGTCAGTTGAACCTTTTTCTTCCACATGGTACTATGGCAGTGCCTGGAGGAAAATGAAATGAAAGGTTACCTGACACTGGAGGATGGGACAAGGATTCAGGGAAATACTGAGGCAGAATTTGAAGACGCATTTGGAGAGATTGTGTTCACAACATCCATGACCGGATATCTGGAGTCAATTACCGATCCTTCATACAGAGGCCAGATTCTTGTCTTTGCATCCCCAACAATAGGGAATTATGCCAGAGAACTTGGAAGAATGGAGTCTGAAAATATACAGGTATCCGGCATCATAGCCAGAGACATCCATTCCCTCCTTCCATCCGCTGAGAAAAAGGAAGAATTTTTCAGCTACCTTTCAAACAGGGGCATCCCATTCCTGGATGGAGTTGACACCAGAAGCCTTGTAAGAAGAATAAGGGAACATGGAGTTATGAAAGGGTGGATCACTGGTACCAAAACAAGGGAACTGGAATGGCCAGACCCCATGAACAGGAATCTGGTGGGAGAAGTGTCGTCAAAAAGTGTTTCCAGGATTGATTCCGGAAAAGATCGGGACATTCTGTTCATTGACGTTGGCACAAAGAAGAGTCTTCTGGAAGATGTGGGAGAACTTGGGAATGTCAAGGTAGTCCCATACGATCATGATTTTTCATCCGAAATGGGTAAGCACGATGCAATATTCATTTCAAATGGCCCTGGAGATCCAGCTCACGTTTCACTGGAAAGGGTAAGGAACTTCATAGGAGAAAGTTATGGTAAAACACCAATATACGGTGTCTGCCTGGGGCACCAGATCATTGCACTTGCACTGGGGGGAAAAACTTACAAAATGCATTTCGGGCACAGGGGATCAAACCATGCGGTTACAGATGGGACACATGTGTGGATCACTTCCCACAACCATGGTTTTGCTGTGGACGGAAAGAGTCTTGAACACACAGACCTGAAAATCTCTCAGTGGGACATAAATGACGGTACACCGGAAATGATACAGTCGGGAAACGGCATGGCTGTTTCAATACAGTACCACCCTGAAGCCTCTCCTGGACCACACGATGCAAGATGGTTTTTCAAGAGATTCAGGGATGAACTGGAGGGGCAACATGCCAAGAGATAAACGGGTGCGTAAAGTACTGGTAATTGGATCCGGGCCTGTGGTGATAGGCCAGGCGGCTGAGTTTGACTATGCTGGTTCTCAGGCATGCCTTTCCCTGAAGGAAGATGGGGCGAGTGTTGTACTCCTGAATTCAAACCCGGCCACAATCCAGACAGACTACAGCATGGCAGACCGCATATATATGGAGCCAATGGATCTTGAAACAATCAGGGAGATTATCTCCAGGGAAAATATCGATTCAATACTCCCCACAATGGGCGGACAGACAGCACTTAATCTTGCAGTTTCCATGGGGAAGAGTGGAATGCTTGATGACAGGGTGAGAATTATCGGAACTCCGCTTGAAAGCATAATGCTTGCTGAAGACCGTGAAATGTTCCATAACCTCATGATAGAGATTGGAGAACCTGTGGCAAAATCCTGGACAATAAGGAGGTCAAGCTATCATAAGGACCTTGAAAAAATCCCGGACAGTGCGGTGATTGTCAGGACCTCTTTTTCACTTGGAGGAACAAGCGGATCGATTTTCAGGGGAAAGAACGAACTTCTGAATTTCTGCAACCGTCTTTTCACTGAAACCGATCAGGACGAAATAGATGTCGAGGAATCCATAGCTGGCCTCAAGGAGATTGAATATGAGATAATAAGGGACAACGCCGGAAACTGCATCATCATATGCAACATGGAAAATCTTGATCCGATGGGAGTCCATACAGGGGAGAGCATAGTTGTTACCCCGTCACAGACACTGAGCGATATAGAATATCACATGCTCAGGGATGCAGCACTGAGAATCATAGGGAGAATTGGCATAAGAGGTGCATGCAATATCCAGTTTGCCCTGGACAGCAGGTCCGGTAAATATTACGTTGTTGAGGTCAATCCGAGAACGTCCAGATCATCTGCACTTGCATCCAAGGCCAGCGGCTACCCAATAGCCAGGATCTCCACGAAGATTGCACTTGGATATAATCTGACCGAGATACTCAATCCAATAACAAAAACAACCTATGCTGCATTTGAACCATCCCTTGACTATGTGACGGTCAAGATTCCAAGATGGCCGTTTGACAAATTCTCTGTGGACAGGACACTTGGCGTCCAGATGAAATCCATAGGCGAGGTAATGGGAATAGGAAGAACCTTTGAAGAGTCACTTATGAAGGCGATTGCATCCCTGGATAACCAGGATTCCCGTAAATTGAGGATCTACATTGATGATGGGGAACTTGAAAATGTGCTTTCAAAGGCTTCAGATCTGAGAATTTACGCAATATTCGAGGCCTTATTCAGGAATTATGATATTGCGAGAATATGCACTCTTACAGGCTACGAACCCTATTTCGTTCATAAGATTGAGAATATTGTAACTGCACTGAAGAAGATAAGAATTGGACAGATTCCAGAGAATCTGAGAGAGTGCAAGTCCATGGGAATTCCAGATTCCATTATCTCTTCGTTCTCTAAAATAGGTGAAAAAGATCTCATCCTGCATCGCATGGAAAATGGCATAACCCCATGTTACAGGGCAATCGACACATGTTCGGCTGAATTTGAAGTGAAAATTCCATATCTATATTCAACCTTCTTTGAAGAGGATGAGTCATCACTTTTTCCATCCGCTGGGAAGAAGATCATGGTGCTTGGGTCTGGCCCCAACCGTATATCACAGGGGCTTGAATTTGACTATGGTGCCGTCAAGGCCATCCAGTACCTTCGGAGATGTGGCTATTACACAATAATGGTAAACTGCAACCCTGAAACCGTGTCAACAGATTTTGACATCTCAGACAAGCTGTATTTTGAACCCCTGACACTGGAACATATTTCAGGCATTATAAACATGGAAAAACCGGATGGCCTGATCATACAGTTTTCCGGCCAGACTGGACAGAACATATCCTTTGATCTTGCTGAGATATTCGGGGAGAGTATATTTCTTGGAACCAAACCCTCCCAGATAGTGAGAATTGAGGAACGAACTGAATTCTCCTCAAGACTTGAAAAGATGGGCATCAGGCAGCCTGGATTCGTAACAGTGAGAAATCTGGATGAGATGTTTGAAAAACTGCCCACAATAGGTCTACCCGTAATCGTGAGATCCAGCTTCATAATAGGAGGAAGGTCCATGGATATCGTATACGATCCTCTCCAGGTTTCAGAAAGGGTCCAGGCTGTGTTCAGGGAAAGGCCCGGTTTTCCGGTGCTTATAAGTCGCTACCTTGACGGTGCCACTGAAATGGATGTTGATTTCATTTCCAATGGGAATAAAAGCCTGATCTATGGAATCTCTGTGCATATAGAGGAGGCTGGAACACATTCTGGAGATGCCACAATGGTGATTGGACCCAGCACAGTGGCTGATCATATCAGGGAAAAGATCAGGGAAATAGTGGATAGATTGACACTGGACTTCGGACTCCAGGGGCTTTCGAACCTGCAAATTGCCTTAAAGAATGATGAGGTTTATGTAATCGAGCTTAACGCAAGGGCCAGCCGGTCAGTACCATTCGTGTCAAGAGCAACCGGAAAAGACATGGTGGGTGATGCAGTGAATGCCATGCTGACGGGTTCTATTGAAACCGAAACACCGGGGATAAATGCCTACTTTGTCAAGGTCCCAATTTTCCCATTTAACAAATTCTCAGATCTTGACACCGTTCTCGGACCTGAGATGAAATCCACAGGTGAAGGTATAGGCATAGGAAAAACCCTGGAGGAGGCAATAATGAAATCCATGAAGGTTGCGAAACTTAACATTGATAACATAGGATCAGCCCTCATAACCGTAAACGATCTGGACAAGGATGCTGCCATTGACATTGCAAAGAAGATTCTGAAATCCGGTGGAAAGTTGTATGCCACTCCTGGAACACACATGTTCCTTCTTGAAAATGGGGTTGAGAGCACTGTTGCATACAGAGTGGATGATGTCAGGAAACCCAGTGTTGTCGACATAATAAATAATGGCAATGTTGATCTGATCATAAACACCCCAACCATGCTTTCCGGTGCCATTCGTGATGGGTTTGAGATAAGAAGACAGGCATTAAGGAAAGGCGTACCGGTCATAACAAACGTAAGGCTTGCGGATCTTGTCATATCTTCGTATGTGAAGGGTGTGAATTTTAGCTGCATGGATTTGAATGAATTCAGGACGATTGAATGAAAATAACAGATGCGAAGAGAGATTTCAGGTTAATGTTCGATCTTATAAGGGAGATGAGCCCTCCTCATCATTTCGAATTCTCCGAACCCTTCTGGGTACTTGTTACAACACTTCTTTCCCACAGAACCAAAGATCAGGTGACAGATGCAGCCGCCAGGGCACTTTATAATAGATATGGCAGTGCCGAGAATCTTTCCAGGGCCAGTTACGATGATGTCCTTAACATGATTTCAAAAGTCGGATTCTGCAAGGTTAAGGCGAGAAGGGTCATTGATCTCGCTGGCATAATTGTCAACAGATACGAGGGAAAAGTTCCGGAAAACAGGGAGGAACTCATGACCATACCGGGTGTGGGGAGGAAGACCGCAAATGTCGTACTTTCTGATTCCATGGGAATACCTGCAATTGCTGTTGACACACATGTGCAGAGAATCAGCAAACGCATAGGATGGTCAAGAAGCGATGAACCTGAAAAGACGGAAGAGGCATTGATGAAGATTGTTCCCCGTGAAGAGTGGGTCGGATTCAACCCGGTTATGGTTGAGTTCGGAAAGACCGTCTGCAGGCCAGTTGGACCAAGATGCCAGAAGTGTCTCATCAATAAATACTGTGATTTTTATTCAAAAAAATCGGAATAGAGAATTCAAACAGGATTGGGCTTGAACCTCTCCTTTGCATCCTCTATTATTGATGTGACCTTTTTCCTCCAGCTTATGAAAACCTCCGAATTTCCCGGATATTCCTCATATAAGCTGTTGAGTTCCTTCATACGGTTTATGGCATATAGCATGTTTGAGAATGCGTTTATGTTGCTCATACCTCTCAGCACAAACTTGAATTTGGAAGCAAGGCTCAGTTCCGGAACAAGACCAAGAGTTATGTCAGATGCCTCCTTTGTGGTCAGGAATTTCTTCATTCCATAATTTATTATATTGTTGTTCAGGGATTGCAGGTATATCCTGAAAACTTCCATTCCGGCAGTTCTCTTCCCGTACGCATCGTTATAGTCAATGTTATAATTCCACAGACCTTCTGTGCTCACGTCACCATTATCTATGGCCCTGGATGCATTCTCACCTGCGAGTATACCCGAAACAAGTGCTGGCCCTATTCCACCGGCACTTATTGGATTTGGCATGGTCATGCTGTCGCCTGCGCCCATATAGCCGTTGAAAACAAGACTCTCCATCTGTCTTCTGACAGGCACGGACCATATGCCCTTTCCATTTCCGTTTTTATTCCACAGTTTGAGATTTTTAAGGGTTGGATTCCATTTCACATAGTTATCAATCAGGGTCTGAAGATTGTCCTTCCTGTTCATTTTTGAATTCCTTATATCAAGACTCCTTTTCTGCACACCCAGTCCAATGTTCACCCTGTTTCCGCTTTTGGGAAAAACCCAGCCGTACCCACCTGGAGCTATCTCATTATTGAGGTGGATGATCGCGTTGTCAGGATCGTAAAAGTTCAGGTCCTCATGATCCAGATCAAACTCGTATATGTACCTGCCCGTTGATTCAATATCATCAATGTCAACAGATCTGTCAACGAAAGGGTTTTCCGGAAGATTTCTCCTCAGAACGGTTGACACACCGAGTGCATCTATGACCACTTTTGCCTCATACGTTACAATTTCATTTTTTTTGTTTTTTCCCTTTATGCCCATAAGAAAATTGTTTTCCACAACAGGGCCCTGCACCTCAAATTCGCTCTGGTATTCAACACCGTTCTTCAGTGCATATTGCAGAAGTTTTGCCTCAAATTCAGGCCTGTCCAGTGTATATCCCACACCATCAAAGGGAAACCTTGATTCCATGTCTGGGGAAAGAGCTATAACTCCGTCCACCCTTCTGTCAAGCTCTGGTTTTCCAAAAGTTATTCCCGTCTTCCTCTGCACAAAATCTATGTGTGAACCGGCAACAGCATCACCGCATGTCCATCCCCAAACGGTTTTCTTTCCCACTTCGGCTTCCCTGTTCCTGTCCAGCAGAAGTACCTTTTTTCCTTCTTTTGCTGCCATTGCTGCGGCCAGTGATCCGGAAAGACCGGAACCCGCAACAATGATGTCGTATGAATGATTCGAATCCATAATAATCAAGCTTAGGGTCTGAATATAGGTTCATATTTAAAATTTGTTCAGAAGTTTCTTGATCAGTGATGCATTTCCTGTTTCATGAAAAGTGGATGCAATATTTTATCAATAGAAGATCTATTTAAACCCTTAAGGAAAAGTTATGGAATATGATGTTGTTATCATTGGATCCGGACCTGCAGGAACTGAGGCTGGCAAGGTTCTCGGTTCAAGGGGTTTCAGGACTGCCATCATCGATTCCCGTAATGAAATAGGCAACCCCATAAGATGCGAAGAACTGACTGAAAGGTCCACTCTGGATTTCCTGAAGGTATCGGATCTGGAAAATATAATGTCCAACACTTTCCAGAACATACATCTCAGTTTTAAAGGTGGCGTGAA
>JAKADT010000073.1 GCA_021820245.1 Thermoplasmata archaeon | reverse complement strand
ATGAACATAACAGGAAGATTCACAATCCTTGCTGATACTCTTTATAACCGTGGGAATACAACGGTGGTTAACGTGGAGAATAACACATCTGTAACGCTCACTCTTACTCCAGTTCCGGTATATACCGATACCATTGAACTTCACAACTCATTCAACACAACTTATGCAAACAACAGTGTTCCTGAAAATTTCCTGAACCAGACATCAAATTACGTTTTCTCCATAAGTAATTATTCTTCGAGCCTGGCTGGAATTAACAGGACATATTACTACAGGCTTCCAGAAGGTAATTACTCGTTTACGTATTCAGATAAGTATTTCGTGCAGAAGAGTTTCTGGTCTAACATCACATCAGCTAATGCGACTTCGCCTGTATACCTACAACCATACCTCATAATAATTCATGCAAACTCATCGGCAGAATGGTATTATAATATCAACAATATTAATGGGAACGTAATTATAAAAGGAGACAGCAGGATGCAGGTAAATATAACCGGAGAAACCCAAGGAATACATTCCGTGCAGCTTGGATTGGTATTGAATAATACAGCAACAAGTGTGTATTCTAATTCGGTTGACTTAGTACCTGGCCAAAACATATTCAATGTTTATTCTAACATGACAAACGGTGTCTATGAGACAAATAATACAACTACGGATGTGCCTGGAAGCCATATATATGTGAACGGCACAATAGGATTAAATTCAAGCAATTTCATATATGCCGTAAATCTTTCTCTGAACACAAGTTCGTCAGATATAAGTAACGTATTTCTGTATCTATCAGGTTCAAATGTGAATATATACCGTAATGAAGGCTTCTTGAACCTCACATCCTATGCCAAGATCATATCGAGCAATGAATCATTTGATGTAACGATGGTTAAGAACACAAAAAACTTCAGCGTTTCACTTCCTATAACTTTTTACGCTTATTATGTACACGCTTCAGTCAAAGGAGTATATTCTTAAGGTGATAAAATGGGACTATTGAGCAGAAAACCGCAAAATAAATCAAAGGCAGACAAACAGAAGAAAGAGAAGAAAGATAGAAGGAAAGGTGCAGTGGAAAATCCTATGGAGAGGATAGTGGAGGTAAAAACAATAGGCGATATTGAACCAATTGTGGAAACCAGGAAACTCATCGGCAATGAGGAATACAGGGAAGCAGTGATACTGGCATACAATTCTGTAAAGAAAGATTACATCAGGTATTTTTCAGAATCTTCAGTCCCAAACGAAAGCAACAGGTACTTTTTCATAAGGTCACTTAAACAGTTCGGCATAGAGATACCGGAAACAGGGTATGTGGACAATCACGCTATAGTAGAGGCAATGGCTGCAGCTCCAGATCCTGATGAAAAGCTTGCTGACAGGCTGAGTGCATTGAAAAAGCTGACTCTTTTTTACCTTGATCTTTATGAGAAGGCAAGATTCTCAAAGGATTTTGTTGTTGACGAAAGCACAATAGTGGACAAATTGACTGATATATACAATTACATGGATATAGCCAAGCTCTATTTCCCCAACGTTGAGATCAGAAAGATGAAGGAGAGTGAAATTGTCAGCCCTGAGTAGTGTCATTGGGTATTTTTTCGGTATATGGGTGCAGAACATCAGGGCTTACCCTCTTCTTCTGCTCAGATTCCTCATTCCCATTGTACTGATATTCGGAGCCACCTTCTCGCTTCAGAGAAGGTCCAGGAAAACAAAAATAGACAGTCTGCCCACTCTGGAGCAGAAAAGGGAGAAATTCATAGTTCCTACTGATTTTTTCAACAGGGAGCTTGAGTTCATTAAAAATGATGATTACAGGCATTATCTCAATCCAATTCTCAAGGAGATGGAGAATATGGAAAGGATCAGAGAACAACTTAAAATTCTCATGAAGCAGTATTCAAAATATGAAAGCATGAGCCAGTCCTCTTATTCAAGAAGGAAGAAAAAAGGACTGGAACTCAGAAAACAGACCTTCAACAGGATACTTGAAACGTATGCACAGGTGAAAAAGCTGAAATTCAGCATAGTGGAGATAGAAAAGATGGAACAGGGGAGGGTTCTATGACGGAACTTGATTTATCAGATCTGCAGGATGTAAGAAAAAGTGTAAGGGACATTGAGAATGCCATAGGGAGGAGAGTCATTGGATCAGAGAAGGTAATCAGGTTCATGTTCATCTCACTAATGAGTGGCAACCACATTCTTCTGGAGGGTGTTCCGGGACTGGCAAAAACTATGCTAGCAAGCGAATTTGCAAAAAATCTGTGTATGGACTTCAAGAGAATCCAGTTCACTCCGGATATGCTCCCATCAGATATCACAGGAAGCATAGTATTTAATCTTGAAACAAGAAAAATGGAGTTCAGGAAGGGCCCAATATTTGCAAATGTCCTCCTTGCCGATGAAATAAACAGGACTCCACCAAAGGTGCAGTCTGCACTTCTGGAGGGCATGGAAGAAAGGCACGTTTCAGTAGGTGGAGAAATAAATCCACTACCTGAACCGTTCCTTGCAATTGCAACACAGAACCCCATAGAACAGGAGGGAACATTTCCACTGGCGGAAGCCCTCATGGACAGGTTTCTCTTCAGGTGCATCCTCACCTACCCAACAAGGGATGAGGAATTGAGAATACTGAAATCGATCATAGAACCTCCATCAGATGAGGAATCAGTACTGGATGGTTCCAAGATCATTATGCTCAGGGGAGAGATGAAGAAGGTCTATGCCAGTGAGGAGATCATATCATACATTGTGGATATAATAAGGAAAACACGGGAACACGATCTCATATTTGTTGGTGCCAGCCCAAGGACAACAACAAAATATCTCAACGCGGCAAAGGCCAACGCATTCTTAAACGGAAGGGATTACGTCATACCTGAAGATATAAAATATCTAAGCCGTGAGCTCCTGAATCACCGTTTAATATTAAGACCCGAAGCAATGATAGAGAACGGCAACGACATGCTTGGGTCTCTCAACAGGATTATTGATGAAATAATTTCGGAAGTTGACACACCCAAATGATAAGGAAATCAGGATATCTTCTGCTGGCGATACTGTCTTATGGAATTTTTGAATCCCTACTGCTGGGATACCCGTACTACATAGCGCTTTCAGTGATCCTGTTTTTTGTCGTTTCTTCGGATATACTTCTATTCAACAGGGGACCGGCCCTGGATCTTTACAATGTGGACACTAAGCGTATAATGCCCGGTAAAAGTTCAAGGAAATTCCAGTCTGTAAATATAGAGATAGTTTTCAGCAACAGAGGGAAAAAAAGGGTCTATTTTCACTATTTTGACACACTTTCAGATGTTTTCAAATCATCCGGCCAGTATGAGGGATTTCTTTCGCTTGAACCGGGAGAGGAGGTTACAAAAGAGTATTCAATAGAATCAATAGCAATAGGAAAATACAAAATCGGGCCTGTCAAAATATACACCCAGGACCCGATGAAGCTCTGCCTTGTTGAATACACCATACCAAGTGTTGATGAGGTCAGTGTTTCTCCCGCAATTGCTGATATACATACCCATAGAAGTGAAAGGCTCAGCAACTTTGTTTTCTACATGGGTGTGCACTATTCCAGGAAAGTTGGCCAGGGATATGATTTCTATGGTGTCAGGCAGTACACTGAAAGCGATGATTTCAGATACGTGGCATGGAACCGTTATGGTGCAATAAACGGGGAGGATCTTTACATAAAGCAGATGGAGGAGGAGAAACCTATCGATGTCATATTCGCAATGGACTACAGCTGGAACGTAAATCAGGGCACTGCCGAGAAGAGGATGTATGACAGTATTGTAAACGTGGTCATTAATGCGGCATATGCAATATTGAAAAACCATGACGGTGTAGGATTCATGATAGATTCATCTGCACATGATCATTTCATAACACCCACAAAATCAGAGGAATCAGTAAAAAATCTCGAAAAACTTGTATCGGAAATCAGGCCGGATGGTACCTTTAACATACTGTCAGTAATGGAAAAGGTAAAAAAGAGAATCAAGAAGAATGCTCTAATATTCCTCATTAGCCCATTCTCATATCCAGAATCTTTCAGTCGCGGGAATCCCAACGATTACAAGATAGGGAAGCGGGTTTTTGTATTTCTGGTTGATCCAGACAGCTTTGTCGAAAAAAGGGACGATCCTGTTTATGAGAAGTTGCTTTTCAGTGCAGGCATTGTGGAGAGAGGATACCTGAGCAATGTTGCAAAATTCTTCCAGAGCATGGGGATAAAAAGCTCCGTTGCGAAAGAGAATGATCTTCTCATGAGGCTCATGTCGGAATACAGGTATGGAAAGATGACAAACGAGGGGTATTAAGTGGATGAATCTGTGAAAAGAATACCGGTAAATCTTCTCATAATATCACCAGCGATTCTTCTGATATTCTACGTAGTGCCAAAAATAGCCACGACGCTTTACATCTCCATGCTTGTGTTAATTGTGGCCATACCGTTTGTGAAACACCTGACACCAAAGAAAATCTCAAAGTTCGTTTATCCCGTTGCAGCTCTCACTGGTGCTCTTATTTTTCTTAATACATCCCTTACCGAGGCAAACATAATAGCCCCAATATTCCTGATAGGAGGGATAAGGATTCCTCTAACTATAACCACTGCCATCACCTTCATCTTCAGCCTTGGAATTATATTTGCTGTGGAGGGTATATTTGCCAAAAGGATACACGGTTCCATAACATACCTGTTTCTTTCCCTTGGCACCTTCCTGGATCAGCTCGCTATAGCACATACGATGACATACACCGGTGTAAGTTATTTCACAGCAGCATCGTCAGTTTATCTCAGGGAGGCACTGGCACTTTACACACTGATCCTGAATGGTTATCAGCTGGCTCTTCCACTTGCAGATACTCATTTCAATATCGATCCAATCCTTCTTGTGACATTTGCATTTGTAGTGGTGGGCTTCATAGCATCCTTTCTCATTGAGAAAGATGAAGACAGACCCATAAGGGCAAATTCACTCCCTTACCCAATAGTGGCAGGAGCATTCATTGGTCTGGCAGTCTTCATTGTTGTCGACATAATGTCAAGGTACGGGCTCCAGATATTTGGTGTCTCCCTGGCAATACTAATAATGGTTGTCGCTGTCAGGAGGAGCTCAAAATCCGCAGACAACCTGGCAAAGAGGAAGATGGAGGAAACAGAGATGGAGCTCAAGAGGGAAGGAGTTCTCTGACATACCCACACAACTAAGGCCGTGTGGTTCTAACTTTTAACCGCTTATTGTAACTGGAAAGATTGACATCCACAATAATGCCCACCATAAATAAACCACATCATGAAGGAAAATACCCACCTATCCCTAAAATTTAGTTTCTATCCAGTTTTATGTGCCACTATTCTATAGAGATCTATGAGAGAATAAAAGACACTATCATTGCAACATAAAACCGCAAATTACTTTTTGAATAGATGCAGTTATAGCTAACGTGAGTTAAGGGTGAAGTTGAATGGATATCTCCTTACCCCTCGCAGAGAAAAACCCCCGTTCTATAGTATTCTTATCCAGATCAATAATAGATAAATCTGGCATCCTGATATTTTTCCAGTCAATCCAGTTGAGTTGACGCCGCAGAAGATAACTGTACAAAATAGTCAGAATTAGACCGTGAGACACCAGAATAACATCTCTCCCATGATTTTTTGAAGCGATATTAGAAAAGCATTTGGTTACGCGATTCTGCGCAATTTTATAGTCTTCAAATGCTCCAGATCCTTTTCCCTCAAGGTATTCTGTGATAAGAAGATTAAAGGTATCATCAGGTAAGAAGTGAAACGTTCTTTCTACTTCTCTCAGGTCTAAACTGGTTTCCGTTGGGATTCCAAATATATCACTGATGAATTTGGCGGTTTTGTATGCCTTTTTCTCTGGACTATGATAGATACGTGATGCAGTTGTTCCTTCAATTCCACGAGAAATCCACCTAATGGAGGTTTCAGCTTCAGGAGAAAGATCCCATTGATAGGAAGGTAGATCTGGTTCAACAACAACTTCAGCGTGCCTGATTACATACGCTTTTGTCATATACCGCCATATATATTCATGATCAGATATGAAGATTCGCACCCTCTCTATGCTTACACACAAAGTAATATTATGAAGTAACTTCGAAGGTGACAGTCTTATGGTCAACTGTCGTAAATACAATAATTACAAAAATAAATTAAATATACATACGGCGTATTACAACTGTATATGATGAAGTTGGTAAGTGTACGTGTGGATGAAGAAACTCTCGCTGAAGCCAGGAAATTGAAAATCAACATCTCTGAGATCATGAGAGATTCCCTGAAAAAAGAGATCGAAAGAAAGAATGAAAAGGAACTTCTTGAAAGCCTGTCCAGGATTCATAGCATTCTTAAGAATGTGGATCGAAATCAACTTCTCAACGATTTAAGGAAATATAGAGATGAAAGGCGATAAAATGACGGCGAGCTACATTATGGACTCAAGTTCATTATTTACCTTGTTTTTCATCGAATCTGAAGATACAGTTCGATCCATTATGACCGACTCATACATATTAGACCTCACAGGATATGAGATAGGAAGTATACTGACCGGAGGAAAGGACGGTCACATAAAGGGACTGAAGAATGATGCCATAAATGAGTTGGCGAATGAAATAGAAAAGGTAATCTCTAAGATCAAAGTGATAAGACTTTCTTCA
Organism: Thermoplasmata archaeon; assembly: GCA_021820245.1. GTDB lineage: Archaea > Thermoplasmatota > Thermoplasmata > Thermoplasmatales > Thermoplasmataceae > Oxyplasma. Next base: position 1,089 of record JAKADT010000073.1, on the reverse strand, counting down.
TTCCATATATCGGAGATAATGACACTTTCCGCATCCCTTGGGTTAACATTTTATGACGCATCTTATGTTTTCTACAGTAAGAGACTTAATTCTGCATTATTGACAGATGACAGAGAGATGTATGATAATGCAAAAAAGATTGGGATAGAGGTTAGAAAAGTGGAGGAGCTTACAATCTAATTGGATTTCGATGTTAAGCGAAAGTTTGACGACCTGAAATTCTCAATTTTTTGCCTGGCATTTATATTCACTTAATTATTTAACCGGATACCTGAGGTTTCTCATCATAGAGATAATCGTAGTTCATATATGTTCAAGAGGTAGGTATGCAATCACAACTTTGCCAAGAATTCGGAAACAAGCATGAAACCTCTTTGTGCGAAGACTTCCCTTTCCTCTTTGTCAGCTGGTTCCAGAAAATCTGCATATAACAGAGGTCCTTCTGATTTTTCGTTCGAAAACATGTTGCGCAATCTTTTTAGAGATTCTTGAATCTGTGTCTCATCCAGGAAGGGTTTAAATGCCCTGATTACCTCGTTTACACCATCCCCATAATGATCCAATACTGAGACTATGTCGTAAGCATCTTTATGTTTGTAACGATCTCCCAGCGCAATACCTTTAGTGCCAAGACACCCCACTACATCAAGCATCTTGAAATCGACTTTCGCCACGGCACCATTCGGCATCTCTTCTTTCATGCTGTACCAGTAATTATGCTGCAAACCCAATTCTGCCCCAAACATAGTGCGTGCACTCAGATCGGATTGTACTCCTCTATGGCGATGTTCCCTCCCCCTACTTTGATCCGGAAGCGTGAGAAAATCTACCGTTACATCTCTATAAACATCATCCCTTCCTTTGATGCTCTTTTCGAACGTGAACTTCTTACCAGGCGCTTGTTCCCATTCCATTTCCTCTATTAATTCCACAATTGTTTGGTAATCGTCATCTCTCACACGATTAGGGTCCACAATAAGATCAATGTCTATTGAGCCGACGTGCCTAAAATTGTCTCCCGGGACCGTGTGAGACTCCAAAAGTAGATATGGCACCCAGCCTCCAATTAAAACAAGAGCTTCCCTGTAA
>JAKADT010000072.1 GCA_021820245.1 Thermoplasmata archaeon | reverse complement strand
GTCACGGGTGGACATATTTTTAAAAGACATGGAACAGTCATTTCCCTTGACACAAAAAAGCTGAAGGAGTTCAGAAGAGGAAGCGGATACGTGGTCCTTGGTGCCGGATTCAGGGGACAGGAAGCTGAGAATCTGCTCAATACCCATGGCCTGACTCTTGGAAACTTTCCAGAATCCATGCAGTTCTCCACCATAGGGGGATGGATTGCTACGAAGGCTTCAGGACAGGAATCAAACCAGTACGGTGACATTGAAAATATACTTCTCTCAGCAAAAATATTAAGATCTGACGGAGAAATAGTGCAACCGGCAATTCCAAGGGAGAGTGCAGGACTTGATGGAAGGGAACTCGCCCTTGGAAGCGAGGGAAGGCGTGGACTTGTGACGGAAGCGGCGCTGAAAACCTACAGATCGCCTGCAAACAGGTCTTTTTCTTCATATTTTTTCAGGAGTTTCAGTGATGGGGTAAAGGCCATAAGAAAACTGAAGAATATTCCGTCAGTGCTGAGACTCTCAGATGGACCTGAAACCGCATTCTCAATAGACGCGGCGGATGACAGCACAATGAAGAAAGTGCTTAAGGGCTATATCAGTGTGAGAGGTGCACAGAAAGGTTCAATGCTGATTGTTATGAATAATGATGCCAGTGCACTTATGAATATCCCGGGTGCAATATACACCGGACCTGCAATAGGGAGGAGATGGTTCAGGGAACGCTACCTGAGGCCATATCTTGGAAATGAGCTGTGGAAAAGAGGTATAGTTCCCGACACCCTTGAGACATCGGTTTCGTGGGACAATATCGAAACTATCCATTCAAGAGTTTCAGAAGTTTTCAATGAAAAAATGTCTGAAATGGGATTAAAGGGCATTATTCTCTCACACCTATCCCATGTTTACAGCTCCGGATCGTCAGTATATTTCACCTTCATGATAAAAAAATGCAACCCGGGAAATCTTTCCGAACTGAGGGACGCCATGGTCAGAACTTTCCTTCAGTGCGGAGGGAGCATTTCGCATCATCATGGACTTGGCACATATCTTTCAGAATACGTTGAAGAACCCCTAAAAACCATTGAGAAATGTATGCATGATCCTCTATTTTCAAGGGAATGAACATGGAGAAAGAATTCTCGGCATCAACAAGAGAACGTGATCTGGATTCTCTTGGAGAGACTGTCTTTGATGCAGTAATAATAGGAGGAGGAATAATCGGATCAGGTTGTGCCAGCATACTGTCACAGCTGGGCCTGAAGCCCCTGCTTCTTGAGAAAAATGATTTTGCCTCGGGCACAAGCTCAGGTTCTTCAAAACTGATCCATGGCGGGATCAGATATCTTGATCAGGGAAAATTGCTCCTGACGCGAAATCTTCTGAAGGAGAGAAATTATCTCCTTGAGAATTCAGAACTTGTCAGACCCGTAGAATTCCGGATACTTACCGGTTCCGGATCATGGAAGCCCTGGAAGATACGGCTTGGCCTGATCTTATACAGAATACTTGGAGGGAAGAATAAGTTTCCCGTATTTTTTAAAAACACCGGTGAGTATGGTTCCGGAATTGACGGTTATTTCACCTACATGGATGCAGTGGCTGATGATGCTGAACTGGTCATTTACAACGTAGTATCAGCCCACAAAAGCGGTTCAATATGCCTGAACTATACCAGGGCGGAAACAATAGAACGGGATGATGGTGAATTCAGGATTGAGGTAAGAGATATGGTCTCTGGAAAAAAGCATATTGCAAGGGGTAGAACGGTGATCAATGCAGCCGGTCCATGGGCATCGGAGATCATGGGTTTGGCCGGGCTTCAGTTCAGGGAGAAATTCAGGTTGAGCAGAGGGATACACCTCATATTCATGAGAGATTACCTGGACACGGGATCCGCCCTGGCCTTCAAGAGCAAAATAGACGGGAGACAGATCTTCATAATCCCGTGGGAACATGTAACCTTACTGGGAACAACTGACACCTTCGTTGAAGATCCGGATCAGCTATCCATACCTGAAAACGAAGTTGAATATCTTCTTGAAAGCGCGAAATATGTTGTGGGGAAACTCGATCGAGAGAAAGTTGTTGGGTCATATTCCGGTATAAGGCCTCTTTACGGTGAAGGTGAAACACCCGGGGAGATATCCAGGGATTTCACTGTCGTATCAGACAAAGGCTTTATCTCTGTTCTGGGTGGGAAGATCACGGACTACAGAAGAGTTTCCAGGCGAGTAGCTCTTGAGACCGCAAAGTATCTCGGCGTACAGGTCAGGGTAAAGGGACTGCCCGTGATAGATTACAGCCGTAAGAACTGCAGTGACATTTACCGGCATATATTAAAATACGAATGCCCTCTCTATACTGAGGACGTACTCAGGAGAAGAACTGGGACAGGGTTGTTCAATCCGGAAAAGAGGGATGAGGAGATGATGAAGATTCGGGAACTTTTCGGGAAAAACATGAAGGATGGTGAACCGGATGGCAAACGTCCTGATTCTTAATCCTGTGTCTGGCAGAGGCTACGTGATGGAAAGGTGGCCTGAGATAAAGAAATCACTTCAGGGGCTGGATTACAGCGTGGTCATAACGGAAAGGCCAGGACATGCAGTAGAGATCGCCAGGGAAGCGGTAAATAACCGTGCAGAATATGTTCTGTGCGCCGGAGGAGACGGTACACTGAATGAGGCCCTTCAGGCAATGGTGGGAACTGATACGACACTTGTGCCAATCTCAGCAGGCACCGGATCTGATTTCATAAGGAGTGCTCCGCTTGACATGAACAGCATTGTTCACATGATAAGGGATCATGAAAAAAAGAGGATTGACTGTGGAATAGTGAGATACCAGGGCGGGGAACGTTACTTCCTCAACATACTTGAAATAGGCTTTGGAGCATCGGTAATGCAGAGGGTCAACGCAAGGAAGGATACAAATGCAAAGAATGTATTCGTTAAGTCAGTCCTGAGGGAGCTATGGGACCTTAAGTATTATGATCTTGTAATTGGACTGAGCCATGGAACTGAGGATATCAGGGCAACCGAGATGATCATAGCAAACGGCAGATATTTCGGAGGAGGCATGAAATCATCACCTGATTCCTTACTGGACGATGGCATTCTGGATGTTCACATAATAAAGGATATTGGAATGATGCGCATGCTCGCCGGACTTTCCAGCCTCAGAAACGGAAAATACGTGAAAAGGAAAACCGTCAGGAATATGAAACTGAAAAATATAAGTGTGGGAGGGGACCCGGCACCCATAGAGGCTGACGGGGAGAATCTTGGAACAACACCCGCGATGATTTCAGTTGTTCCGGAATCGGTCTATATTCTCACGGACCGTTAACTCACTATCTCGTAGCTGTAACCAAGCTTCCCTATTTTTTCAATGAGCTGTGCAAGATGATCCTCACCCCTTATGTTAACGCTGAACTTAACGGTCTGGAATCCAACAGGTGTATTCCTTGCAAGATTGTCTACCTCAGCGTGGAATACGTTTCCTCCAACCTCTGAAATTGCCGACGATATCCTGAAAAGTGTACCGGGACGATCCGGTATCCTGAACTCAAGCCTCACAAGCTTTGATTCCAGCTCCATGGACTTGAATATGATCTTTGAAAGAAGGAGGAGGTTTATGTTACCTCCGGAAAGTATGCATACGACCTTCTTCCCCTTCACGTCAACCTTCCCATCCATAATTGCGGCCAGGCTTGCGGCTCCGGATGGTTCCACAACAATTTTGTTCCTTTCAAGAAGCACATAGATGGCATGTGCAATGCTTTCATCAGATACTGTAACTATGTCATCCACGTATTTTGAAACGATTGAAAGAGTTATTTCACCAGGATATTTCACAGATATGCCATCTGCTATGCTGTTTCCGTTTGTATGGGGAACCACCCTGCCTTCCTGGACAGAGAGACGCATTGAATCTGACATTTCAGATTCGACTCCTATGATCTTTACTGATGGTTTCATGAGCCTTGATGCCATGGAAATCCCGGAAATGAGACCTCCTCCACCAACTGGAACAACTATGATGTCGACATCCGGTAGATCCTCAATAATCTCCAGGCCTACTGTACCCTGTCCGGTTATGACATTTTCATCGTTGAAAGCCTCAATGAAAACACTGTTGTCCATCCTGGCTATCTCGTCAGCCTTCAATTTTGCGTCACTGTAATCATTTCCATACAGTACGACTTCTGCACCGTAGTTCTGCACAGCGTTTATCTTGGCAGGTACCGAAGTTTCAGGCATTACTATCTTTGCCTTTATGCCATTAAACGAAGCAGCATATGCGACTCCCTGTGCATGGTTACCGGAGCTTGCGGTTATGACCCCTCTCTTTTTCTCTTCAGGTGTGAGTTTTGACATACGGTAAAGTGCACCCCTGGCCTTGAAGGATCCGGTTTTCTGGAAGTTCTCAAGTTTGAGGTATAGTTCGCATCCAAACAACTTTCCAAGAGTGGAGGATCTGTACAGGGGTGTTCTGTTGATCTTTCCTTTAAGGTATTCCGAAGCTTCCTGAAAATCATCAAGCTTCAATTCTGTCACTGTTTTTCAACCTCCGGCTTAAGGATCCTCATGGTGTTTGCATCGATTTTTTTCATGATCTCCGATGCGTTTTCAAGAAACAGCTTCATCTTGATTTCCTCCATCTCCCTGAATTCCACGCTCTCAATGCTTTTCAGATTGATGGAGACATTGTAAAGTACTCCCTTTATTGCGCTCTCTGCAAAGAGTCCTGCACATGCCGAATCTGTAATGGCGCTTTTTATCCCATGCCGGGAGATCAGTTCGGCCATTTCAATTATGCTGTATGATGCTCTGGCAATCTTCCATGGTACCGATATTGCTGTTTTTGATGCCTTCTCGATCTCCTTTTTCCTTAATCTGGCATTATCTTCGGTGCTTTTGTCCATTCCCCATGCCTTTACAATGAGGTTGAATGCCTCTTCATCCTCGGCCATAAGTTCCCTGAGTTCTTTCCGTATGGAGATTGATTTTTTTTCGATATGCTCCATCTCCTCCCTGTAACCAGAATAACTTTTCTTGCTCTTGGTAAGGGATGCAACCATGGATACAAGTGATGCTGCTGTTATGGACACCATTGCACTTGCTGCTCCACCACCCGGTGCCGGTGAAGGACTTGACAATCTTTCCATAAAGCTGTCCAGGGTTTCCATCTATTCACCCCATACCTTCTTCTCCAGTATCTGACCGGTCTTAAAGTCATTGAGTTGAAGGTAGAACCTGGACACCTCTATCATTGCATCCATTGGTACGAGGCCAACAACCTCGGATTCAGCCACAGTGATTCCAAATCTGGATGCTTCCAGTCTGACCATCTCAAATGCCCTGTAAATCGGGGTTTTCCTGTAATTTGTCAGATTCATGGAAATCTGCACCTTCTTCCTGTCATCCAGGTAAAATGCCAGCGCCTTGACAAATGTAAGCCCTCCGTCCTTTGCCCTCAGTGATCTGGCTATCTTCTTTCCTGCGGAAAGATCCGTTGAGTTGAGATTGACATTATATGCCACCAGAAAGTCTCTTGCCCCAATTATGGTTGCACCTTCCTTACCAACCGATGAAGGCCCGAAATCAGGTTTCCATCTTTCGTCCTTAATGGATTCCCTTAGCTGTTCATACTGGAAGTTCCTGCTCCTTATGTCTTCAAGATTTTTCCTGTCCTGCCTCATGGCCGCCTCGCCATACATGTATACGGGAATGTGAAGTTCATCACCTACTCTACTTCCCAGTTCTCTTGCCAGTTTTATGCAATCCTCCATGTCCGATCCGGAGAGGGGGATGAATGGTACAACGTCTGATGATCCAAATCTTGGGTGTTCGCCGCTGTGTTTGCTGAGATCTATGAGTTCTGATGCTTTTTTTATCCCCATGAATGCAGCTTCCACAGCAACTGACTGATCTGCAGTGAATGACACCACACACCGGTTATGGTTCTCATCCATTTCAACATCAAGAATCCTAACGCCATGGACATCTGAAATTGAGCTGACGATTTTCTCAACCACATCTTTCCTTCTCCCCTCACTGAAGTTCGGGACACATTCCACCATTTTCATTTATGGATATCTGGACCACAATTATAAATCTGGTTTTGTGTGCGCTATCACATGATCTATTCTGTATGACCCCGGTAATCTCCATTTCCCACTATTAATATAATGTAATTTGCATATTTACATGGAAGTTCTGAGCTATAGCTTCCATCTCCATACTCCATGAATTTTCAAAAACTGTCTGATAACTGATTTAATTGCCTATTGAAAGGTTTCGTTAAATATGATCAGACATGATAATGTACATGGTAAAATAATTTTAACCTAATTTGAATAAAATGTAGCTGATGCACCTTCATAAGTATCATATAACTCTCATCTAATATTACCAGAAAGGTAATCTCATCTGATCACCTCTGCACCTGTATTGTGATCAGGATATGACAACAACAGAGTTCAGAAAGAGTTTAAATTAATGAAGGAAATAAGAAGGTTACCCTCTTTGGAGTGAATGTAAATGATAAGCGAACAGGATAAAAACAGATCAAAGGTCAAGAATATAATTAAAAGGGACGGAACTACTGCCAGTTTTGAAAAAAGCAAGATAACGAGGGCCATATACAAGGCCATGCTTTCGGTTAAAACCGGAACAATGGCAGATGCTGAAGAAGTTGCCGACAACGTTGTGAAAGAGCTTGAGAAGATCAAGGGAAACCCAACTGTTGAGCAGATCCAGGACCTTGTCGAGAATGTTTTGATGACCTCCGCCAAAAAGAATGTTGATTACAAGGAGGTTGCCAAAGCCTATATAATATACAGGGAAAGGAGAAGAACTATACGTGATGAGAAAGAGAGACTTGGAGTGAGGGATGATCTCAAACTTTCCATAAATGCGGTTAAAACACTTGAAGCCAGATATTTGCTCAAGGATGAGGATGGCAAGATCATTGAGACACCAGGGCAGATGTTCAGGAGAGTCGCAACCCATGTCGGCATTGTTGAACTTCTGTACGATTACATGAAATTCCAGAAGAAAGGCACTGTAGCAGAGAATGGAAAGAAAATATCCGGACTTCAGCCCACTCAGATGGAGGTCCTCAAGAGGGCATTCACACACCTTGTGAATGAGGGACAGCTTAAGGGAACCTTTGATGAATTTATGAATTTTGTTCAGACTAAACCCACCACAGCAATGGAGACCATAGACAGATATGAGCAGATAATGAGAAATCTCGAATATGTTCCAAATTCACCGACAATGATGAATGCGGGAGCAAGACTTGGACAGCTTTCAGCATGTTTTGTTTTGCCTGTGGCGGACAGCATTGAGGATATATTTGATGCACTGAAATACCAGGCAATGATCCATAAATCTGGAGGAGGTACCGGTTTTTCGTTCTCGAGACTCAGAGCCAAGGATGATCTCGTTGGTTCAACCAAGGGGGTTGCATCCGGCCCGGTTTCGTTCATGAAAATATTTGACACCACAACGGATGTGATAAAGCAGGGTGGAAAAAGAAGAGGAGCCAACATGGGAATCCTTAAATTTGATCACCCGGACATCATGGATTTCATAATGAGCAAGGATTCCGAGAACACAATACTCAGCAATTTCAACATTTCAGTAGGAATGACTGATGAATTCTTTGAAAAGCTCGATGCTGATGACTACATAGATCTCAGAAACCCAAGATCTGGAAAGACGGTGAACAGAATAAAGGCCAGGACAATGTGGGAGACCATAATAAACAAAGCGTGGCAGACAGCCGATCCCGGGTTGATATTCCTTGATGAAATAAACAGGAAGAATCCAGTAAGGCACATAGCTGATATAGAGGCAACGAACCCATG
>JAKADT010000071.1 GCA_021820245.1 Thermoplasmata archaeon | reverse complement strand
TTTTTCATCTAACTCCCCCAAAGGAGATCCCATGCGTCAGCGTGAGGGAAAATTGGGCAGTGAACCTCAATCCCTTACCGTAACTTACCAGCTTTACCTTGTTTGCACTTATGTCCATATTCTTCTTCCCTCCTTTTATAACGATTGATTTCCCATAGTTATGCACAACCATGTCTCCAGGCTGGAATGCATATCTTTTCCTTCTTATTGATGGCCTGAATCCCTTCCTGTTTGTCTGGATGGAACGGTTGTTCCTCCTTCTCTGTGTGATTGTAAACGGCAATGTCCTGATCTGGATGTTTCCTCTCTGTTTAAAGACAGAGTCACAGAGCCACGGACCTGTGGATCATCCGTATTTGTGCATGAATTCCCTCGACTAACTTCTGCTTTTCTCTCATGTTTTTCTCCATGTTGTTAAAGCCCCCTAATCAACTCTTGCGATGTCCCTCACGAGACAAGCCTCCTGCGTCGGCTGGTGGTAATTGACATAGTACTATCTCAGTGAATTAGGTGCATGATTAGCATTTCAACAAATTGAAATGCAGCTGAACCTTCATCACTATTTCGTAATCGCATAAATCTCTAACTGATTTTTTGAGGATGTTATATACATGATGCATCACTTTAGTTATAACCCTGATATATAGAACTGAGGCCCACATTATTTAACTTTTCAATTATGCCAACCTGCATCATCATATTTGTCATCAGAATGGATGTTACATTGACTCTGGGAAATATGAGTTAACGAAAATTACACTGAATTCATTCCGGAAGAATGTTTAATTGATGATACAAGAAAAAGTTACCGTTACAAATGTTCCATGTGTTATATACACAACCGCAGAGATTCAGCCGATTGATAATACATTCGAATAGGAATAAATCTGAATGATGCATAATATTTATCTAAGATGATTTGATGTGAAATCCTCTATATTTCGGACAGAATTCAGCACCATTCTGGGTTTTGACACGTAGTATATGTCAGATTCCATTTATAAGAGGAACGAACGGGTAGAGGTGAAATTATTATAAAGAAAATGCCGGAAAGATCAAGCTCAATGAGAATTGTTAGAGATAAACTTAAACATTATACCGAAGATGACATAGAGGTTAAGGACGGAAGGCTGTTCACTTACCTTTATGATCCTGATATGAAGGAACTCAGGGAGGCTAATGACATTTTTGTGGAGTTCCTAAACCGCAATGGAATGGATTATCATGCATTTCCAAGCACGCTTAAGATAGAAAACGACATAGTGGCAATGGTAGGGAGTCTCCTTAATGGCGATTCTGATATTGCAGGTAATTTTACGACAGGTGGGACAGAAAGCATTCTTCTTGCCGTTAAATCATCCAGGGACAGATTTCTGGAGAAAAATGGTAAAGATAGTAAACCCGAGATGATTATTCCTGTGACAGCACATCCAGCGTTCAGAAAGGCTGCCGAATACATGGGTTTGAAAATAGTCAGGATTCCGGTTGACCCAGTTTCTTTCTTTACCATCCCCTCTAAAGTTGAAGAATCCATTACGGAGAATACAGCAATGATCGTTGCTTCTGCACCAAACTTCCCCTACGGAATAATAGATCCAGTAGAGGAGATTGGAAAAATAGCGGAGAAGCATAAAGTATGGCTTCATGTTGACGCATGTGTTGGTGGGATGATCCTTCCATTTCTCTCCTTGATTGGTGTTAAAGTTAAAAGATGGGATTTTTCTGTACAGGGAGTTTCGTCAATATCTGTGGATCTCCATAAATACGGATTTACACCCAAAGGTTCATCTGTCATACTCTACAGGAACCACGATTTAAGAAGATACCAGTTATATGTCAACGCAAACTGGCCAGGTTACCCAATGTCCAATGTTGGTATTCAGTCCACCAAATCAGCAGCCCCTCTTGCCGCCTCGTGGGCTGTGATGAATTTTCTTGGAATTAACGGATATGTTAATCTTGCCAGGAAGACGCTTGAAGCAAAGGACAGACTTGTGAAAGGGCTTGCGGAACTTGGTTATGATATTGTGGGCAGTGCTGAGACAACCATATTCGCCTTCACCTCAAAACGCGTTAATCTTTTCAGAGTGGCTGCGGAACTGAAGGCGAAAGGTTGGTTTCTCCAGGTTCAACCGGGATCTGAACGTGAAGACCTTCCTTCAAGCCTTCATATGAATGTTTCCCCAATACACGTTAGGATCGCGGATGAGTTCCTGAAAGACCTTAAATCGATTACCCAGAAACTTCAATCTGAAAGCGATCCCGATACCAGCAAAGATTCAATTTTAGAACTGATACAATCAATAAGAGATGGAAAAACAGGCATTATAGAGATGTTAAACGGTCAGAGCAGTCCTGTGAAAAACAATCAGGAAATCCTTTATGAGATCATAAGACACATATCCCCTGAAGTTGTTGAAAAAGCATTCAAAGACATGGTTAATGACGATTTCAGTCCATCAGATGATTTCCAATCCTGAATATCTCTCTTTTTTATCCGGAATGGGCAAAAATGACCAAACATCTGTCCAGAGAACTATTATTTTTGAAAAAACATGAAAACTGATTTGTTATGACAGTTCACATGATTGAAAATTAGCCATATTACGAATTTCTCAGAGTTAAACGGATTTTGATATTTGCACGATACTTGGATTTACCAGTGTGGGACACAATTCTAAGACCTACCCATGTTGAACAGATTGTGCCATGCGCCAGTGCAGAACAGCGCACTGTCTATCCTGTCTTCCCTTCTCTGTGAAATGTTCCATCCAAGCATCTTCTTGTCAGCTGCAAACCCGGATTCAGAATTGCTTCTCTGATGATACTGTTCCAGGTACTGCATGGTATTCTCCACGAAATCTTTCATGGTATCCTTCCATTTCTGTGATCCATTTAATGTTGCATTCTTTTTTGGTATCACAAATACCTTGGTATTACCAAGCCTGTCCATGTACGATGGTGATGAATAGTACCTGTCAAGACGTATGGTATCCATCTCCACGCCAATGGATGAGAGAAGATCCATTGCCCTGTCATATGCATCCCTTTCAGATTTCATGGATGAACCGAAGGCTATGTAAAGCCTGGTTTCAAGATCCATTATGGTGAATGAATATGCAAACAGCCTCTTCTTGTGTTCCTTTGCTTTCTTCGTTCCATCTTTCTTTTCATCCCTTTTTCCAGGATTCTCCTTTGCGAGTTCCTTCAATTTCTGTGCGTATGATTCGTAGTTCTTCTTTACCGTGAGGCCATAGCCTGTACCGTCACCTGTTGCGTCAGAATTCTTCACCCCTTTCTTCTTCAGCATCAAAACATGGAGGTTGTGTATTGCAGTTATGACCTCATCGTCCGAATAGAGTCTTTCAATGGTTTTGTATGACACATCAATCCCGGAAATCATGGAGAATATGTCAAGCATGTTTGCGAACATCCTGTTTGATTCTCCAACAAGTTGCTTGATCAATAACAGCTTGACCCTCTGATCTATGGTAAGTGAATGAGGATGCCCAGGGCCATGTATAATCCGCATTATGGATACCGCTTCGTTTACAAGGGGATCAAGATCCTTCATGGCCATCTTTATTCTTCTGGAGAACTCCTGTTCATATGTTCTCCAGTCCCTCTCCTTTTTAGGATGTTCCAGCCTGTATTTCTTCCCGATGGTACTGTTGATCTCCTCAAGTTTGTATTGAATGTCATCGCTCCTGATCAGACCCATATGAAATCTTCATGATCTCTTCTTTTATAAATATGTCTATAGACATGTTTATTATGATCTATCAACTTACCATATGTGAGCAGGAAGGTATTCGTCCTTGACAACAAACTGACAATAACAGATGATGAGATAGAGGGTATACTGGAAAGGACTGTGACAAAGCAGGGGACATCAGCCAAGGCTGATGTGCCAAGGAGATACCTTGGGAAGAGGGTTTACGTCATAATTACGAAGTCAGAAGGGGAAGCGGATCGGGAATAGTGTCCCACACTCTGGATTTACAGAAATGCTATGTATTAAGCAGTTCTTACGAGTGCTCATCCACTCTTCAACTGAATAAGTAAATTGTAAAATTAGATCTTGAGAATCAGATAAAAGAGCAATATAGACTGCATTTATTAAACAAAGGAGTTTTTCTATGGAAATTATATAAGTCCAAAGGTGATCATATTTGCATTGTCATGAACACAAAAAAAATACTAGCTTTGACGAATCTAAATAAATACGAAAATTGAAATTACAAAAAAAATAAAAATTAAAAATTTGATTTGATACGTTTCTGCACTTATGGTTGGATAGTGGCATCATATACAACAAACTGACCAGCAATGAAATCATAGTCAGGCGGTATGTTGAAGTCGTACATGGTGAAGTACCCATGGGTCACTGTTATGCTTGTGATCTGTACGAATGATCTAGTGAATGCATTATACATCATGTCCCTTATTGTCAAATTCTGTGCCGTCACATACCCATGGTTTGTAAGTATGGGCTGATATCCAGAAACATTCAGCATGCCATTGATGTCGTACTGCCTGTGGAGATGCGTTATGTACAGATCTTTGACCTTCTCCGCATGGTATGAATGAGTGGTGAGATTGTAAGTCATAACATATGATCCAACAATGTTCAGATCCTGTGCCTTTGTGTACGTTCCATTGGCAAGGAGGATTTCGGTTGTGCCATTAACGCAACCTGTACCGCCTCCACCACCGCCACTTGGTGGACTTATGACCTCTGAAAGTGAGAATGTTGTGGATACGCTTCCTCCTGTTGATACTGTTCCACCTGATGGATTTGCTGAATACACATCTGTGTCACCGTTGGACATCTTCACGTCCACGTTTGGGATGCTGTATGAGTACGAGCCGTCTGGAACACCGGATATGCTTATGCTGCTTCCGGAACTGCTTCCTGAGTACGAACCTGCGTTTGCCGTCCATGAAGCCCCCGTGGGCAGTCCAGATTCATGGAATGTTATGGTTCCGGTTCCAGTAAATTTTATATTTTGAGATATGGACTGATCAGTTACAGTGATTGTTCCGCTTTTTGGGGATATATCATATCCTGATAATGACCCAACAACATAGTTGTATGTACCCATATGTTCGGAGAAAGATATGACTGATGATGTGCTGGTTTCAGATGTTCCGTTAAGGGATACAGACCAGGAAGTTCCGGAAGAAAGACCTGTTTCCTGGAAGGTAATAGGATAATTTGCATACGAAATGGTGAAGTTCTGATAGGAAACTCCAAGATAGTTTCCAACGACAGCGTAAGTGTTGGATGTTGTGTATCCTGATTCTACAGAATAGAGAGAGTATGTGGATGTGTTTCCTATGCTTGCACGGTAATTTCCGTTGGAATTAGTATATACTGTTTCTGAACTACCTGCACTGTTCTCCACAATAATAGCCGCATGACTGAGCGAACCGGAAGGTCCATCAACGTGTCCTTCTATTATACCACCTACGTTCAATGTCTCATACTCAAGTCCTCCTGGACTTCCAGTTGTGAAATTTAGGCTGTTCCGTGACAATTCTGGATGGTATAGGGAAGTTCCATTTGATGGTGAGTTGTATGTGGCATAAAGAGTGTAATCTGTCTCAGGCTGAGCAAAGAACCTGTAGTTTCCCGCACTGTTAGTCATGACTTTGTAGCTTGCTCCAGTGTGATCGTCAACCAGGTAAACATAATGATTGGCATCTGGTATTGAGTGTCCCGAACCGAGATATACCGTACCTGATATCTCTGATGCAGGAACTGCTTGAATCTGTTCACTCAGGTGAATGGCCGTGCCATCTGAGTTGTATCCTGCTGCTTCGTAATTGGTTCCCATGTAGCTTGTTGCATTGATTGTATATGTAACAGGAGTTGCAAATTGGGATGGATAAATATTCAAATACAAAGGAACGCCTGAACCAAATACGTCATTGAAGAACGTATTATTCCCTGAACCTGCCAGACTCCCGTTTGTTACTGCAAAATATTCATAACCCGTGCCATTTCCATTGAATGAGGACACCATTGTGGGTGAGTGTCCGGTTGATGCACCGTATATCGTGTAAGCAGCACTTCCTGCAGCAATTGCATAGCCCACATAGGGAACGCCGGCAATGGATGTCAGAACCCCCAATCCGTCCAGTGCCAGGGAAACCAGAGTTTCACGATATTTGGCGGAATTAATATCCAATGGTCCAGTGGTGTTGAAACCACTTCCGTATTGATAACGTAGGGTTGTGTAGAGATCACCGGCATTGGATGAATTTATATAAGGACTTGATGTGTGAATTGAGAGGTTTACATTATTAATGACGGAGGTGGATCTACTTGAGTTTCTGAAAGCACCCATAAAAGCAATGGGAATATCCACCAGAAAATATTTTGCTCCGGAAAGATAACTTACTTGCTCTGTATTTCCCCCTGCAACCAAGTAAAGTGAGTTTGGCGTCCCATATGTGTTATTCTGTGAGGTCTGATATCCGGATACATATTCTTCCCTAAAATTCTGAGCTGCCCTGCTGTAGTTCACACCTGAGACATTTGTGTCATCGGTGTATTTTGTCATATACACTGTACTGTTTCCGTCGTATCCTTCCAAGGAATGTGCATTCTGCTCCACGGAAGAATATATGTTTAATGATGGTGTTGATGCATAGGAAACGGGGATAATTGAAAGAGCAGATAATCCTATGATAACAGCCAGGGCAAATGCCACTGTCCGTGCTTTCGAATGGTTATACATAAGGCTAAAGACCTCCTGTTACGTTGTCAACAGCCTTTATGTCCACAGAGTTGTAAACAAGGCTTGAATAACCTGTTAGAGTTACATTTGTAATGAAACAGAATGGACTTGGAGCAATTGAAAGTCTGGTGGGGGTGACCCTTAGAAGATCAATAAATTTCAAATAAAAGTGATATCGTCCACTGAAGTTCTGTGACTCTGGTTTCTCATTAATAAACGTTGCATGTCCATTATAGCTGAAATTACCCAAGTTACAATAATCCTCAAATTGGGGGGCGTTACCGACAGGATTAGTTATAGTTAAAGAAGTGTTTCCCTTGTTGTTTACATCGTTGGAAGAACGTAGGTTAAATCCAATATTTTTTCCATGGAGACCGGGTGAGTAAAAATTCTCTCCCCTGAAAGAAATGATCATTCCTTGTGGCAATGTGTTCGTTGAAAAATTTCCCGTGAAAGTTACATAGTAATACACTTCGTAGTCACAAGGCCCATAATTTTCAAACATACGCAGTTTAGTTGAGAGTGTTGACTGGTTGATTCCTCCCTCGTCAACGTATGTGGTGCTGTTAAAGTATCGGCAGTTTGGATTGAAATAATTACCAGTATTACTGGATATCTTGAAATCCACGGAGTATGTGTAACCTGTAGAGCTATTCACAGAATCAACCTTAATGTAATGCTGATCAAAGAATTCGAAGAAACCAATAGGCACTATGATTACAGCTGCAATTATAACAGCCGCAATTGGTATAATGATCTTGTTTCTCTTTTTCACGAAAATATCAATCAGTTAAAATATAATAATTTTTTCTAAAACACCCACGGGAGTCACAGAATCCTCATTCCATTTTTTAGCATTGTTCGTTCTTGAACCTGAAGAGTTTGTATTTCTACCATGATTTAGTTACTTCCAGATGAAAAGCTTTATTCATGGGATCAACACGTATAATCAATGAACAACGTAGTGAATTACAGTCTGCATGAAGCATATTCGTCAATGAAGAGCATAGATAAACTTGCAAAGAACTATCCCAGGATAGACCAGGGATCGTTGAGACTCATAGTAAAGAAACTTTTCAGGAATGATACTGGAAAAGGTGAAAGACAAACGTTGATGAAACTGCAACGATCAAGACACTGTTCCTTCAGATCATGTACAATCTATTGGATGAAT
>JAKADT010000070.1 GCA_021820245.1 Thermoplasmata archaeon | reverse complement strand
TAGATTTCATCGTCCAGGTTGATCGTGGTTTTTACCATGAAAGCTAATCATGATACCGTATAAACATTTAACGGTAAAATGGCATCAGTCTACAATTCAAACCGTCTACTTCCCATATACACTTCACTGTTTGTCTGGGGCTTATGTCCCAATATATTCCCTCAAAATCTTTATCAGAACACGACCTGTTCCTTGTATATCTATCTGTACAGTTAAGGCATATGGATAGTCAACTCTCACTTTAGAATGTCCATAAATAAACGGTTATTTATTGGTTATAGACGCCACACAATGTCTGATTCTGAAGTTACAAATATACAGCTTAAGAAATCTGTAGTCAGAGCCCTGAAGGGGATCAAGAAATACCCGGGGAGACCTGTGATGAAATCATAAGGGGGTTGATGGAGCTCAAGAGAAGCATTGGGAGGCAAAGATCCATACGACAAATTCGACCTTAAAGCCTTGATTTCGCAGGACATGGGAAACATTGTCCATCTTGTGAAACTCAAGTTTGGATGATCTTCTTGAGGCTATCCTGAATCTTTGTGTAGTAACCTTCCAGGATAGAAGCCACCAGAGGATCAGACATTTCATCGGTTGGAGGATATTTTTTCAGAGGAGAGACTGGCACATTGTTCTGGTACTTAGAGATATTTATGGGGATAGGATCGGTATGCCAGAACTTGTAGATCGATTCATCGCTCATCCGCGAGTCCGGAGGACTGTCGTTTTTCTCGGCCAAAGCCTGCGTTTCAGATCCATAGAGAGCCTTCACTATCTCCTCCCTTGATTTCCCACGAAGTTGAAGAATCATCATTGGATCAGTATCCAGATTATACGCGAAAACGTAAAAAGTAGCCGAGATGTGTTTACACGGCGTGGCGTAATCGGGGCAGGAACAATTCATCGCTATTTCGCGTGAATTTTCTGGGAACAGTGTATATTTCTGTTTTGTGAATACGCTTTCAAGCTCAGGAGGGACCTCACCAGAAAGGAGCTGTGAGACCATCTCCGCGTTGCTTCTAAGGGAAGTTATGATGCTTGACCATGCCTCATCTGGAATTATAGGTATTTTAATTGTTATCTTATAAGGAGTGGCTCTTGACCCCTGTACCATAGATTCTATTAAACCCGATTTAACACTGATTGAGAGTACCTGTCCGGATCTGGCGTAGCTGCGTCCCCTTTGGAGCCTGTTACTCCATCCATAGTTATCCAGGATCGAGATTACGCGCTTTGACCACCACTTCTGGGCTATTTCACCACTTCTGGATTTTACCTGCATTCCGCCTTTTGTCTTTATTCGCGATGTCTTCGGGTATGAAGGATACGAACTATAGTAGCCTCCATAACGCTTGCGACTGGACATTACTGATCTTCCTCCCACACCTGGTCTCTTCTCAATGAGAAAACCTCCTTTAAATCCGAGCCTGACAGGGAAGTTATCCAGGACTCATCCGAGGCAGCCACTATCTTCTTCCTCAGGGTGCTCTTTCCCTCTATGATCTCGTCTATTCTTTCTTCTATAGTTCCGGTGGAAACGAATTTATAAACATTAACGTTCTTTGACTGTCCTATTCTGTAAGCCCTGTCCGTGGCCTGGTCTTCCACAGAGGGGTTCCACCACCTGTCAAAATGTATCACATTGGAGGCTGCTGTAAGGTTGATTCCAAAACCACCAGCCTTTACTGAAATGATGAAAACCATGGGTCCACCTGGCTCCTGGAATCTCCTCACCATCTGCTCCCTAATACCTCTCGGAGTGCTTCCGCTCAGGAACATTGCCTCACGGTTCAGCCTTTTCATGACGTTCTCCTTGATTATCTTCCCGGTCTCAACATATTGGGTGAATATCAATACCTTTTCGTTATCTTCAAGAATCTCGTTCAGCATTTCCAGAAGCCTGACCATTTTCTGTGATCGTTCAATACGTCTATCAAGGTCCCCTGAAACGAGAGAGGGATGATCCAGGAGGCGCTTCAGTTTTGTTATTGTCGCAAGAATGATTCCCTTCTTGGCAATGCCTTCGCTGTCTTTCAGTGAAGAGATCATGCTCTCCACAGATGCCTGGTACAATGTGGCCTGTTCCTTTGTGATTGGCACGAAGACCTTCATCTCGTTCTTTTCAGGTAGATCGGATATAATTTTTTTGTCAGTTTTCACTCTCCTGAGAATGAAAGGGTTCACAAGCCTGTTAAGCTTGGAGGAGGCTTCGTCGCTCTTCTCACGTTCGATTGGAAGCGTAAACCTTTGCCTGAAGCTGTTTTCGCTACCCAGGTATCCTGGATTAATAAATTCAAATATGGAACGAAGATCGTCAAGCCTGTTTTCGATGGGGGTTCCCGTCATGGCAATCCTGAATTCTCCCTGAAGCGATCGAAGGGCTTTGCTTTGCTTTGTGCCATAATTCTTGACTGCCTGAGCTTCGTCCGCTATTATACCGTCCCACCTCACCTTCGACAGGAAATCCTGATCCTTGGCGAGTAGGGAATATGAGGTCAGCACCAGATCGTACTCGGGGACCACGTTGATGAATTCATCCTCCCTGGTCCTCATTGTGCCATGGTGGACGAGAACATTCAACCTGGGCGTGAACTTCCCTATCTCGTGCACCCAGTTGCTTATGACGGATGTCGGGCACACAACCAGCACCACACCTCCATGACCCGTTATCTTCCTGTGCTGGAGGAAAGCCAGAATCTCAATTGTTTTCCCAAGACCCATGTCGTCGGCGAGACAGCAACCCAGGCCCATATCGACCATGAACTTGATCCACGAAACCCCATGTTTCTGGTATTCCCTCAGCGATCCCTTGAAACCTGCAGGAACAGGAATTTCCGATACTCTTGATTTTCCTTCAATCAGGTCTCCAACCCATCCTTCTCCTTTAAGGTCAACCACTGGGATCGAATCCTGATCGGTTCCCATCGAGAGCAATTCTGCAAGCGGAGTCTCGTTCTTCCTCTCCCTGAGCAACTTCAGAATTCTGCTGAGTCTTTCCCTGTCAATCTCGACCCACTTTTTACCAATCTGGAGGAGAGGAGATTTCAATCTTGACAATCTATCCAGTTCAGACTCCGAAATCACCTCGCCGTCAAGCACTATTTCCAGGTTGTATGAAACAAGTGCCTGAAGACCAACCTTGCCCATTCCGACATTGTTAGAGGGCTTAGCGGTGACCTTAAGGCCTAACCGAACCCTGTTCTTCCCCCACCAGTCAGGAAACAGGACACCGAATCCTGCAGACGCAAGGGGAACACTGTAGTTGTTGAGAAGATCATAAACCTCTTCTGAATTGAGGATGAGTTGAGACGGGGCTGTAACCATCAGACTCTTCCTGATGAGAGGGTAAACCGCCTGCGCTGTGCCTATTGACTGCAAGAGAAATTCTTCAGGATATTCCGTGAATTTTCTTATTATTGTGTTTGCTGCTGATCGGTTGCCTTTCCAAACATCCTCTACCGGCACAATCAGGCTTGGATCGTTCTTGGATTGAAGCATGAATTTCAGGACCCAGTCCTCATCGTCACTGGCAGGCGGTAGCAGATTGAACGCAAGCCTCATCGGGAATTCCGATGTGTTCTGAATTCTTCTGGACCAGCCAGAGATCTTCTGTATAGATAGGCTTCTATTGTAGGAGAATGTAGAGTTTTCACTGGAGAGGGAAAGAGCCCACAGCATAACGTCGGAAGCGTGCCTGGTATCAATGCCTGAGACTGAAGATGATAGTAACTTCCGAGAGGTCCTATCTATGACCGTTGCAAAGAAATTCCTGAGAAGAGTTTCCTCAGTCATCTTTCCATAGATGAATGCAAGGCACGAACCGGGCATACTCCTGAAAATATTGTTGAAGAGGTTCTGGTCTTCAGCCGTCTCGAGAATGGGTATCCATCTGGACTTTAGTTCCGCTCCGTCGTCCGAGACAGAGGGGATAAACTTCATCTCCATCATTAAATTGAAAGCAAGGGCGCTGGCTGATTGCCAGAATTTAAGATCTTTTCCCATGAGAATCGTTCCCTGGAAGTGGGCGCGCAATATGAACTCAAATGCCTCGTGCATCTCCATACCCACTCCTGCTATCTGCCACTCCTTCATACTGATGTCCGGGTTATCTTCACCATCGTATGCGCTGATCAGCCCCTCCATTTCACCTGATGGGACAGGTCCAACCTGAGAGGATGGAAAATGTCCCTCGACCTTCAGGTCTCTTATCCTGGAACCAGAATGCATACCAAGTGTGGAGAGAAGTTTTCTTGTTTCTACGGCGGTGCAGGAGAATGGATGTACACCTTCCTTCCTGGATCTTCTCCTGACGGTGGTTTCTGCCCAGAAGAAGAATAGCTGCTCCCCACCAACGATTGCATAACTTCCGTGGAGCACAAAAATCTCCTCGGCCCTATTCTGTGTAAAATTTGTTTCCATCATGCTATATCATTCGTTCAGGTAAACCGATGATACCTTGAAAGCCATCTCTGGAGTGCCAAAAAAATCTCCGTTCTGTGGAAAAATGCACAGTTCGTACCTTTCATTGCTGTAGGTATAAAAACCAAACGACCATTGGTCATCTCCAAAATATCTCAGCCTGCATAGATGAGTGGGTTGGTTGGAACAGTACTGGATCCATTCCTCCCTGTTTCCCTCCCAATCGCTGGGAGGTTCTGCATCTTCGTGGTTGGGTGCTTCATAAGCATCCACGTAGCACAGTTGTTTCCTGAAGCGGAGTTCGATCCGTATTGATCTTCCGGGAAACTCATTCCGAGCGAGTTCAGTAATTCTCCTTTTTACGTCAGCCTTCACGAAATCAGGGATAGTTTTTCCTCCTCTGTCAGGATCAAAGACCCACACTTTTCCACTCATAAATGATGCCTCCAAAAGCTACATCATACTAAAGGTTTCAGGCGTATTTAACTTTCTGATCACCTTCATTTCTCGCACCAACCTATCCTACATTGAAGAATCATATAGCCCTTACGACTATGGTGGAGCGTATTAGTGACATTTAAAAATCAGGCCTACGTATGCTTATCATTCTGTCTCTGGTTATTGCCGTAAGGTATGGTAATATGCATTCGGGTTTTAGTATCCGTTGGTAAGACTTCAGCTCAAATTCACAGTTCATAAGAGTGTAAAACATCCCTTATCTGTCTGGATGACTGTCTAAGAGAACAAGTTTTGACGTCTGCGTCTTTGATTCGTCAAGAACGGGTGTTGAACACTGACATTCCCATTTACAATCTGGTGTCATTACATGACCTGTGGGCCAGTGTGGTAAGCGGTACAACTTTGTTCTTGTAATATGGTGTTCCCATTGACCATCGAAAAAAACCACCTCATGGCCGCAGTTTTGGCAAACGCCAAATTTTGATCTTACTATTCTCATTCCTAAAATATATGAGTTCTTTATATAAATCGCTTTGTAGCATCAAAATTTTTTTCATAGTAGTAGGAGAAGAGACCATCTAAATGGAGTCTAATTTTAGCATTCATTTAAAACAACAAGCAAATATACACGCTCCATAATAATGGAAATCTGTTTTCGCTAAGGCTCTACAGTTAGGCAAAAAGTGAGGTAGAGAATTATGGTTTAACTATCTCCAGGAGAAGCCTGTTTCTTCCACCAAAGTCGTCAATGAACACTTTGTAACTGTCTATTCCTGAGTCTTCTTCCTCAAATGTCTCTATGAATGAAGACAAAATGAGTGTTAAGGTTGTCAAGTATTATGTGCAGCTTCCTGGCCTTCGGATATCTATTAAGAACCTCTTTCACAAACAGGGTGAAATCCTTCTTTTCGTAACGTTGGCTATCCTCTTTCCAGTTTTTGGTTCGACAGCGACAAATATGTTTGCTGTGCCATTTCTTACGTATTCGTAATCGTGTTTTTTCACGGGAACCTGGTTTCATGGGTATGTATTTTCTCCTGTCTGAGACGATCTGTTTAGGCTTCTCGCCTATCGCAATGACATGAAGCTGCCTTTTTTCCTGCCATAGAGATCCTGGATATAGTACATTATTTTCCTGTATTCCTCATCTATGGTCTGGATGCACCACATTCTTCTCTTCCATGGTTTCGTATCGTATTTTTAGGAGGATTCTGACAGATTCTATGTTTATCCCTTCAAATCCATTCTTCTTTTTCATATTTTCTGTTATAAGGCGAACAGGCAATATCTTCATTCCACCGGGAGGTTAAGAGCATGCAAGTGCAATGATCTTTGCTGTTTCTTTGTCTCCGTACTTTTTTGGCTGTGCAGATCTGTTGGCGTCATGGAAAGCGCTCTCCAGCCCCCGGTTGGGATAAAGCTTGCCGACATCAAGT
This sequence comes from Thermoplasmata archaeon, assembly GCA_021820245.1. Classification (GTDB taxonomy): domain Archaea; phylum Thermoplasmatota; class Thermoplasmata; order Thermoplasmatales; family Thermoplasmataceae; genus Oxyplasma. Next base: position 1,741 of record JAKADT010000070.1, on the reverse strand, counting down.
ACAGTGTTCCTGTTGACACATAGTGTCTCCGCTATCTCATCGTTTCTTTTTCCTGAGTTGGAGAGCGGTGTTATCCTTGCCCTGTTTACATCTATCCCAGCTTCCACGGAGAGTTTCCCACTGCAAAGATAAAGGCGAATCTCAATGGGCTTGAATTCCCTTCTGCCAGAACGCACTCTATTCTTTATGCCAAAATATACCATTCAATCACATTTTATCTTACGAAATGGGAATTTCTACCCGCAAATGTTCAATTTTTGCATTCTTTATGAAGATAAGGCTGTTTTTCATGCATTATTTCGATTTTTCAGCATTCTGAAACAATATCTTTTCCATGTCGTCGAGATCCATGAGAACAGCCTCTTTTTTTACTTCTTTAATATCTCCTGTAAAACGGGATTTAGAAAACACCGCATAAGTAACCTTACTTTCTGGGTATTGCTCCAGAAGCTGCTTTGATTTCAATTTCAACCTGTTAACTATTGTAACTGATACGGGCTTAGATGTCCATTTACATTCAGCAAACAGTAGCTCATTTCTTCCTTCTGAATAAGCAACTATATCTATTTCTTCAATATCTTCGCCACTCTTTTTTGATCTGTTTCTTCCCCACCACCTGGCCACATTGTCAAAGGTTCTGCCCATTATCCCATCAGCCACTAGTTTCTTCATGAGCCTCTCAAATTGCTCTCCTGCGTATACTTCGAAATTGTTAAGAAATTCTTTATTGAGCTCTCTCATATGAGAACCTTCAATCTCACTCTTATTTGGCAGAACGAATCTAAACCAGAAGGAAAGGTAAGGGTCCGATATCCAATAGAGTCTCCTTTTAAATTTGTCAGAAGCACCAAAAGGGACTTCTGGTTCAATAAGTTCAAGCGACATGAGAACGTCAATATACTTTGAAACCATGCTTTTATCCAACCCCGTATAGGAGCAAATTTCTCCAAGAGTATGGTTCCCATGGGCAATTGACCTGAGAATAAGTGTATAATTCCTTGGTTCCCTCATTTCAGTTCGTAACAGGAATTCTCCTTCTTCATAAAGCGGTGCACCCCTGGATAAAATATTTCGGTAAATATTTTCATGGAATGTAAGATCTGATTCAAATCTTAACAGGTATTCTGGAATGCCACCAATGGCAAAATAAGTTCTGCAAAGATCAGGCATCTTATAGTTGAGAAACTCTTTGATATATATGAAATTCAGGGGGTTAAGCCTTAGCTGACCTGTTCTTCTGCCATACAGAGGACTTTTGTAAGAAAGTACTTCATTCTCCATAATGCTTATTGAAGATCCGGACAGGATAAGCATTATATTCATGTGCCTAAGCAATGAATCATATATTTTCTGGAAGATTGACGGTATCGATCTGTTCGCCTCTATGAGATAAGGAAACTCATCAATGGCAATTATTAACTTGAACTCAGAACATTTTTTCTGAAATGAACTGTTGCCTGCGATCATTGAGAAAAGTGAATACCAGTCCTGAAACTGTCCACTCCTTAAGCTGGAATCACCAATAAATTCAGAAATTATTCTTTGAAAATCACGAATGTTCTCCCTGTCCCCCTCGTTTGTTGCCATAAAATATATTCCTCTACCGGTGATGAATCTGCTAATTAGTTCTGTCTTTCCAACTCTTCTCCTTCCATAAATTATGAAAAGCCCACCCTCTCCTTTGGAGTATGATCTCTCCAGGATTTCTATCTCTTCTTTTCTGTCTATAAATTTGTGTTGA
>JAKADT010000069.1 GCA_021820245.1 Thermoplasmata archaeon | reverse complement strand
ACTGCAATGATGAAGATCATTGCAGGCAACAGGTATTTTATAACCCCCCAGAAATATGCATAAAAGTCCATTTACAGTCCTTATCCGAATAGTGAGCTGAGACCCGCCATAGCATCCTCTTCGGTTGCCTCTGGCTTTTCTTCTTCCTTCTTTTTCTCCTCTTTCTTTCCCTCGTGTTTCTTGGATTCAGCTGCCGGAGCGGCCTGTACTGGAGCAGCAGCAACCGCCGCTGCGTTTTTCAGAACCTCATCGATTTTTACATCCTTGAGGCTTGCCACCAGAGACTTGAGTCTTGCCTCATCCGTCTTGACGCCTGCTTCCTTCAGAACCTTTTCCAATTTTTCCTCGTCTACTTCTTTTCCTGCTGCGTGGAGCAATAGAGCCCCATATACATATTCCATTTTTTTTACCTCCTTGATTTATCCGAAGAGTGAACCCAGTCCTTCAGACACCTTATCCTCATCTGATGCGGTATCTTCAGCTTTTTCCTCTGATTTCTCCTCTTTTGCCTTTTCAGGCTTCTCCTCTTCCTGCTGGTTTCCCATTGCACTGTTGAGGGCTGATGCCTCCCTAATTGCTTTGAGTATAAATAACTGCACGTTGCTCTCATCAACAAACCCACTCTCAAGAGCAAGATATTCAGCGTTGATCTTTGCTTTGACGAGCAACTGCGGCACTATTTCTGGCACAAGGAACATAGCACTTACTGCCAGTTCTTTAGCCTGGGCGAATGCCCTTGCCATATCAAGCATTATCTGCTCTTCAGTTATGGATATGGCTTCCCTGCTGAACAGTATGCCATCGCTGTAGGCACCAAGTATGTCGAGACCCACAGTAAGAGGGTGTATCTCCAGTTTCTCCAGTATCTTTGCCTTGTCTCTTGGTATGACCTCTCCCTTCTTTACATAGAGTATCTCTTTCTTGATGGCTATCTTTCCCTTGTCTATTGCAGTTTGAATCCCGGCTTTCTGGAACTCGCTTATCATGGGACCGGGTGGGAAGTTTGTTGTCATCTCCGGTATTATGATATCGTCAGGGGCATTCTCACCACCTCTGGCTGCTGCCTTCTCCTTGGTACCCTCGAACATTTTGTAAAGCTTCGATGGAGCCAGTTTTGTAGTAACAAGCCCTATCTGTCCCTGGGCGAACTGCTCAAGTGATTTTATGTTCTTCCTGTCTGTTTTGTCCAGGGCTTTCTTCAGAAGCTTTATCCTGACAACCCTGAGTTTCATGTCAGAGGAGAGGTTTCTTCTGATGGACTGGAGCTGCCTGTTCCTCAGCCCCTTAATGCTCACTATTGCCGAGACTGGACTTTCTGAGATCTCCTTTGAGAGATCATCAACAAATTTTATTTTCCATTGCGCTGGATTCCTGTCGTGACTCATCTAATTCCCTCCAGCTTTATCTTTACAGCTTTTCCCATTGTAGTCTTAAGATATGCAGATTCTATGTTTCCGTATCCCTTTTCAAGTCTTCCCACGAGTCTTTTCACCACAGCATTGACATTGTCGGCAACATCCTCATCTGGCATCTCTTTTGTTCCAACCGGAACATGGAATGTTCTCCTGTCCCTGCTTCTTGCCCTCACGGTTCTCTTCAAAGCGTTGATCATAGCTGAGGGATCCTGTCCGGGAGGGACAGGTTTCGGTATCTTTCCCCTGGGACCCAATACTGGACCGAGAGTTTTACCAATTGTGGCCATTAATGTTGATTCTGCGACGAAATAGTCAATTGTTTCAACAACTTTCTTGAATGACTTCTTATTCTCGGCGAACTTGGCCAGGTCCTCCGGACCATATATGACATCGGCCACTTCCTTTACTTTTCCCTGCATTTCCTGTGAACCAAAAAAACCTATCTTGATATCCTTCCCTCTCCCTTTCGGAAGTATGATCTCCTCATTTATCCTGTTTTTTGGATCACTGAGATCAACATCCTTCAGGTTGAAAGACATCTCTATACTTTCCTTGAATTTCCTTTCGACGGAAGATTTCTTGACCTCCTCGATAAAGGACAATAAACTATTTTCTGCCAATAATATCACCATTCTGTAGTAAGCGAGTTTCCTCTCCTACAGCTAAACCTCGATCTTACCTTCCTTTATAAGTTTTTGGACTTCCCTTGGGTCTTTTCCTTCAACCGTAACTCCAAGGGAAACACATGACCCTATTACCTCAAGCACTGCCGATTTCAGGTTTGTTGAAAGCATGCTCTCCATTTTCATCTTTGCAACGTTCTTTACATTTTCCATTGTTGCATTTCCTGCAACAGCTTCCTTTCTCTTTCCCGCTCCCTTTTCTATTCCGATCTCTTTTTTAAGAAGGGCGGAGGTGGGCGGTATACCAACCTTAATGTCGTATTTCTTTGCCTGGGAATCCGTTACAATGATGGTTACCGGAACCTGCATACCCTGGAATGCCTTCGTTTTTTCATTTATGTCCTTAATGACCTGTCCAAGGTTGAGGCCAAGTGGACCAAGAGCCGGACCAATTGGTGGTCCTGTAGTGGCCTTTCCGCCTTCAACCATGGTGCTTACTGATTGTACCATTGAATTTCACCTGAATGTCGTGGGACATAACGTCAAGACTTTTTAATTTTTGTATGAGATTTGAATTAACCTGTTTTCAAAGGTCATTGATCCAGATCTTGAAACTTTTGCAATGCAAGGTTTTTATTTCAGACGGTCTATCACTGGTATATTCATGGGATATGATCAAACTTGGAAATAAGCATTATAGACGGGAGAAAGGAAAGAGAATTCAGGAAATCGACCAAGGTCCTTGTTGATGTTTTCCGATCCACAACCACAATTCCATACATACTGAAGATGGGCTGTAACAGGATAATACCAACAGCTTCCATAAGCGAAGCCAGATCTATCAGGAAAGATCTTCCTGATACTGTTCTCATTGGAGAGAGACTTGGAATCAGGATTCGTGGTTTTGATTATAACAATTCACCATATGAGGTTGCAAATGTTGATTTTTCCGGTAAGACTGTGGTGTTCACCTCAACAAACGGAACAAGAGTCCTGGAGAGGATCAAGGGGAAGGGTGAGATATTCCTGGCATCGTTCGTAAACGCCAGATCAACTGCTCAATCGCTGAAGGACATGGACACCGTGGATATAGTCCTATCAAACAGGCCGGACGGTCCTGCGGATGAGGATATGATTTTTGGTGAATACCTGAGGGAGATACTTGAGGGAAAGACACCCGATCAAGATGCTTACAGAGAGAGGATAATTTCCTCAAAGGGATCAAGAAGGCTCTCCATGATTGGTGGCAAACACGATATAGAGTACACCATGAAGTACGATGCTGTGGATTTTACAGTCCATTATGATGGAAAATATGTCGTCAGATACGGATGATCTGGCCTGACCTGAATTGAGACCCACGTTTTTGGGCAAGCGCTGAAAGCAGAGATTCAGCCCACCTCAGTTTTTTCATTTTGCGGTGGTAATCAGATCCCTCTTTTATTGAAGGTACAGAGAAATCAAAACCAACCAGGATGATTTCTGGAGCGTTGAAGAAATCGGCAAAAAATGCAGCCCTGTCGCCGTCAGTGAATCCACCAAAGTTCCTCAATACTCCAACTGGACGATTCTGGGTCGTGCCGGTATGAACATTCAAGAGAGGAACGTGCCTTTCAATCATCTCCTTATTGTCACCATGGGCATGAACAACCAGGCTGACGGAATTCTCGGAACATTCCCTGATAAGCTTGATTGGACCGTCAAGATCCGTGAAAACATAATCCGGATACCCCTTCACCTTCATGTATTTCCCTATGGCCGAATCTGCAACAAATACAATTCCGTTCAGTGATAAATCTCTCAATATATCTTCAAGACCCGGTCCATTTCCAACGATCCATACAGGTTCTGTTATCTCTTTCTGGACAGCAGCATGATTTCTCTTCTGTAGAATATCGTTCAGGAGGATGGAGGATTCATAATCCGTCTCAGGCTTAATTTCAAGGTCAGAACAGATCTTTCTGTAATAAGGATTCCAGGTTTCAAAATCCAAAGGAATCTTCCCTATTTGTTGTCAGCTATTACAAGGCTGTCGCCCTTGCTCATTTTCTTGCTCATCATTTCGTTGAAATAGCGGTGCACCATGGATGAAAGCATTGCAACGACCAGACCCAGTATCAGGAAGAATACACTCACTATGGCGTACTGGAAAGCTATGAACCCCAGTATGTACCTTATGTAATTTATCATTCCATAGATTATGAATGCAATTGAAAGTGAAAACATAAGCCCATACAGAATCCTGAAGATGTCGCTGCTTCCATTCATGTAACCTTCCACAACCTTGCCCGTTTCCCTTGCAAAGAAAGCCCCGTATATCCACCATGTGAAAAGTGAGAGGAAAACCAGGACTGCATCCACTCCAGAATGTGCGGTGCTTCTGGCAATTACATAGCTTGAAGCTATTCCCACAAGCACAAGCATACCGGCTATGACATATGAAAGGAAGAGTATCCGAGTTTCCTGTGCGTATTCCCTGAGGGAGCGCATGAGGGAGAATATGACCCTCTGCAACTCGAATCCTTTCTCCACGAAATATGCTCCCAGAACTATTGTAACTATTGTAACGGCTCCAAGACTGGGATCAATGATGTCCGTCCTGGTTACTATTGCCTGATACACAATAAAGCCCAGTGATACTATTCCATAAGTTAGAAATATCAGGCCCAGTGGAATGATGAATTTGTTGATCAGCTTCTTGTCCTTAAGTGCCTTTACAATGTAGTAATACACAGATTCTATGTTCTGGTTGTGCCTTACAATAACATGCTTCACGTACCTGATCTTGATCCTTGATATGATGAGAGGAACGATGTAATCATCTTCTGCACCGTCTGTGACAAGCACTATATCTTCAAATTTTCCCATTGAAAGAATCTGGTCCAGTTGAATTCCAAGTTTTTCATCTGAGGTCTCACCAACATCAATGTCTCCAGTAATTAAAGCGACCTCCACATCCTGGTTTTTTCCTTTAAGATCACTGTAGTGTTTGACCGCTCCAAAAAGGGCATTTGCATCAGAATCCTCCGGATCCATGGAGATCAATTTGAGTGCGGCATCATAGCAGTTCTGATAACCCAGTAGAGGTCCAGCTATATCAGCCTTCTCTCCGAAATCGTTATCCCTGTCTATGTTAAGTATCAACGTGGTCATGTTTATGACGCCTCAAATCATGAGTAAATAGAATTCTCTCCTATTTATGCTTTACCAGAGGACAAGTTACATACACCATTACTTGCATGAACTTTCCTTTACTAAACATTAAAAATAAATTTATAAACTTATCCTACACTTATAAAATAGAAAGGCTTAATAATGGCATGTAAAAAACTGCACTGAAAATAGCTGAGAAATCACTTAAGAATATAGTAGCCAGCACTCTTGGACCTTGCAACTCTCTTTGCAAGCCCCTTGTTCGACAATTCCTGAAGTGCAGCTGCCACAATGGCTTTTCCAAGGGCTGAGGCTTTCATTATGTCATCTGCAGATTTCAATTTGTCCTCTGATGTTGCTCCTAGTTTTTTTATAGCTTCGTATACTTTTTTAGCGTTTGGTGATACTTCATCCATATGGTGCACCGATGTTAATAGAGCGCAAATTTATATAAATACTATTCCCTATGAAAAATGAAAGGGCAGATACCCGTACCAGTTTTAAAGCATTTTCTCCTATTCTCATCTCCGTCCTGTGTGGTTTGAGAAGCGGAAGAGAGAAATAATCGTCAATTGATAAACCTGAATTCGTGAATTTTTAAATAGTTCATTCTCCTATTCGTCAGGAAGTTCAAATGTCAGGAATAGTCAGTTATGGCTCTTATATCCCCAGATTCCGCATAAAGCCGGAAGAGATAGCCAGGGTGTGGGGCGAAGACGCTGAAAACATAAAGAATGGAATATATGTGCTGAGTAAATCTGTACCGGCACCCGATGAGGATGTAGCCACAATTTCGGTTGAAGCGGCAAGAAATTCCTTGAGGAGAAGTAAGGTTGACCCGGAAAATATCGGGGCAATCTTTGTAGGTTCAGAATCACATCCATACGCGGTTAAGCCAACAGCCACAATAGTCGCTGCCGCACTGGGCGTAGGTTTCAAGCTTTTCTCGGCGGATTACGAATTTGCATGCAAGGCTGGAACGGCCGCAATGCAGAACGTAAAGGCAATGGTCGATGCAGATTTTATCGAGTATGGAATGGCAATCGGATCAGATACATCACAGGGGGCTCCTGGAGATGTCCTGGAATATACAGCATCAGCTGGCGGGACAGCAATGCTTCTTGGAAAGAAGGACGTGATTGCGGAGATAAATTCAACCCTATCTGTGACTTCTGACACCCCCGATTTCTGGAGGAGGGAAGGACAGCCATATCCAAGCCATGGTGAGAGATTTACAGGAGAACCCGCATATTTCAGGCATGTCATTGCCGCATCAAAGGAGATGATGGAAAGCCAGGGAACCACACCGAAGGATTACAAATATGCAGTGTTCCACCAGCCCAATGGTAAATTTCCAACAAGAGCCGCAAAACTTCTTGGATTCTCGGAAGATCAGTATAAGGACGGGCTCCTGACACCATACATAGGAAATACATATTCAGCATCCATGATGACCGGACTGTCTGCAATACTTGATCTTGCAAATCCAGGGGACAGGATTCTTGCAGTTTCCTTTGGATCTGGAGCGGGTTCGGATGCATTTGACATTACGGTTACAGATCACATTGAAAGCCTTGAAAGAAAGGCTGCCCCTACCATAAAGGAGATGATAAGCAGGGTGAAATGGCTTGATTACGGCCTTTATGCTAAATTCAAGAGAAAGATCATAGTGGGTGAGGATATTGAATAAGGCTTATATCATCGGCGCAGGTGAGACAAAATATGGAGAGCTCTGGGAAAAGTCATTAAGGGAACTGGCTGTGGAAGCGGGATTGAAGGCTGTTGAAAATGCCGGAATATTTTCAAAGGAGATTGAGGTGCTCTATGGAAGCAACAGCCTTGCTGGCACAATAAACGGCCAGGAAAACATAGGATCCCTCATATCCGATTTTTCGGGGATTGCCGAAAACAACATTCCTGCAATCAGGATCGAAGCATCCACGGCATCAGGAGGAGCTGCTGTGAGACAGGCCTATCTGGCAGTCAAATCTGGGGAATACGATGTTGTTATGGTTGGAGGTGTTGAGAAGATGACCGATATTTACGGATCAGAGATTATAGATCTGACAAGTTCTGTGCTTGACAGGGAATGGGAGGCATTTCTGGGAGCAACGCCTGCAGCACTGGCAGCAATGAGTGCCAGGAAATACATGAAGGACTTCAATGTTCCCAAGGAGGCTCTTTCGATGATGTCAGTAAACGATCATCTGAACGCTTCCAAGAACCCACATGCACAGTACAGGAACAAGATAACACTGGAACAGGCTGTTAATGCGACGCCAGTTGCTGAACCACTGAATCTCATGGACTGCAGTCCCATCAGCGATGGTGCTGCTGCAGTTATAGTTGCATCAGAAAAATATGTGAAAAGCAATGGGATTGAGGGTGTGGAAATCCTGAGTTCTGCAGCATCGCAGGATTATCTGGCCGTGCACAGCAGAAAGAGCATATACCGCCTGGATTCCACTGTTCTTGCAGCAAGAGAGGCACTGGGCAAGGCAAAACTTAAGCTTGATAATATCTCCTTCTCTGAAATCCACGATTCATACAGCATATACGGGCTCATGGAGCTTGAAGACCTGGGTTTTGCTGAAAAGGGAAAGGCAAAAGACGTGGTTTACGATGACATAAAACTCAACGGAAGGATACCTGTAAACCCATCAGGAGGACTGAAGGCAAAAGGAAATCCATTCGGTGCAACGGGAGTGGGTCAGTTTGTTGAGGCTTACACCCAGCTGAAGGGGAAAGCTGGTGAAAGACAGGTTAAGTCACCTGAGAATGCCCTTGTTCACAATATGGGTGGAACGGGATCAACATCCGTTGTCCACATACTTGGAGGTGTTGCATAATGGGAGAACTATCAAGATTCTGGAGAGAATCAGAACACAGGTACAGGTTAATGGGCCATAAATGCGGGAACTGCAATGTGACATATTTCCCGCCCAGGGACATATGCCCCAAGTGCCACAGGGAATC
>JAKADT010000068.1 GCA_021820245.1 Thermoplasmata archaeon | reverse complement strand
AAGAAGAATATGGACATAAGTGCAAACAAGGTAAAGCTGGTAAGTTACGGTAAGGGATTGAGGTTCACTGCCCAATTTTCCCTCACGCTGACGCATGGGATCTCCTTTGGGGGAGTTAGATGAAAAATAAGAGAACAGATGATCCCAGGTTGTTGGGAATTCTTGGAGGAATGGGCCCTGCAGCCACCATAGATTTCATGGAGAAGCTCTTAAGGACTACAAATGCTGAAAAAGATCAGGACCAGATACCGGCAGTTGTTTACAACAATACAGTTATACCGGACAGGAACGATGCTTACCTCAAAGGGGGAATATCACCAGCACCAGAACTGATAAAAAGCGCAAAAGTGCTCGAAAAGGCAGGATGCGATATTATTGCAATACCATGCAATACGGCCCACATCTGGTACGACAAAATAGCCGAAAATACAGAAGTCGAGGTTCTCAATGCCCCATTGATAGTTTCGGAACAACTGCCAGAAAGCATCAAAGCCGGTATAATCTGCACAACTCCCGTAAAGCTTTCCGGTCTTTACGAAGATGCGCTTTCAAGAAAGGGGGTTGATCTGATCTATCCTGAACAGCAGCAGGATGTAATGGATGCAATATACAAGGTAAAATCGGGCAACATGACGGAAGCCGAAGATCTCTTCATGGAGCAGGTTGATTTTCTCATGGAAAGTGGGTCAGAGAAAATAATAGCGGGCTGCAGTGAAGTTCCGGTAGCATTGAAAAAGTCAAAGGCCATGGAATATATCATCGATCCCATGGAATCCCTTGCCAGGGAATGCGCAATCCGGTTCAAAAAAATTTAGTTCAATCCCCTTTCTGATATATGTCAAGAATTGCCCTGAGATTCCTGAGAGCCTTCCCATGACTGTATGGCACTTCAGTATTATTTTTGACCGAATCAATGAATCCCTTTATTTCAAGATTGAATACGTCTTCTTTTTTGATATCAACTTTCTTCCCGTTTAATACAGGGAAACCATAAACGTACCTGGTGCCGGTCATGTTTTTAAATTCTTCAATAGGTCTTGTATTGACATCCTCGTATATGCTCCCCTCAGAACCTATAATTTCATAGGAAGGAAGTCTCGGGGCATCCCTGTATGCCCAGGAATAAAACAGATTTCCATGGGCACCGCTGGTGAAATGAAACAGTGCCATGGTGGTATCTTCACCCTGCAGTGTTGAACCACCATGGTAGGAATAAGAATCGATTTTAGTGTAATCTCCTCCAATGTTCAGCATGGTCTCCACATAATGAATTCCACCATCTATAAGTGCACCTCCACCCATCTGATCTTTTCTGGTTCTCCAACTAGTTTTCCTGTAATCTCTCTGGTCCCTCACAATGATGGAATGCACCTTCCCAATGCTGTTATCTCCTACAAGCTCAATAGCCTTGTTCAGTGAGGGGTCAAAATTATACTGCTCTGCGACCATGAATTTCACATCATTCTTCACAGATGCCTCAACAATATCGGTTGCTTCTTCAAGGGTTGTTGCAATGGGTTTTTCCATGATTACATGTTTTCCAAGTTCCATTGCACTGATTGAAACTTCCCTATGCAGATTGTGAGGCAGGACTATATCAACTATGTCAGAATCAGAATGAATTGCATCTTCAAGATTATTGAATACTGTTTTCACTCCGTAATTTTTTCTGTAGAATTCCAGGACATCAGGATTCCTGTCATACACCGAGAATTCAATTCCCAATTGTTTATAGGATTCTCCATGCAGTTTTCCAAAACCGTTTCCTCCTACCAATGTGACTTTCATGACCTTATAATGACTCGAGGTTATAATTAATATTCCATTGGGAATCTGTGGGATTGAAATTCTTATCTCGCACACAATTCAAAGAAAGGCAACCACAGTCACATTGTTCAATATCCGCAAATGTTCATAATCTCTGTGATCATATTTGTCAGAGTGAAATGCAACCGAAAGAATATTTCATGCACAGGTCAATAATGGAACAGCCACTTGCTTTCAGGTCAATACTTTTATCCGGTGATGAAACCTTCAATGATGCAGCCTATAAAATCAGGAAGTCAAGAAGCATAATAATTGTGGGTACAGGTTCCTCGCTTCATGCTGCGCTAATAGGGAGGTTTTTCTTTGAAAAATATGCTGGAAATAAGAACGTAAGGGTGTTTTCATCATTTGAATTTTCAAACTATACTCCAAGGGTATCCGGTGATGATACTGTTATTGTAATAAGTCACAGGGGATATAAGATGTACAGTTTTGATTCCATTAAGAAAGCTAAGAAGCTCGGATGTATAACTGTTGCCATTACCGGACTTTCCAGCAGTATAAAACAGGATGACGCTGATTTTATATTCAGGACCGTAGAACAGGAGAAATCATCAGCCCATACAATAAGCCTGACCAGTGCACTTGCAGTCATGCTGAGGCTGGCGGTATCAGCATCAGACCAGGAGATCACGATTGACGAGTCACTGAATAAGCTTTCCGAAACCATTATTTCTGCAATGGAAAAGACACTTGAACTCGAACCGGAAATGGAGAAACTTTCAAAGAAGTTGGATTTTTCCCACAGGATATGGATCTGTGGAGGGGGACCAAACGCGCCAGTTGCCATGGAAGCTGCTTTAAAGATGCAGGAAACAAGTTATGTTACGGCATATGGCTATGAAGTGGAACAGATGATACACGGTCCCATAAGATCAGCAGATCTTTCTGATGACCTGTTCATATGCATCTCAACTTCCGGTAATTCACATGAAAGAATGCGGGATCTTGTTAGAACGCTTCATGCACTTGATTCCAATGTTATTGAAATTGACAACAGGATAAACGATGCCGATTCCAGAGATGAAAACCTTGTCAAGGTTCCGGTTCTTGAGGAAGAATTATCATCAATAGTGAACCTCATAGCACTCCAGCTGCTTTCTTTTTCAGTGGCCGTAACACGGGGTATGAATCCTGACAATTTCAGGAGTGACAATCCGGATTTCAGTAAAATGGACGAACTTCTGAAACTGTAATGGAAAGTATGTTTATTAGAAAAATTTGGATTGAACAGATACAGGATATTGGGGAACGATAAAGTCAACTACCCACAGACAGCGGCCTTGTTTTTGTCTCGTGAGGGGGATGCAGAAGTTGTTCAGGGAGCTTTAACAACATGGAGAAAAAGAAGTCAGAGGAGAGAGATTTATGCACACATTCATATGATCCACGGAACCGTAAGTCTATGACTCCGTCCTTAAACATGAGGGAAACTCTCAGTGATCAGATCCTAGAAAACCCCTCTAACAACCACAATGTGGGAAATCAAACATTAAAAAAGGAGAAAAGAAGATGGATGCTAACGTAAATAAGGTAAAGTTGATGAGATACCGTAATGGCATGAAGTTCGGGACCAAATTCCTCCCACCTCTGAAGAAGATTGGGATCCATGGAGGAGTTAGATGAAAATCATGAATGATAGGGACGTTATGGCAATACCGACCAGGACGGCAGTAGCAGTAATGGAAGAAGTGTTCAGGGAGAGGTCCATGAGGTCTTTTATCTCGCCTCCAAGAATGCATATGGATTCCCCTGACGGTAAAATTGTATTCACGTCAGGAGGAAGTTTATCAGAACACGTTATGGGGTTCAGGGTATACACAACGTTTGGTGACGGAGATCAGGCCACGCTTGTATATGATAGCAAAAACGGGAAACTGAAAGGTGCAGTGATGGGTAGCTTTCTTGGCGCATTGAGAACAGGATCTATAGGGGCAGTTTCAACAAGGTATATGTCAAATCATAACGCTGACATCATGGGGATTATTGGAAGCGGAAATCAGGCTTTCACACAGGCGATAACATCCGCAACTGTGAGGAATTTCAGGGAAATTCATGTGTATTCCCCAAACACGGAACATAGAAATAACTTTGCGGACCGTATTGAAAAAGTAACCGGGATTTTGGCGGTTGCAGAAGAAAGTTCATCTGCAGTTGCAGAGATTTCTCAAGTGTTGATACTTGCCACAACCAGTTCAGTTCCAGTAATAAAGGCGGGTGATATAGCTCCGGGGACTCATATTATAAGTGTTGGAAGGAAGAGCGTCAATGAACACGAATTAGATCACGATGTAGCCGATCTTGCTGCAGTTGTGGCAACAGATTCTCTGGATCAGATCAATTCCTACGACCCTCCACACTTCATGTCGGGTAGTAAAACAGGAGGGAATATTGTGGAACTGGCGGATGTTGTATCTGGAAAAAAATTGGGAAGGATCAGCAGGGACGATATTACACTGTTTCTCTCAGTTGGTCTCTCCGGGACCGAAGTTGCACTGGCCAATCTGGTACTGGAAAGTTCTGGAAGAAAAGAACCCTGATTCCACTATACACTGGAGAATGGTATCAATATTTATGGATATTGTAACTATTCAGTGCTATGAAAAACCCCAATCAACCTTCATCACTTAGGACATTTCTTGACCAATTATCGGGTTCAGGTAAGCATTCTCTAAGAATTATTGAGGATGAGGTAGATACCGATTTTGAGATCATGGCATATTCAATTCTCACTTCAGGTGAAAACCCAGCCCTTCTGTTCCGGAACATAAAGAATTACCCGAACTTCAGCATGGTCACAAATCTTCTCGGTTCTGAGAATAGAATCGCCATGGCAACGGGTTATGGTGACATTATGGATTTTTACAGGAAATGGGATACTATCCTGTCCCACGATGAAGTATTTGATCCCGGTCCTCTTGAACAGAATCCTCCCTTAAAGGAAGTCATCAGACGGGGAAATGACGTTGATCTTTTTTCTTTACCCATACCGAGGCACTATCTTTCGGATGGATCAAGATCGGGTTTTGGGAGGTATATAACATCTGGACTTGTTGTAGCAAGAGATCCACGGAATGAGGACATTCTGAACCTGAGCTTCACAAGAATTCAGCCATTTGCCCGGGACGGATACGCCTTCGATGCTGGGAGCCATGGAAACATGTGGGAATACCTTGACTACTGCCGAAAAAATGGAACTAAGCTGGACATATCAATAATAATTGGGGCACACCCAGTATTTTACCTGCTTGGAGCTGCATTCACGAGAAACGAATACTCAAAAGCACAAAAAATAATCAGTGCAGGTTACACGGGAGGAATTGCAAACAGTCTTCCCGTTCCATCTCAGTCAGAGATAGTGGTGGAGGCGGAATTTATTCCAGGGGAAACATTTGACGAGGGTCCTTTTGCAGAATACACAGGTTACATGGGGGAGGATTCCACAAAGAGTGTGGCACATGTGAAGACCATAATGCACAGGAGAGATGCAATTTATTATGATATACAACCATCGAATTCGTCCGAGCATGTCAACCTGTTTTCAATGTCAAGGTCTGCAGCAATTACGGAAACACTCAAGAAATTCATGCCAAAGGGACCAGAATACAGGGTAGTCTGGCCACACTACGGCTCCAGGTTTCTTGGATTAGGTTATGTGCAGAATGGAAACATGTCCATCGCAAGACAGTTCGGTGCAGGAATAATCGGAACAGATGCACTCTGGGGTAAAATTATATTTATAAACGAAGGGAAGACAGAGCTGGATCTGGAGAGTGCTCTCATGAACCTGGCACAGACAGATATCTCAGAGGGAGAAAATATTACACTTTTCAGGAACATGTATATGATCAGTTCAGACTCAACAGCAGATCCGGATGGCAGTGTTGGAAAGATACTGTTTTCAACGTCGGGAAAACCGGGAGTTATTTCAAAAATAATACGCGGAGACTCACTGGAGCTGCTTTCAGGCAACGGCAGGGTGGTTATTTCTCATGGAATTCGCGAGGACGGAAATGTGAATCTTGCAGTTGCTGATGATATAGACATATCAGACATGGAAAAAGTAGGATGGGCCCTTGCCACAAGAACGAATCCCCAGTATGACATATCCGTGAACAACGGAAAAATATCAATAACGGCCATGCGCAAACATCCAGAAATACCTTCAATACCCCGGGGAGTATTAAAAAGGATTGCGGAAAAAATTAAGTAAATGCTGTTTTTCCAGCACTTTTTAGACATCTACCACTACGTTTTCAAATTTTTTATTTCCTGATAAAATGTAGGCAGTGCTCACGGCAAGCCATGCCATAAATATAACTGTACCTGCAATGACTGGCAGGCTTATTGAAATGAATGTGCTGTAGAATATGAAACCGAAAATTATTATGGAAATAACTGAAATGACTATGTTTGCATAGCTGAATTTCCCTCTAAATTTCCTGTCCAGCGGAGGGAGCGATGCATTTATAATGGAATGCACGAATAAAACCTCAAGCGTTGCCGCTGTGGCAGAAAATATAAATGCATTAAAGCCACCAAGGAAAATAACCGATATAGACCCTATTATTATTGCAGATGAAACAACTGTCAATGCTGACGCCCATGGAGTGAAACGTTTGCTGTGTATTCGTGAAAGTCCCGATGGAATCATTTTATCGCGACTCATGGCCATCATGACCCTTGAGGTGCCATTTGTGACCACAACGGTACCGGTAAGAAGGCTGTTTATGAAGAGGATCGTTACAAGTATGGCTGCTGCCTTTCCTATGAAACCGTTAATTATGGTGACACCAGGGATCAGTTCGCCAGCATATTTTCCCATCAATGATGGTCCCCAGGCCACAGTAAAATAGTAAGATGTGAAAACGAAAAAAATACCAAGAATGATTACAGTAAATACCACGGATAAGCCAATGTTCTTTTTAGGTGATACAGACTCCTCACCAAGGGGAGTCGAAGCACCAAAACCCGAGAATGCGGTATACATCAGAAGAACTCCTATTCCGATTCCACTGAACCCATTGAGAGAGTACCTGGTTGTGAAAACGCTTGCTGTATTGATTGCCGGATGGGACAATACAATATACAGACCGAAAACGCTTATGATCACAATTTCGACGACTGCCATGATCATGGTGTATCTCGTGGATCCCCTTATCCCGGAAACAGATACAAGAAAGCCGAACATCAGGGTTGTAACAAGAAGTGGGAACCATGCGTATGAAGGTAGGCCAATGCCAAAAACCGTTCCCAATAAGGGGGGAACAAAGACCGCAACACTGAGGGCAATCAAGCAAAGAGCCATTATCTGATAGAATATATAGAAGAAACCGGTTAAAAGAGCAGGTTTCACTCCGTAACCTGCTTTCACATATGAGTAATAACCGCCTGCCCCGGCAACGTTTGCCGATATCTTTCTAATTATAACTGCATTGATCATAACAACAAAAAATGCCAGGAGAGCAACAAGTGGAAGAGATCCCTGTGCGAACGCCGCAGCACCAGTGAGCGTTGCAATTGCTGCGCCGGCAGGAGCAGATCCAGCAACCCCCTGAAACATGCTCTCCTTCAGTCCCACGGAATTCTCACGAAGTTTGCCTGTCACTCTAAAGAGCCTCCATGTAGAGAATCACCAGTTCAAAATTTTCATGTGCTTTTATTTCACAACGAGTCTTAAGTTGCGACATCGATGTCATTTTTAATGCATCAGTGTATGTTTTTACACGACTTAAAGATTCACATAAAAAGGTGATATTTCATGTTTCAGTCAACAATAAATATTTCAGAATCTTTTGAAATATAGACAGGTACATCGTCAGGTTCAGTTTCTATAGATCTGTAAAGAGGGGTCGAGGTTCCACCTATCCTGAAATCACCAGGCAGGTTTATAGATATAACGTTTCCGGTAATCATGGGAGTTTCATACAACAGTCTCCGGAAAAATTCAACAAGCTCTTTATTCAGGAGAGGATAATTTCGTCCAGCAGGGGTAAGCTTTACAGTTTTTGCCGGAACAACCTCGACTTTACAGACATCAACGAGTTCATTTATTTTTGATCCACAATTCTCCCTCATAATTGTATCCAGGCGAATTTCTCCAGAACCTGTATCTTCCTCTCTCATCTCATAAACTCTACCTATGGCAACTTTTGTACCTTTCACCGCAACATAGTCATTGAGTTTGAGATCCAGGTTGTTCATGTTCTCTCTATCAAGTCTAACTCTAGATTTGAAAGGATCAACTGAATTTGCATCTACAACCTTTAATCTTATTGTCTTCAGGTCCATCATGTATTATGGTGATAACACACTGAGTTATAGCTTTGTCTGGATATTATTTCAGGTAATATCTTCCGTTAATCATGTGGATATC
>JAKADT010000067.1 GCA_021820245.1 Thermoplasmata archaeon | reverse complement strand
CTACTTAATATTGTGGAATGTGCTGTAATACGGTGTTTGAAAATTCATTGTATAAAAGATGTTCGGGATTCTGAGTGCATATTACGAAATGTGATTCTGGGTTGCATGAGGGGGAAATATTTCTAAATTCCTAAATCGGAGCACAAGAATGATAAGTTGTCAGTTTTTACCACATGTCCCATTTTTTTCAATTTTGACAGGATTCATACGTCATAAATTACACAACTTTGGTTTTCTCACAACACATTTATAGGTATTGAATGAAAAACCTTCTTTGTGGAACAAACTTACGCAAAAAGAGAAAAGTGTGGCTTGACTTAATTACCATGGACATTGCAAGAAACTAATTTGAAAAAGTCCAGTTAAGGTGAAAGAATTTCACGATAATGTCTCGGAAAATTGTTAATAAACCCTGCAACATCAATAACAGTAATTGAGTAATGTGAAAGCAAATTTATGAGGAGAGTTTAAACGAAATAACAGAAAACATAATCCTTGGAAAGGAAAATGTGACAGCGAATCACACTTCCCGTCCCCTCGCGGAAGACAGTACACATGCGAAACGTGATGGGCTTAACCGTCGGGTTCGGAATGAGACCGGGTGTGACCCCACCACTATGGCCGTCACAGACCCATATCTTACGTCGATATTTAATAATTTCTCAGAAAGATCATGCCCACAGAATAGGATAGCCCCATGTAGATAAAACTCAATGTTCCTTTGATCTGGTGGATAACATAACCTTGTGGCTTCTTGGAAACTCTCTCTCAATCAATCTTTTCAATTCATGCTTCAATTCACCTTCATTTATTTCAAATGAATTTTTTTCAAATCCATCCTCGATTATGAAATAAGAATCCTCATGCTTCGTAATCTCAACTGACCGATCCTTTTTGAAACTTTTAAGTGTTAATGATTGATTCCCGGTCATTTTTGTACACAACGAAAATGCACTTTTTTCAACGCTTTTCAACGGAATCCATGGCACCTTAATCCATCCAGGTACCCATGTATAAAATCACATTAATGTTTTCATGTCCAGATGAAATGGACGCTTCAATCCGTTACACATAAAAAACATGCAACGATTAAGAAATATGACAGAAAGAAAACTTGAAGGAAAAACTGCAGTGATAACAGGAGGATCCAGGGGTATAGGACGAGCAATATCAAGGCTTTTCTCGGAAGAAGGCGCAAGTGTTGCCATCAATTACAATTCATCTGAAGAGGAGGCAATAAAACTGAGGGATAGCCTTCCGAATTCAGATATTTTCAGGGCGGATATGTCCAGCCGGGATCAGGTTAAGAGAATGTTCACCGAAATAAAGAAAAAATTTGGAAAAATAGACATACTGGTGAACAACGCAGGTATAATGGATGTCATGCCATTTGAAGAGTATGATGAAATACGGGTAAGGAGAATGTTTGATATTAACGTATATGGTCCCATATATGCATCCCTTGAAGCACTTGATTTATTGAAGAAGAGCAAGGAACCGGTGATAATAAACCTGGCTTCAAATGCCGGAGTCGGAACCGCTGCAAAAGGCACAACATATTACGCCATGACTAAAGCTGCCATAGTAATGCTTACAAAAAGACTTGCTTTTGATTTCATGGATTCAAAAATACGAGTGAATGCGATTGCACCAGGGTGGGTGAAAACTGACATGACTCTGTCCGGTAAAACCGAGGATGAGATTAAAAAGGCTGAAGAATTTTTTACATCCAGAACGTCCCTCTCTATGACCGGAAATGTAAAACACATTGCAAGAGTCGCCCTATTCCTGGCTTCCAGTGATTCTGAATACATGAACGGACAGGTTCTGGTCGTTGATGGCGGAAGAATAGATAACCTGACACACAGCCTTTAAGCCATGAAAATTTCAATATAGATCCAGATCGGATCTGATTCAATTGTTTCTTTTCCGAATTTTTGCAAAAATTCATACTGTAAAATGTTTTCCACCATTGTTTATATAGGTTAACAAATTTTCTATCTATGTCTTATTTGTTAGTCACAAGCCGATGTCCCATCACACATGAGAATGTAAGGGGCAGACACGTTGTTAAGGAGAACGTAGGCGGAGTGGCAACTGGCCTGAGGGCCATGATGAAGAAAGAAGGCGGAGTCTGGGTCTGTTGGGGTGATGGAAATCTTGATCATGAATACCAGGAGGAAGAGTTTGAAGGTTACAAAATAGTTAGAGTCCTTATCAACCAGAAGGAAAAAAACGGATTTTACGATGAGTTTTCGAATGGAACATTATGGCCTCTTTTCCACTATTTCAGGGACAGAATAAGGATCAACAACATAGGATACAGATACTATAAGGCGGTAAACGAGAAATTTGCGGATAAAATAATGAAGTATGTGAAAAAAGATATGAAAATCTGGGTACATGACTATCAGATCACTCTCTTACCGGGAATGCTGAGGAGCAAAGGCGTAAGGAACTTTATCATATTCTCATGGCACATCCCCTGGGTAGCCAGCGAATTTTATGCCATACTCCCAAGGGCAAGAGATATACTGGAAAGCTTGGTCCAGTCCAACATGATCACTTTCCATAACGACCAGTATTCAAGAAACTTCAGGAATTCATGCGAAAAGTTACTTTATGGTGAATACAACCTGGAAAACAAGCTTTTCGCATATTCACTGGGAATAGATTACGAATATTTTGCAAGTGCCGAGACCAACGAGAGAATCAGAAACTCATTTGGAGACAAGAAGATAATATTCTCCATTGACAGACTGGATTATACAAAGGGCCTCACAAACCGTGTTCTTGCCATAGAGAATCTTATGAAGAGGTACCCGCAGTACCATGGGGAATTCGTTTATGTCATGGTAGTGACACCGAGCCGTACTTCAGTTGCTGAGTATATGTCCATGAAGAGGGAACTCGAGATGACCATAGGGAGGGTAAATGGGCAGTATGGGGATCTTGACTGGACTCCTATAGTATACATGTACCGCAAAATATCAGGTCCTACCCTTCTCTCCTATTACAGGATTGCCGACATAGCGCTCATTACCCCCCTGATAGATGGACTCAATCTGGTAAGTAAGGAGTTTGTGGCTGCTACCGATCATGGAATGCTCATTCTCTCGCTTTTCGCGGGTGCTATCTACAACCTTCCACAGGCAATCATAGTGAACCCCAATGATCTTGACGCTATGGCAGATGCAATAGATCGTTGCATAAGGATGCCTGCAGAAGAGATCAGGCAGCGTCTGACCGCAATGAAAAACAGTGTACATGTACGGGACATAAGGTGGTGGATATACAAAATTGACGGAACATCGGAGAAGATCAGGAGTGGAAATTTCCCAGTTGAAATCAGTTGATTATATTGTTCAGAAAATAATGGATCTTAAGCCCAACCCCATGATTTTTCTGGATTATGACGGCACGCTAATACCCATATCCAGGGAACCGGACAACTGCCATGCAGATGCCGATCTAATAGATATTCTGGAACATGTAGACAGCAGATATGATCTTTACATAGTTACAGGCAGGTCATATGAAACCATAAGGAAGTTTATCCCCCTGGATCTTAACTTTGTGGCTTTACATGGTGCAATTTACAGAAGAAAGGGAGGCGAACCTGAAACAATTGACGGATATGAAGACTATGTGAAGATCTGTGACTCCATATATGCCAGACTTCCGGATATATTTCGTGATTTTATTGGGTTAAGGTATGAGAATAAGGCTGGAGCGATTGTTTTCAACTACTGGAAGCTTGAAAAGCAGGAACAGTCCACAGAGGTTAGTGCCATTGTGAAGGAACTTGCTGAATCCAGCGGAATGGATTTCAGGGAAGGGAAAATGATCTGCGAGATCAGGATTCCAGGATGCAACAAGGGAGAGACAATAAGGAGAATAAGGTCTGATCGGCCCGCAGTCATAGCAGGTGACGACGTTACGGATGAGGATTCCTTCATTTACAATCAGGATGCCATGCTCATCAAGATTGGCGATGGAGAAACAGCAGCCCAGTTCAGGCTGAAGGACTATACTGAAATGAGGGAGGTTCTGATACGCATATAAATGTTGATCAAAGACCTTCTATTGTGTACAGATCCCTTCTTCTTTCCTTAATGAGAGGAACTTTTTCCGCATAATCCTGAACCAGCCCCATATCCAGATCAACGTTCAATACTGTTTCATCTTCCCCTGCCTCTTCAATGACATCCCCGAAGGGACTAACTGCCAAAGAATGCCCTATAAAGGCCTCATTACTGTTTGAAGATGCAACTACAAAAGATCCATTTTCAATTGCCCTTGCCCTTAGTAGAGTTTTCCAGTGGTCCAGCTTCCTCTCCCCCCTGAACCATCCTGCCTGATAGGTGAGAATATCGGCACCCTGAAGCTTTAGAATTCGTGCCGGTTCCGGAAAACGAAGGTCATAGCATATGAGCGTCCCAAGAGTGAAATTTTCCGATCCGAATACTGAATACCCATTAAGGCCGAAATCGTAAACGTTACTCTCTTTTGAGAAATATGCATCAAACAGGTGTGTCTTCCTGTAAATACCTGAAACAAAACCCATATCATCTATTAATACCGAAGTGTTGTATGGCTTGACATTCACTCCATTGCTTTCAACCATATTCATCAGGATTCTCTGCCTGTTTGATTTGGCGACTTCTGTGATCTCTGAAACAAAGTTCCCTGAGATGTGTTCAGCAGCCTCAAGCAGCTCTCCGGGCCTGCTGTAATCAGGCAGATACATCTGGTACTCGGGGAAGACCACCAGATCAGTTTTCTCTCCCCTGAGGTTTGAAAGTATTTCCAGGGTTTTTTTCAGGTTCTGTTCCTTGGTGGCTGTTGATGACATCTGTACAATAGAAACCTTAACATGCACCATTTAGAATGCCCCTCCCTCTGATAGTTTTTCAGGCAGATAGGTATCTGTCACATAATCCAGTCCATACTTTGCCAGGGCCTGCTGCTCGGCCTTTTTGTTTATCTGAAGCATAGTTTCAATCTCCTGTCTCCATGTCTCTGAATTAAATCTCGGATCATTGAGTTCTGCCTTCAAAGCCTCAACATCCTTGTCGGTCAGCTTGTCTGTGGGCAGATCGTAGTTCAGTATATCTGATGCTGTAACACCTATAAAACCTGCCGTAGGAACAGCCAGATGGTGTGATATGTGGGCTGTTTTTATGGCTCCATACGCAATTGACCCGAATATCCTGAAAGACCAGGGATCGCCATCAGTGAATACATACACGGGAAGCCCGAGCTCCTCATTCATCCTTTTCAGCATCCTCCTAGTGCTCCTGGCCGGCTGACCCTTGAGATGAACGAGAATTGATCTCATCCTCTCGTCAAAGCCATTTTCAACAAGCCTGTCAAACATTCCGCCGGTTTCTATTGCCAGGATAAAATCTGCATCCGCCGACTTCAATCTGAGTTTCTCCTTCTCAACATTGTACGGAATTGGATATCCTCCATCGCCGACATCATCCTTGCAGTTGATGGTCTTGAAGTCACCTTTCCTGTTCTTCTCCTCAACGGTTATATTTCCTATTATGCTTGCACCATTTTCCTCCGGCCTCAGATGGAAATCTTCCCGGAGAAGTGCGCTTATGATCTCAAGATCCTCGGCAAGAAGATTAGATTCGTCCTGTGTGTGGAACTTTCCATTTCCCCATCCTTCAGAGATGTAATACATCTCCCTCAATGTGGAAGATTTATTTCCTCCTATCATCTCCATTATGAACTCTACCACGGAAAGCACCTTAAGGATGTATTCCGCACCGTCAATGGATCTTGCGCTTCTTGTTGTAACATTGTCTCCGTATTTCCATATGGAATATTTCGGATCAAGAACTATATTGTCCTTGTTTCTTGATGGGAGCGATATTTCCGGTATATCACCCATCTTGAGTGTATTGTACATTTCAAGTACCATTTTTCTCAGTTTTTCAATAGATTCCTCATCATTGTTCATTCGACACATCTCCTTCCTCTATGCTCACCGCTTTAACATTCCAGTCGGACGGAAGAAGTTCTGCCCCCTGCACATAGATCGGGTCAATGCCCTTGAAATAGTAATCTGTTCCTGCATAATCAATGAATTTACCCTTCATGCTGAATGACACCTTCCTCGATTCAGACGGAGCTATATGATCAATATCCCACCATATTCCACCTTCTGGTACGTCACCAGTTGGTGGCGATGCATAGAGTGTGAAACTCCTTTCCTGACCTGAATAGTTTATAATCTCAACCTCTATCTCCAGGGAATCTTCCTTCTTTGTCGTGGTCTCCCTGACGAAAACCACGTTGGCAATTTTTGAAATTATGGGATCTACCGCAGGCTGATCTTCATTTACTATGGATGCAGCTTTCCTTGCAATTTCAGGGATAAGGTTCTGCACAAGCCTGAATTTCTCATTTATCTTCTTCCTCCTGTCCTTCTTGTTCATGAAGGACTTCATTGACCTGCCTATTATCTTCATTGAAAGCTTGATCTCCTCCATTATGGCATCAACATTTGCAATGGCTTCCTTGGATTCAGATGTGTAAGGCAACCTGACACCATATACATGGACAAAAATTATGGCAGGTCCGAATGGTATTCCTGTTCCCTGCCGCTGTTCAAGCCCATATGACCGCCAGTCAGTTTCGGATATTGCCCGTGTAATTGCACAGGCTCCAGGCTGGTAAAGGAGAGGTACCTTGTTTGCGTAACGCACTATCCTGACCTGTTCATCTCCCCTCAGATCTCCTCCGTAGACTAGCCCTGCCTCAACCGCAAATGGATTTCCGTTGTAAACAGAGGCTTTTCTTATGACCGGCCTCGAGTAGAAAGATGGATGATGTTCCTCATAGACATTTTTAAGTCCCTTGATAATGAATTCCTCTCCCAGTGGAGAAAGGCAGTCCGTAGGTGGTGGCATCATCTTGACATGCGTGAATGCATCCCTAAGTGCAGATACCTCGTGCAATGTGATCTGTTTTGGGTCTTTGTTTTCATCCATGCCTGCAATCTTAATAATTTCAGATGCAAGATTCCTGCTTATCCTGTTGAAATCCGTCATGAGAAAGCCTGACATGGTCTTCTCCTGTGATTCCCTGGCCATGGACTGAATTTCTCCCAATTCAAGTCCAAGTGGGTAAGGTTTGACAGGCAATGATGGTTTGGATGGAATCTCAAGTGCCCTGTTGAAAATAAATTTCCTGTTTTCCGGATCTGTAAACGTTAACTGCATATTGGGATTTGAAACTGCAGTCTCACGAAGATATTCGAAAATAGACTGTCTTCCCACCTGGTATTTCCCCTTCAGTGGTATTGAGACAACAGTGCCGCTTTTCCTGTTCCATATGACGGGCTTCTCCTCCACTATGTTGGCGGTGTTGTCTTTCACGTTTATGCCCAGCATGAACTCGAATGCCACCTCCTCACCCTGCATCTTCGATTTTATGTATGTCACTTTTCCGGTTGTGATCTGTCCGTAAAGTATTGCAGCAGTGATTCCAATACCCTGCTGCCCCCTTGTCTGCCTCAGTCTGTGGAATCTTGATCCGTAAAGGAGCTGACCAAAAACCTTTGGAATTTCCTGTCGCTGTATACCCGGGCCGTTATCCTCAACCGTGACTGTGTACTGATCTGTATCCTCCTTTTTTATCGACACCGCAATTTCCGGAAGAATACTGTTTTCCTCGCAAGCGTCAAGCGAATTGTCTATCGCTTCCTTAACAACCATGAACATTGATTTCTGTGGAGAGTCAAAACCAAGTATGTGCTTGTTTTTCTCAAAAAATTCTGAGATGGATATTTCCTTGAACTTCTCCTGACTGTCCCTGTTTCGGACCATGCCGCATCTATTGGCTTGATCTTAATATTTTTTACCATTGAATGTGAATGTGCATAGTTCTGAACGGAATTTGAGGATTAAAGGGGTATGGATTATGGACGTATTGTCAGGTCGTAAACAACGTAGTCCTATGCAATGAAATTATAGTCTGGAGGTATCGAAAAATCATACATCGTGAAATTACTGGGGGAACGGTTATGCTGTGTACTTTTTCAAAGGTTCTGGTGAAAGCATTATATTTTGACATATTTATGGTAAGATTCCCAACCTTAACGTAACCATTGTTCGTGAGTATCGGTTGGTAAGCTGAAGTTTGCAGTATGCCGTTGATCGTATATTGAGTGGAATGATTGCTAACATATGTATCATGACCTCAGCCGATTGATACTGACGCGTCGTCAGGTTGTACCCTAAACATGATTCCCCGGCAAGATTGACAATGTAGTATCTTATCTTGTATGGGCGGATATTGCTC
>JAKADT010000066.1 GCA_021820245.1 Thermoplasmata archaeon | reverse complement strand
TTTGGAGAGAAGATACCAGACTCATTTCTCATGCAAACCAAAGGAATACGCAGATGGGGCTGCCCGGATTTGGACCGGAGTCTCAGGCTCCCAAAGCCCGTAGGATACCAAGCTACCCCACAGCCCCATAGCCATCTGATATCATTTGTGCAATAAAAAGGTTAACCTGTCGGTACGGTATTTTCAATCCTCTCAGTCTGCCCGTCTCTCATCATCTATCAGTTTAGGCTGATTTCATCACAGAGGGTATGTCAAAATGTCATACCACTAAAAAAACATTCCCTAGGTTGCACCGGCTTCAGCTGGAGGTTTGATCTTCAGGGCAGGTGATATCAGGAAGCCCACAAATTCCAATGCAACCACTAGCGTAACTGCAAAAGGAGCAACCGTCAAGAAAAGTGGACCCACAAAAACAGGTATGAGTGCAACACCCACATTAGTTGCAACGCTGAACATAGATGTGGAGAATCCTGCCTTTGCCGGATCATCAACATAGTTTGTTGTTGACGTCATGGCCATGGACCAGTAAGCGTTTCCAAAGAATCCGAAAAAGAAGAAAGAAAGAACAAGTATCCAGAGTATTGGCAGAAAGGAGAGGAAATAGGATAGTGAAAAAACTGAGACAAACGCCAGGAAAGAGGTAATTATTATCCCTTTTCTGAGGAATCTATACCTTTCAAAGAGAGGAGGAAGTATAATTGCGCCCAACGCGGAACCAAGAAAAGTCAAACCACCAAGTAAACCGCCATAGTAGGCGTAGGTTGTAGCATAGGCATGGTATGTGGAAAGAACCTCAGCAGCTATTCCTCCAAACATAACGGAAACAGATGCTATAATAAGGCCAACATACCAGTTTTTCACAACGCCACTCTTAAAAACTCCCCTTAAACTTCTTCCCCTGTAATCGGCGGGATAATTTTTCGTTCCAGGTATGATCAGTATCAATGCCATAATGGCAAGAACGGCTGTGATCCAGAAGGTTCCAGAGAGTTTTATGGCGCTCAACAGAATGCCTCCTGCAAAGGCTCCAACCGCCATTCCAAGAAAGAGAATACCAATACTGATGCCAGTGATTGTGTGTGCCCTATCCCTGGACATGGATTCTGATATGCTTCCAACCGGTGCAACTGCCATTGGGTAAGCCACGGCGGCTACGGTCTGAAAAATGAACAGAATGGTGTAATTGGGGGAAAGCGATCTCCCCACCAGTCCTATGACAGAAAGAATTGCAGCCATTAACAGTGCTGATCTCACCGTAAATCTTGCTGATATCCACCCGGCAAGCAATCCCAGGGCAACCATTGTATAACCGTAGAGTGAAATCAATAGAATAACTGAAGCAAGAGATGAGTGAAACGACGCGATTATGTTTCCCACAAGAGGGGCCAGTATGAACCATCCGAAGCCTATTGTAAAAAGCAGGAACCAGTAGGGTAGAAGTCTAATCCACCTGACAGGAGTTGACATGCTACCAGGATAATATAAAGCCTATATTAAAATTTCAATCTTCCCTGCAAAAAATAAAGATTTTGTAGATTTACTGTTTTGGATAGAAACTCTCCAGTTTCGACCTTCCGACCTTATCGTACATGTAGGTTGAGTTCTCCTCTTCGTCAAGTGTCCTCTTGTGTGTCCCGTCGCAGTAAGGTTTGTTTCCGGATAATCCACAGGCACAAAGGTGCAGTTCCTGGTCTCCAACCTTTACTATGTATGGCCGGTTCCTTTCATGTAATACAATTCTTGCCATTTATATCTCTTAACAATAACATTGGAATATTAAAAGTTAGGGAATTCAGTGCACTCTTTTAAGATCAAATGAACCAAGATCAAATGAGTTGCCATGAAACATTATCTCAATCCAGTCCCGTGATTTTACGCTTCCCATTCCCCTGACCCTGAGATAATTTTTAGAGAAATCCACCCTGAACTCTATCTCTCCGTCCATAACGTAGTTAGCGCTTTCATAGACGTTCTCATCAAATACACCCTGGTCCATCATGTATATCGATATTACATTCTCGCTTCTTCTCTTCTGCGTTATGTGCTGCAGAGTCTTTATGAAGAATTTTGGATCAATCTGTGATATCATTCCAGTAAGTGAAAAAAATACAAAACTGTAACTTCCCATTGTTTCCAGTATGCCAGCCGCCGCACTGTCCAGTGTTTTTATGAAAAGACTGTAGTTCGCAATTCCATCAGACACAATGGCATGCTTTGAAGGACTCTGAAGCTGAACCGTCCTGGAATAGGCATCTATGAATTTCAGGAGGCCACTCTCCTCAGGGTCCTTTATGTTACCCAGTATCTTCATCACATCGCTCTTAATCTTTCCTATGTCTCTGTCGAGAGATACTGCAATTACGGGCTTATTTTCGGCAATCGATCTTGCCATGAAATTTATTGCCAGAACTTCTTTCCCTGAAAAGGGCGGACCTTTTAGAACAATATTGGATGGAACATCAATTCCACCGTTAAGGAGATCATCCACCTTGGAAATGCCTGAAGAGGCTTTTCCGGGTACATTTGAAACGGGAAACGATGCCTCCGGAGAAGGTTGTGAAGTGTAGTTCCTGTCACCCATACCAGTGGCTGAAATAATAGATTCCAGCCTTCTTCTTTCCTGAACTGCCCGGTTGATCTGCCTGTCAAGTTCTTCTATTATTTCTCTTGCAGTTTTCAGGGTTTTCTCATCTTCAGGCGTATCCATGTTATTTCCTTCAAGACCCCAGGACCTTTTAATGTTTATGGTCCTTGAAAGTTCCAGACACAACCCATGGTGGTTCACTTGCTTCAAATGGCTCCATGCCATCTACCCTGTTTGTCTCCAGTATCTTTTCGCTTACCTCCACACCAAGTCCCGGTTTGCCAGGCAGTGTGAAGGTTCCATTCTCCAGCTTGTAACCGGTCTTAAGCAGGTTCTTCTTCCAGTCAGGCCAGAATGCCTCGAAACTTTCCTGTATAAGGAAGTTCGGCAAAGTATAGTCAACATTCAGGGAGGCTGCTGTCTGAATTGGTCCGAATGCGTTGTGGTAAGCCACCGGGACTCCAAATGTCTCAGCTATGGACGCAATCTTCTTTGCCTCGAATATTCCAAGGGAATTGGTGAGATCGGGCTGTATCACATCAACCATTCCCTGTGATATGTATCTTGCGAAATCCGTTTTGTTGAGAAGTCTCTCTCCAAGAGCAACCGGTGTGCTGACGTATCTCTTGAATTCCAGGAGTCCAAGTTCCTGCTCTGGATGTATTGGTTCTTCAATAAAGAGTGGTTCAAACTCGTCCATCACTTTACCTGCCTCTATTGCCCAGTGTGTGGAAAACCTCCCATGGCATTCAATAAGAAGATCGACGTCGTCCCCAAGTTCTGCCCTCATTGTGCCCACTATCTCCCTGGCATAATTGACGCCTTCTTTTGTTATTTTATCGTAATGCGGCCCGAAGGGATCAAATTTCATTGCTGTGAAACCCATTTTCATGACCTCCTTTCCCTTCTTCACAAAGTCATCAGGTGTTATACAGTCGGAATACCAACCATTTGCGTATGCCCTGATCTTGCTGTTATATTCGCCGCCTAAAAGTTTGTAGATTGGTGCTCCCAGTTCCTTTCCAATCAGGTCCCAGCTGGCTATTTCAAATGCACTCAAAGCTGATGTTGCCTCCATGGATCTGGACAGATAAAAGGAGTTCCTGTAAAAGTCCTTCAGATTCTTTTCCACGTTAAAGTAATCCGCACCCTGGAAAACTCGGGCAACCTCTTTCATACTCTCCTTTACAGGGAGTGTCATCAATGTGGTTGGTGCCTCTCCCCATCCCTGTTTTCCATCATCGGATGTTAATCTTACCAGCAGTATAGTCGAGCTCCACGGTGAAGAAATCTCTTTTCCCTTTTCACCCAGCTCAAAAATTTCTATCTTAGCTATCTTAGAAGACATGTTTGTTTATTCTTCTTAAGGTAATTAAATTTACCAATTTCATGGGAAAAAATCAAACGTCTCTTTTTCTCCCAGTGATTTTATGACCATCATTGTGAGAATGTGGGAAATATATTCAATTTCCTGAATCTTCTTAAGAGTCTGATACAGGTGTTCCTGATCCCTCACTCTCCCTTTTATGATGAGATCATACATACCTGTTACAGAATCAACAGATGTGATTTCAGGTATTTCCATAATTTTCTGTGCCACTTCAGCTGAATGAGTGGCCGATTTCACTGAAGCCATTGTGTGAAACGCCATGGTGTATCCAAGTCTCGAATGATCAATTCTTGCTGTGAATCCTTTTATATAACCTTTTTTAATAAGTTTTTCAACTCTCTGCTTTGTAGCGGGCTCGCTAAGGTTAATGTTTCTTGCCATTTCCTTGTTTGTCACTCTGCCGTTCCTAACGAGCATACTCAATAACTTGAGATCAATCTCGTCAGGTCCATCTTCGAATTTAGCGTACATCCCATGGAAAGTTGAAGGTTTTATAAATATTCAACTTAACATTCTACTTAACAATTTCTATTTATAGTTAATTTTATTTTTCAATAATAAAAACAGAACTTAATAAAATTAAACCAAATAGTGAAATTCGTAAAGTATGAGATATAATCCAAATAATCTTAAAGATCCCTCTACCTTCCTTCATAGTAATACTTTTATGTATTTTACCGTTATTGAAAAATGAAATGGATAACAAGAGAAAAGGCAAAAGTAGATAGAATAGCCTGTCCATGGCTTATTTCTAGATTTGTGGATAAAGACGCAGTTTTTCTGTTTGTTCCAAAGGGAAAAGTTATTGAACAGGCAAAGAAGGAGAATGCAATTCCATTTGATGAATCCGGTGTCGAGTTAACTCATTATGAGGAAAATGGGAAAGAATATGTTAGCTTTGACTCAATAATCAGAAAATACAATCTTAGAGACCCTGCTCTGATGGATCTGGCCAGAATTGTCAGGGGTGCGGATGCGTCAATACCAGATTCTCCGCCTGAATCAGCTGGTCTTGAGGCGATGGCCCTGGGCTTCAGAGCTATTGCAATGGATGATTTTGAAAATATTAAACTGCAGTTTCCGGCGTATGACGCTTTATACGCCTATTGCAAGGCGAAAGTTGAACACGGTGAAAAGCTGGAACACAGCCAGAAGTAACCTGTTCGCAATAACTGATTTCAGCAGAAAGAAGTGGTAGGAATATCCGGATTGGAGAGTCGCAGATATCTCAGTTGCCTTACCACTTTTATCTCCACCCAACGACTGGCTTAAGTTATTGAAACTTCAAGGTGGTTTCCGAAATAAACCCGGATGAGGGAACAGACATAGAAATATTATCTCCGCAACATAACACTTTTTCATGCAGATCTCATTTGCCGTGAGGTACAACGAGAAGAGCAATTTCAAAATAGTTTTCGATGTAAAAAGGTGATCTGTATTGTATCCACGAAGTTTATACCCCAGACAATTCTTCCATGTTACAGAATCAGAAGGCAGATCTTGACATGGTCAGCAGGAATCGTAACATGAATAGAAAAAAGGAATCAGAAGAAGGAGAGTTCAGAAGCTTATTCCTGGGAATGGAGAACACAATCCATCTTGCAGCATGCAGCCAGGCACCCATGCTGAAAACAGTCTGGAAGAGCCAGGAAAAATATCTGGAGGATATCAAGGAATTTGGCAACCCATGGGAACTCTGGTCTGAAAAGGTAGAGGAGCTCAGATCGATGATTGCCCGCCTCATAAGTGCACACAGGGACGAGGTTGCCATTACATTTTCTGTATCTTCCGCATTTTCTGCACTGCTCAGCGGCTTCGGAAAATCTGATGAGAGAAAGATCGTGACAAGTGATCTTGAATATCCCACCACGAATTATATCGTTCTGGCGCAGGCAAAGAATGGGTGGAAACATGAGACAGTGAAGCACAGGAACGGCATCATATCAAAAGAACAGTACGCTTCAGCAATTGGCAAAGACACAGATCTGACCACGGTTGTGCATGTATCTTCTCTGAACGGTTTTAAACAGGATTTGAAATCAATTGGGGAAATATGCCATGACAGGGGGAGCAGTATGTATGTGGATTGCTATCAGTCACTGGGAACAACACCAATTGACGTGAAAAAAACCGGGATAGACTTCATGGCCGGAGGGACACTGAAATGGCTCCTGGGAATGTCCGGCACAGCTTTTCTCTATGCAAGGAAGGACCTGGCCGAAGATCTGAATCCTTCAAGTACCGGGTGGTTTTCACAGAAGGAGCCTTTCAAATTTGGCGCAGAGATGCTTGATTTCGCCGATGGATCCAGGCGTTTTGAATCTGGTACATGGGCAATTCCATCAATATACGCTTCAATAGAGGGTGTTAGAACAATAATGGAGACCGGTACTGAATTCATAAAGGGAAAAATTGCAGATCTTGCTTCCTATGCACTTGAAACCGCAGCTGACATGGGATTCAGATCTGCAACTCCACCTGAAGAGGAAAAAAGAGGTGGAATAGTGGCAATTGATCTTGAGAAACCGTTTGAGATGGAGGGAATTCTTAGAAAAAAGCACAGGATATTCACATCTGCAAGAGGTAATTCCCTGAGAATTGCTCCGCACTTTTACAACAGCAGGGAAGATATCGCAACATTTTTTGACACTCTTGTACATGAAAGCCATAAGCAATGACATACCTTTCTCATTACCGTGAATTCAGGTTATTGATTCAGGTTGATCTATTCAGCAAACAATAAGAATTCGATTAAACTGTGAGATAAGCAATGGAAGAAGATCATATCTCCAGATTCATGGTCATTGAGACCATTATTGTGATACTTTCGATCACGTTTTCAGTACGGGCAACAAACAATCTCATAATGACCTCAATACCTCTTCTGGCAAAATATGATTTCGGGTTTTCCCAGACTCTCGTGGGCATACTCAGTGCTCTGGCATCCGCAAGTACCTTCCTCACCACTGCACTTTTAAATACAAGGCTTAACTCAAAAAACAGAAAAATATCGTTTGTGATCTCCAATGCTCTTTATACTCTTGTGCTGATTGGATACTGGGCTTCCAACCACATAACCCTGTGGATGCTCACCGCCACCGGTGGAGCACTTCTCGGCCTGATTATGCCAAACATAATCACGTCGGCCAGCCTGTTCAAAGATGCAGTCCTCAGGGAAAGAGTCCTGGCACTTTATACAGTTTTTCTGAGCCTGAGCCTTATAACCGGTCCTGCAATTGAATCATATCTGCTGGATTTTGTGAGTTTGAGGGAGGTATTTCTCGTATTTGCCCTCTTTGGTGCACTGGCAACAGCCATGTCCCCATTAATGCATTTTCCTGCAGAAAGACGCACAGGTGAAAAGACAAACGTAATAAAAAATCCAGGATTCAGGGTGGCGTTATACAACATAATGGCATATAACATACCATTCTCAATATTGCTGGCCTTCGCAGGGATATTTGAAAAGGACACATTTCATATAACTCTCTCACTGGTAACTCTTCTTTTCTCACTGTTTTATCTGTCATCATTCATGTCAAGGGTTCTTCTTTCGATACGTCCTGCAAAAAATGTTAGAACTTACATGATCAGCGCCATGGGCATCTCCCTGGTCGGCATCATAATAATGGTACTGTCCAGGAATGTTACTGTCTTCATAGTGGCCCTTCTGGTACTTGGGGTTCCTCACGGCCTGACATATCCTCTTTCAGTGCTTACTATTAGCCGTGCTTTCGGCCCAGAACACAGAAACGTGGCAAACAGCTATTTCTTTTCCATAATGATGTTTATAGGTATCCTGCTCCCCCTTGTTGGTGGGTTTCTCGTGGACACTATAGGTTTCAGGCTCACAATGACTGCCATCACATTCATGATCCTTGGGCTCCTCATAATGACCATCATAACATTCAGGAAATGGGAGACCTGGAGAAAAGCCAACACAAATCCTGAGTGAACAGCACCCACCTGCACAGGCAATGGAACTCATGGAATAATTATTGTATCGTTGTGGGGTCGGGAGAGGCTGTAAAACTGGGGTCTTCAGGGAGCAGATACATGGACTACCACAACACAGAACTGTTTATCACTCATAAATTTACAGGTTCGTGGTTTAGGCTATGCCTGTTGCATTGAAGTAGTCGGCCGGAGCGTAGAAAGAGTATGAGTTTCCATTGTAGCTGAATGTAATCGGAATTGAACTCTGATAATAAGCAATGGTGTAGTTTGAACCCTGAAGACCCGGAAGTTGCTCGTTAGACATTCCAGAGCCAATGAAAGCTGTGTCCGACTTTGCAAGGAAACTGATGGTACTGAAAAGCCCTGTTACTGTTGCCGCCATACCAGTGGCCTGGGAAATTAAATTAATGGAGTCGGCCACAATACTGGGTTCTGTTGCGTCCGCATCTGCAC
>JAKADT010000009.1:25472-34734 GCA_021820245.1 Thermoplasmata archaeon | reverse complement strand
TTGAATCATAAAATGTAAAATATTCTTGCAAAGCTTAATACGATGATGGTATTTAGTAAATAATGGTAATGCCAAATAATTATCCGGATCAGGGAGAACTTGTTGAATTTGAGATTGAGGAAGAACCAAAATGGATAACAGTCAAGCTTAAAGACGGGTCAGTAATTCAAATAAAAATGGAAATAGTGGCCATAATGAGAAATGGAAACGATATGAATTCAGGTCTCCCTCTCTATATGGTGCAGGCAACTAACATCATCAGGCTCACAAAAGTCCCCAAAGAACTCATGGCGAAGAGGAAAGTAGAAGACCAGAAAGGCCAGACTATGTACAGATAAAATTCAAACTCTCCTTTTACAAGATTGGAAATCAATTTTAACAACTTTACATTAACTACATGTGGATCAGAGAGATTGGGATATAGTAAATATACTCAGGAAAAATTCAAGACTATCAAATTCGGAGATCGGGCGGATGCTCAAGATATCCGAAGGTACTGTGAGGAAAAGAATTTCTAAGCTGCTTGCGGATAAAGTGATAAAGGAATTTACAGTAAATATGGGTATTAATGAGGTTGAGGGGATCGTTCTTGTGAGAATTGATCCACGTAAGACCTCTTCCATTCAGAATAGCCTGAAAAATAACTTTCACGATATCTATGAATTTTCCGGAAGAGCTGATCTTGCGGTCAGAATTTCCTGTAATTCGCTGGACGCATTGAATTCATCTGTGGATTCTATCAGAAATATGGACGGTGTAAGGGGAACGGACACGCTCATCAGGTTAAAATGAACCATCCATATGCAAGCTCATTTAATGACCGTTATTGCATTTCATACACGATTTCAGTGAATGCCGATATTATTATATATGATCCAAAAATGCGATGATAAGTGATCAACATGGCAGAAGAAAACATAATCTTTGTAGGCAAAAAACCAACTATGAACTACGTTCTAGCCGTTGTTACCCAGTTTAACAACAACATAGAGAAGATTGTAATAAAGGCAAGAGGCAAGTCAATAAGTAAGGCAGTGGACATAGCTGAAATTACAAAACACAAATTCATCAAAGAAGCAAAATACAAGGAAATAAAACTGGAAACAGAAGTGCTTCACGGTGAAAATGGCGATTCCAATGTATCCTCCATAGAAATAACCATGACCAGATGATCTCTTTTTTTACCAAGATCGAAAGGATTGGTCAATCCTATATTAACCAATATTTCAAACCCTCACTCTTTGTTGGATCCCTCAGAATATTATTTTCTTCCCATATTACGAATTAAGTTTCTTATTTCTGCGGACTTCGGTCAATCTCCATGGTAGATCGTCAGGATTCCAGGAAGAAGGGACACATGAGGCAATACAACATCCAACCATTCTTACTTCTGTCACTCAGCGGAGGCCCCTGTATAAAAATTGAAATTACAAACATCTTTTTGGCTTTAATGCCCTTTCTCGTGAATGAGTAATTCCCGCTCGCAAATGTTAAATCAGTTTGACTGATATCTGACGGCATACTGATACACATGAAATCCTTCTTGGAATGGGAATTGAGTCTTTCTGAAAAAATCGAGGACGTGAACAAGCGACTGCATGAATCCATTTATACTGAGGAGGATGCACTTCTCAGAATGGCAAAATACACACTTGAGGCCGGAGGTAAAAGATTCAGGCCTCTTCTCACAATTATAGCTTATCGTATTGCTTCAGGAAAGGATTATCATGATATACTCGATCTGGCTGCAGGTTATGAATTGATTCATACAGCCAGCCTCATACACGACGACATAATAGACAAGTCTGATCTGAGGCGTGGTAGAGAAACATTGCACGTTAAGGATGGAATAGATAATGCAATTGTGGTTGGCGACTATCTGTTCGCAAAGGCATACGAACTTGGATCTAGATACGGTGCGGTGGTTTCAAAGATAATGGCAGATGCATCAAGCAGACTTGCAGAAGGGCAGATACTTGAAGCTGAGAATCTGGGGAACCTGGAACTTACTGAGGAGACATATCTGCGAATTATCAGCAGAAAAACCGCATTTTTCTTTGCAGCATGTGCCGAGGGAGCGGCGGTTGCAGCAAATTGTGACGTTCTCCTGAGGAAAAGCCTGACGGATTTTGCATATAATCTTGGAATGGCATTTCAGGTTACAGATGACATACTTGATATTGTGGGAAACGAAGCGGTGCTGGGAAAACCAGTCCTCGTTGACATAAAACACAGTGCAATCACACTGCCCATTATTTACGCCCTTAAAAATTCCCAAGAGAATAAAAGGATAATGCTTGAGCAGAGCCTGAAAGGAAAGGTTCAGGATGGGGATTTTGATCTTAAAGCCTATTTTCTTGAGACAGGTTCAATAGATTATTCATTCAGGATGGCAAGGGGATATATCACAAGGGCAGTGGATGCACTGAAAAATACCGGAACTTCTCCGGACATCGATCTACTCATGGAGTTAGCTCTCATAGTAATTGAGAGAATAGAGGAATTGGCATGAAGAACTTTTTCTCATAAAAATGAAAGGATGGAACAGAAATGACTAGAATAATACTTTATACCGGTAAAGGGGGAGTTGGCAAGACGAGCATGGCCGCGGCAACTGCAGTTGGACTGGCAAACTCCGGGAAATCCACCTTAATAATTTCTACCGACCCTGCTCACAGCCTTGGTGATGCCCTCAACATGGACGTGGGTCCCAGAGTCAAGACAGTTTTCAAAAACCTTGACGCACAGGAAGTAAGTGTAGTGGAAGCCATAAGTTCCCACTGGGGAGAATTAAAGGTTTATCTTGCCGCACTATTTCAGTCACAGGGATTGGATCCAGTATCGGCCGAAGAGATTGCAACTCTTCCAGGCTTCGATGAGGCATCACATCTTCTGTATCTTAACGATTACCTGAAGTCAAACAGGTACGATGTTATTGTCATGGACAGTGCCCCAACCGGTGAGGCACTGAAACTGCTGTCTTTTCCGGAGGCAATGTCATGGTATATGGAAAAAGTTTTCCCAATAGGACGAACCACTGCCAGGATAGTGAGGCCTTTCATGAAACCTATAATCGGGATGCCTCTTCCAGATGACACTGTTTTTGCGAGTATGGATAGCCTGTACAAGAATCTAAAAAAAGTGCGAGAGGTCCTGATAGATAACAGCATAACGTCAATAAGACTTGTATGCAACCCTGACAGGATGTCCTTTAACGAGACAAAAAGGGCATATACCTATCTACTTCTTTATGGCTATCCCGTGGACGCACTGATAGTCAATAAGATATTCGCAGATAATGTGGGTGACTTCTTCCTGAAGTGGAAGGAAAACCAGAGAGAGATAAT
The DNA here is from genome assembly GCA_021820245.1 of Thermoplasmata archaeon. Lineage (GTDB taxonomy): Archaea > Thermoplasmatota > Thermoplasmata > Thermoplasmatales > Thermoplasmataceae > Oxyplasma. The sequence continues at coordinate 31,387 of JAKADT010000009.1, read as the reverse complement.
AAAAGAGATAGACGAATCATTCAGGGAGATCAAGGTTTTGAAGGTCTACCTTTCCGATGAGGAACCCATAGGGAGGGAATACCTCACCCGACTTTCAAAAAAAATATATGAGGATTCTGATCCAATGGAAATATTCTTCAAGGGGAAACCAATAGAATATTACAGGCTTGATAACCGTAACTATGTCAGAGTAAAGCTCCCTTTTGCAAAGAAGGAATCCATGAATCTTTACAATAAAGGTGGAGAACTGGTGATTGAAATCGAAAACTGGAGAAGAGTATTCTACCTTCCGCAATCTCTTTCGGATAAGAGTCCAGGAAACGCAGAGTTTATTAACGGGCATCTAAATATTGAACTGGTATAAATGGTTCAGGAAAAAAAATCAGACAATGATGAAAAAAATGTTGATAACAGGGCCACACTTGAACTCAAGATAAGCATTCCAATGGTTGGTTTCAGTGAATTCATGGATTCGCTTTCACATCTAAAGATCGCAGGCAGTGAGATACTATCCGCAGGAAAATCCCTGATGGGGAAAACCGAATCCGGGGACAAAAAAACAGTAAAGAAAATAGAGATAAAATAAACATCAATCGACAACATACAATAAACCCAATTAATTTTCAAAAAAAATCGGCACATATTTTAATTATTCCGTAATCCAACGCCGATGAATTATGGATATTCACAGTGAGATTGAAACAGTTTTCAAGGAATTAGGGCTTGCAGAAACCAACCATGGATCATTTTCAGGTAAATGGCACTCTGGTGGAAAAAGAGAAATTTACACATCTTTCAGTCCCATAGACGGAACTGCTCTGGGAAAAATAGAGCTCTCAACAAAGGAAGATTACGAGGAGATTATGGGTCATCTCAATGCCGCATACAGCAGATGGTCGGAGGTCCCAGGACCAAAGAGGGGCTTTGTCATAAAGGAGATCGGGGATGAACTTCTCAGGAAGAAGACTCTCCTTGGGAAGATAGTAAGTCTTGAAACAGGGAAAACCCAGGTAGAGGGAGAGGGCGAGATACAGGAGATGATTGACATAGCATATTTTGCCACGGGACTTTCCAGGCAGCTTTACGGCCTCACAATGGCAAGTGAAAGACCGGAACACAAACTTTCAGAACAGTGGATTCCAATGGGTACTGTCGGGGTCATTTCTGCATTTAACTTTCCGTCCGCAGTATGGTCATGGAATGCCTTCATAGCAGCTGTTTGTGGTGATGTAGTATTATGGAAGCCTTCCACAAAGGCATCACTGGTTGCAATCGGTGTCATTCATGTTATTGAGAATGTTTTAAAGAAGCTGGATATGCCACAGATTTTTTCACTTATAGTAAGCAGGGGTTCTCAGGGAGGAGAGTGGATTGCCACAGATCACCGGATACCGCTTGTTTCGTTCACCGGTTCCATTCCGGTTGGGAAGAAAATAAACACCACAGTCTCATCAAGACTCGGAAAGACCATTCTTGAACTTGGTGGAAATAACGCTGCCATAATATCTTCAAGATCAAACATGGATATTGCCCTAAAGGGCCTGGTATTTGGCTCCCTTGCTACAGCAGGGCAGAGATGCACTTCCACCAGAAGGGCCATAATTCAGGAAGATATATACAGCAAATTCGTTGAGAAACTGAAGGCAGCTTATTCAACAATAAAGATAGGCAATCCTCTGGAAAAAGGAGTTCTCGTGGGCCCTCTTATAGATAATGAAGCAGTCAAAACATATCTCTCAGCCATAGAAACCGCAAAAAAACAGGGTGGAAAACTGATATATGGAGGAGAGAAAATCACGATCCCTGGCCTTGATCACGGGTATTATGTGAAACCTGCAATAGTTGAAGCAGAGAGTTCAATGCCCATTGTTAAGGAAGAGACATTCGGTCCTCTTCTCTACCTGTTCAAATACAAAACTATTGAGGAAGCCATCAGCATTCATAATTCCGTACCTCAGGGATTATCGTCCGCAATATTCACAACGGATCTTTCGGAAGAGCACCTCTTTCTATCAGCAAGGGGTTCAGACTGCGGCATAGTCAACGTTAACACAAGCACAGCAGGTGCGGAAATAGGTGGCGCATTCGGAGGAGAAAAGGAGACAGGATCAGGAAGGGAGAGTGGAAGCGATGCCTGGAAAGCCTATATGAGACGGCAGACGGTAACCGTAAACTGGGGAAAAGACATTCCTCTTTCACAGGGAGTCAGGTTTGACTTCTGATCCCTTAATAAAATTACTGCAAGTAATATGAAACTCACTAACTCTTTTAAATTAAAAGAATATTTTGCCTGGATTGGCAAAGAGAAAAAGCGTAAGGGAACTTAAATTAATCAGGTCAGTGGAACTTGTACCATCAAGAACCTGCAGCATGGACGATATTTATGCAGCAGGAAGCATGCTGTCCAATCTTGCAGATATGTTTACCGCCCCCGAAAATCCCAGGGGACTTCCAGGCATAGACCCAGTAATATCTCTTTATGAAGCCACAAGGAATAATGAGGTCATTCCAATGCCTCATATTACGCCAAGGGACAAGAATGCGCTTTTCATAAGATCACAGGCCATAACTGCCATAAAGTTCGGCATCAATCATTTCTTTGTAATAGGCGGTGACCCAATAAGCCCAGAGGCTGAATCAAGAGAGGTCAGGGAAATTGACGTGATGAAAACAATTACCGAAATAAGCAGATCAGGAAATCTTGTGAAATCTGCCGATAATAAAGTACCTGAAATTGTGGTTGGAAGTGCCATTAACCCATACAGGGCAAACGAAGAGGAGATAGCTGCAAAAAAAATGGAAAACGGTTCTAACCTGTTCATCAGCCAGATCATATTCGACCCCTTACTGCTGGAAAAAGACTGGATAAAGAAGAGAAATTTTAAGTTAATGGCCGGGTTCATGGCCATCAGGAAAAAGTCCCAGGTGAATTTTGCTGAAAAGCTCCACATAAACATGCCAGAGGAAATTCGTGAAAAATTTGAGAATTCAGATGACATACAATCCACTTCAAGGAGAGTCATTCTGGATGCATTTGATTCACTGAGGGGGTATGTGGATGGAATTCACATAATGCCCATGGGACACAACAATCTTGCAAGAGACATACTGGAGTGCATTTGATATGACAGAAATAAAAGGTTTGATATATGGAATTTATCCAAAGAATGACGAATTGAGAATAAAGATAGGGCGATGGGAGAGGGGAGTCCTGAAAAGCAGGGACATTGAAAGGGAAATAAGCCAGGAAAAGGAAGAAAAGATATCACTCTTCAAAAGTACTGGACTGGATTATACAGATCCGCTTTTCAACTGGTTTGACATTTTCAGGCCATTCACCACTGCTACCCATGGAATAGTTCCCGGTCCCCTGACCAGGTACAGGGAGACAAATACTTTCTACAGACTTCCTGAGGTAGACCATGTCGGTAAGATGAAGGTAAATCCTTCGGAATATTCAGAAATTGAGGCAAATCCGCCCCTTCCGCTTTTCCAGAAGAACAGTGATCCAAACTATTTTGCATTCTTTCCTTCACCCATCTCATTCTTCAAGATGTCAAAGGTGAACCCGGAACTGTCTCTTGAGACATTCACTTCCGGAATGCTCTCCATATACTCAGATATAATGAAAACATACGGATTTAAGAATGCGCTTCTTTTTGAGTCACTTCCATATCAGGGGGAGGACATGTCAGTACTGTCACCATTCATAAATAGATTCAAGACCATTCTGGTTACAGAGGGAAATCTTAAATTTGCTGATCTCACACCTCTGGAGAACAGATTCTGCAGTATTGTTGTAACGCCTGAGGACATGAATTTGGAAATTGCGGCAAAACATTCCAGTGTACCGGGAATCAGGTTAATAGATTCACACAATACGAGAATAGAGGATCCGGCAGCCATAAGGAAAGAGGCAGAGGAATCAGCAAAGAAGGCAGGTTCAGGTTCCATTTATGTAACATTCAATGACTACCTTGATTTCCTTCCAGATTCGATTGCCACAAAGAAACTCAACATGCTTAAAGAGGTGATCAACTGATGACAGAGAGAAAATTCATCACACAGGAAATAGGAAGTTTTAGAAAACCCGACTATCTCAGCAAAAGATTCCACCAGATTCAGGGAACAGCAGAATTCGTGAGCCTTGCAGAAAAGGCAACCCTTGAAACTCTGGATCTCTTTGACCAGGCAGCTCTTATGAACGTTGGAGTTGGCGGGGAGATGTTCAGATGGGAGATGTATGAACATCTTGCAAACAGCCTTGAGGGTATTGAGTTTTACGGATTAGTCAGATCCTTCGACAATAAATACTACAGGAAGGGCAGCGTTGTATCAGAACTGAAAAGAAAATCATCATTTCACGGTGATGAACTTGGGTTTGTAATGAACCACACGGAAAAAAGAATCAAGGTACCCATCACAGGTCCTTACACCATGATGGACTGGTCCTTCAACGAGGCATACAGGAGCAGAGAGGACCTTGCAATGGCATACGCCGACCTCATAAACAATGAAATTCGAGACCTCAAGAAGATATGGGAAAATAGGTCCGGCGGAGAGACACTGGAAATACAGATAGATGAGCCAGCTGCCACCACTCATCCATCGGAAATGGACATTGTTGTGGATTCAGTAAACAGGTCTGTGGAGGGGATACAGGACACAGAATTCAGCATACATGTCTGCTACAGTAAGGATTACAGGCTTCTGTATGACAGAATACCGGATCTTAAACTTCATGGGTTCAACCTGGAATACGCCAACAGGGACACGCTTATACCGGGGGTAAGTGATGAGGCCAGAACGGGATATGAGGATATTGCCTACTTTTCAGAAATAAACGAGGAACAGTATCCACGTAAATTTCTGGGACTCGGTGTAACGGATGTACACATCAACGAGGTAGAATCCGTACAGTTAATAAAGGACAGAATAGAATACGCAATGGCTTTCATAGAAAACCCTACAAATGTAAGAATCAACCCGGACTGTGGACTGCGTACCAGATCAAGGGAAATTGGATTCCAGAAATTAAAAAATATGGTGGAGGCAAGAAACCAGATTTATGGAGAATATTAGTTTGATTTTTTTCTTCTCCTTCTTCTTATGACAAATCCAATGGCGACATAGGCGTAAATGCCTATGCCTGCAAGTATAACCACGTTCATGCCAAGGTCGATCAGATTTGAATAACTGATTGTTATTGTATTCCCAGTAATTATCTGTCCATTGTCGAGATACATGTTAATTGTGACATAGTAGGTCTTACCGGGAAATATTCCGGACAAAACCACTGACTGTGTACCAGGACTGGAAACATTCAGGTATGAGGGATTGTTCATTGCAGCATTGTCTGCATATATTATCTGGTATGAACTGAAGAGAGGCGAAAGAGCGGCATTTGTGCTCCACGACACGTACGCAAGGCTGAACAGGAATGGGAAATATCTGCCCAGTGCGACAGAAAACAGGGCTGACTGTGTTACCTCCAGTGGTACCAGCTGAACATTGATGGTTTTGTTTGCTGTGGAATCGACCTCAACTGTGGTTGAATTATACTCTGACCGTGAGAAAGTGAGGTTTCTTGTCTCATTCGTGTTGTAAAAAACATAGTATCCGGTTGCGTTGGTGAAAACATAGTTACTGCTGTTGGAAGAAACATTGACTCCATACAGGCCGTACTTGAAAATCCGGTCGGTGACTCTTCCTACTATGGTCTGAAGAGCATGCAGTGGATGAAGGTAAAATGTCCCGGAGTATGTGTTTCCAGGCATTAGTTTTACTGTTGTGGTATTTGAAAGGTATCCGTTAGCCGTTATGTTAATTTCAACCTCCCTTGGATAGGTTACAAGCCTGAACATCCCTCCACTTTCCGTAAAGGTCATATTATCGGCGGACACGTTGGCAAATCC
>JAKADT010000009.1:13556-25372 GCA_021820245.1 Thermoplasmata archaeon | reverse complement strand
TCCTGAACTGTAGGCGGAAACATTGTAGTATCCGGATCCGGGAAACGTATAGCTTGAACCGGATATAGCATTTCCATTAACCTTCCATGTTACGCTTTTGGTATATCCATGTATATGGAATGTTCCATTTACAGGGTGTGTAAAGGTGAGGTTATAATATATGGAAACAGGGTTTGAAGCACTTGTTCCATTGATATACTCACTGTTGTTGCTGTAACCGTTCTCAACAACATAACGGTTGCCTGAACTGAAGATGGAAAGATTGGAATAGTTTGCCTGGGTTGAAATACCTGAAAAATGGGTTTCAAACATAGAATTTATGGGCACTGAAGAGGTATTGCTGTATACCGCTATACCTGAAAAATTCCCTCCTGCCACCGGGGTAAGGTTATCTGTACTGTTTATCTGTTCAACACCATACGAGGCCTCCATTCCACCCTGAAAATTAACAAACAGTGGCATTGTGTGTATTACTGAACCGTTAATGGAAAGTTTAAGGGTATCATTTTGAAAAGTTTCAGAAACATTAAACGAGTGTACATGGTATGTATTCGAACTCAGTGTCTGGTTAATCCATGTTCCTCCCTGATCCAGCTCCAGCATGGGAAATATGCCGGTGGAATTACTGTCAAGACCAAATTTAATAAAATTTGTGGAACTGGAATAGAACGACACATAATAGAATGTGCTTCCATTCCCAAATTTATTAAGATCATTAAGAGTGGAAGGATCTATATTTGCCGATACGGTTGTATAGCTGTAATTGCCGGAGTTAATGATGACGTTTGATCCGTAGGGCAAAAGCAATTGTTCTGATATGTTCATGAGATATGACACATTGGGGGTGCCAAGCCCTGTAACCGGATTCCATCCGCTATGTGCAGAATAGTATCCATTGCCGCCTGATGTTATCTGAGTGAAGGCCTTTCCATAATAATTCGTTCTTGAGATCTGATATAATAGCGGATTGAGAAGCCCCATGTCCCTGTTGTTGTACTGGTCAAGGATGCTGCCAATCGCTGCCCACATTGGTGTTGCAATGCTGGTACCTCCGACCTTGTAGGACTTTCCCTCAGAGATTATAAGCACGCCAGTATTGTTGCTGGCATCCAGGGAAACATCCGGAACTCCTCTATAGTTTACGGTTGAATTTATAGACGGAGCATTCTGCCAGTAAGGTTTTGAAAAATATCTGCTGTATCCACCACCGCTTCCATATGATTTTCCATTGAGGATGCCCCCCCATGCAGTCTGTGAAAATGCACCGCTGTTGTCATAAAGTGATGTACCACCCACAGAAGTCACATAGGGGCTGGATGCAGGGAAGTTTACTGTAAGATGGTTTGTATGGTCATAGGCCCCAAAATCTCCGGAAGCTGCGAAGACAGACATTCCCTGGTCAGCTGCAGCCTTGAGAACCATGTTGAAACTGGAAATAGTTGAATTGGTAACTCCCGATTCCGGGGATCCCCAGCTGAATGAAAGTATGTTAGATATCCTGTGTTCAACTGCATATTCAATGGCAGTTTGCATTGCATTGAAACTTGATGAGTCTGTTAACAAAAGGACAATTTTTGCATATGGTGCCATCGCATGTGCCCATTCCACATCAGTGGCAGTTTCTATTGCCCAAGAATTGTTGAAACTGGATCCAGAAGAGCTGTTTGTATATATTACCTTCAGGTTGGCGGGTGGTAGCCCCGTTACATTATCGAAGGCACCTAGATCATACATTATATTGGGATCACCATATGCATCTACAATACCAATGGTTGTTCCATTTCCTTTTATATTGTTCTGGTAAGCCCAGTTAAAGTTGTATGCAGATGCGATCTGCGAGGGGACATAATACGACGGTGCTGATCCGAACGCAGCAGTAACAGGGGAATACAGTACGTTTGGGGATACTCTGCTGTTTCCGGAGGAAACTGAGTAGTTTATCCCAAAATCAGTTTTCAGGTTATTCAAAAAACTGTTCACCTTTTTCTCCATTGAGGTGCTAATATTGAAATTCAGAAAAATACCATAGTTTTGAGCACTGACTCCCATGCTGGCCAGATACTGCGTGACAATACCATCCGTGAAATTTGTATGGTACTGGTCATAAACTGTATAATAGAGATATCCACCGGTTGAGTTGAAGTCAGATCCTCCACCCTTGGAAATAGAGGTATCGGCTTTCATAACAATGGACGAATTGCTATGATCAGTTATGGCAGGAACCGCTAGTACCATCAGCATAATGGAAATTATTGCAACCGCCTGAATCTTGGATAACGACATCTTAAACAATACGGCAAATGTAATTAATATATTATATCATTTAGTTCAGGTCTATGGAAACAAATCCCTCCGATAACATGCTTAAAAAATATTTCAGGGAATACTATGAAAGCTGGAAAACTCCGGTTCCAGATCTGATTTCTTCGAGGGAAATCGGATTCATTCCATTTTATGGTTCAATGATAAGACATCTGGGTTTGAGGAATTCAGGAGAGGTCGATGCATTCGTCAAACGTAACGTTCCCCGTCATCTGTACTATTCAACCGCATATTACAGATTCCCTTATGAAAAGAAAATGGAAATGAAGGAATGGATGGGGGCGGAACTCATATTTGATCTGGATGCTGATCACATAGAGGGAGCCGAGAAAATGAGGTATGATGAAATTCTGGCAAAGGTGAAGGAACATACGCTCAGGCTTGTGGAAAAATTTCTCATAGGCACATTTGGGTTTGAGGATGAAGACCTGAAAATATTCTTCTCAGGAGGTAGAGGTTACCACGTTCATGTGCTAAGTGAAAGGATATACAATCTCACTTCTGATGGAAGAAGGGAGATAGCAGATTACATACGTGGGGAAGGCCTGAATGCAGAAGAGTTCAGAAAACTCGGTGTTGTGAATTACCGGGAGGCTTCGGGGTGGGTTAACTTTATTGACCGAAAATTTACAGAAATATATCAAAAATACTCGGAGGAGGATGAGAGCATATACGAAGATGCCATTCTTTTGAATACATTCAAGAAGAGAGAACAAGTAGAAGAATACTTCTCCAGGATGAAAACAGTTAAAATTTCAAGAAAGGCGGTAAGCAAGGTAAACCTCCTTAAAGAGCCGGGAATGGAAAAATACAGATACATGACAAGGGACGACCAGACTGTACTTCAGAATTTAATAAGCAGGCTGCAGAAAGAAGATGCGGCGGAAATAGACGAACCTGTGACTACAGATGTTCACAGGCTCATAAGGTATCCATTCAGTCTGCACGGGAAGACGGGCCTGATGGTATATCCTGTAACAATCAACAGCATGAGGGAATTCGATCCGCTTGAAGAGGCGGTGAATCCCATTTTGAAGGGTAAAACAGCAAAAATTAATGTGGTGAAGCCACTCAAGATCAGGTTCAATTCCGAGGCATACAGCCTCAGCCCCGGTGAGACCGATCTTCCACTCGATCTATCCGTCTTTATTGTTGCATCGCGTATGGGTAATTTTATCTGAATATCAACTGATAACAACTATAAAAATAAAATTCATATACTTAGTGGAAATAGCAATAAGGTGAGTTAAATGGAACTGAAAAACACGAAGACTCTGGAAAACCTGAAAGCAGGTTTTGCAGGTGAAAGCCAGGCTAACAGGAGATACCTGTACTTCGCACAGAAGGCAGATGAGGAAGGATACCAGGAGATAGCATCAATATTCAGGTCAACTGCCGATGGCGAGACTGCCCATGCTTTTGGCCACATGAAATACCTTCAGACGGTTGGCGATCCTGTTACAGGTGAACCAATAGGGAGCACAGAACTGAATCTCAAGTCTGCAATTGCAGGTGAAACATATGAATACAGCCAGATGTATCCGGGCTTTGCCAAGACAGCAAGAGAGGAGAGCTTTGAGGATATAGCACACTGGTTTGAGATCCTTACCAAGGCTGAAAAATCCCACGCAAAAAAATACGAAGACACCCTTGCAAAACTCAAGCAATAGATGGGGTGGCGACATGCAGAGTATCTCAAGGGAGGATATACTCCCACCAAAAATTTATGAAAAAAGCAGAGAATCCATCACTAAAAACATCATTACTCACAAAAAGGGAAGAAGAGTTATATCGAAAACTTTCAGCTTCCTCTTCGAATCCAGGGATATAGTGGTCAACCAGATCAATGAAATGGTATTTATTGAAAATGTGCAGGATGAGGAAGAGATAAAGAGACTGATTAAAGTTTACAGCGAGCAGTTACCGGGAAAAAATGAACTGAGCGTCTCAATGTTCATCGAATTTGAAAGCCAGGATGTGATGATGCGTGAGCTCCCAAAGATGACAGGTATTGAGGATACAGTCTATATAACATTCGACGGGGATGAGTTAAGGGGCATTCCAGAAGAGGGACGATCAACAGAGGTACTTGAATCGACGCTTCAATATCTCAAATTCAAGTTTGACGAAAAGAACTTAGATAGTTTCCTGAAGGCACGCAATGCATATATAGAGACGAGGAAAAAGGGGTACGAGGAAAGTGCAAGAATATTTCCGGATCTCCTTGAATCGCTGAAAAGCGAATTGTTGTCAAACCAGAAATAAGCTGAACCACTGGTTCAACTTCCCCATCATTTTTGAAATTACAACTTCACACCGCCGATACGGTCTTAATGCCAGAGTTTATGTGGATTGATATCCACGTCAAATTGTCAGAACCCTGAAAACATAATAACTCAGAACAAGATTCACCATGGATAAGAATGGGACTCATTAAACTCACAGAAGAAGAGGAACAGATACTGGATTACATCACTCAATTCTCACAGAAAGAGGTAAAACCTCTTGCAAGAGAAATAGACGAAAAGAAAACTGTCCCGGAAAAACTCATAATGAAGATGAGGGAAATGGGACTCTTCTCAACCTACATTCCAAAGGAATATGGAGGTGCAGGGTTGAGTTTCAGCTTTCTCGTGAGGGCTATTGAGGAGATATCAAAGGCATGCCCCAGCACGGCCCTTGTACTTGATGGGGCTCTAACCCTCTTTGCAGATCCATTGATTATGTTTGGAAATGAAAACATTAAGAAGAAATATCTCACAAGAGTTGCAAAGGGCGCAATAGGTGGTCTGGCACTTACAGAAGCTGAAGCTGGAAGTGACGCAGCTTCAATAAGGACCAGGGCCGAAAAAAGAGGGGATAAATATGTGCTGAATGGCACAAAGATCTTCATTTCAAACGGAAGAATTGCCGAATTCTTTGTGGTTGATGCGGTAACAGATCCCGGGAAAGGGAACAGGGGAATCAGTACTTTTGTTGTTGATTCCAGCATGAAAGGATTCAGAATCAACAGGGACATCCAGAAAATGGGAATAAGAGGTTCAAGTACAGTTGAACTGGAGTTCAATAATGTGGAGGTTCCGGAGGAGAATATGGTTGGAGAATTGAACAGGGGGTTCAAGGTGGTAATGGACACACTTGATTCCGGGAGGATAGGCATTGCCGCCCAGGCACTTGGAATAGCACAGTCTGCCCTGGATGAGGCAATTGAATACATAAAGGGAAGAAAGCAGTTCGGGAAGTCAATCTCAGAATTTCAGGGAATACAGTTCATGATAGCCGATCTGTCCACTGAAATTGAGGCAGCCCGAATGCTGACCTATAAAGCAGCGGAGATGTGGGACGGAAAAGAGAACACCATTAAGATCTCATCCATGGCAAAACTTTTTGCATCGGATGTTGCAATGAAAGTAACCACTGAATCACTCCAGCTGTTCGGTGGTTATGGTTACACAACAGAACTTTCGGCCGAGAGGCATATGAGGGATGCAAAAATAACTCAGATATACGAGGGCACAAACCAGATCCAGAGGATGATAATCGCAAGGGAACTTCTGAAATAGTGGCGAAACGATGATCAGAACAGGATGTTCCGGGTGGTCTTACCCGGAATGGTCCGGTATTTTCTACCCTCCGGGAACAGATAATTTTTTCACATATTACTCAAGTATTTTCAGCACAGTTGAGATAAATTCCACATTCTACAGTATACCAAAGGAGGCAACTGTAAGCAGGTGGATCAAACAGGCAAAGAACATTGGTTTTCTCTACTCCGTGAAAATTCCATCAACTGTCACACATTTGAATCTGTCCGGAAATGTCGGAGAGGCAAAAAGGATAATGTGGAATTTCGAGAGGGACGTACTTTTAAAAATGAAACATGCCGGAGTTTTATGCTCAGCAATAATACAGCTTCCACCATACATTGATGCTGCCAGGACAGAAAATGTCTATGATCTGCTTGAACATGCCTCTGTTTCAATGATAACCTATGCAGTGGAACCCAGGCACAATTCACTTTATTCAAACGCATCCTTTCACAGGGAGATAACCAGGATTGGTGCAGTTCCGGTATCTCTTGATAGCCCTGCGTCAAATTTGACAGATATTCATATATCAGGGGGTATATCTTACGTAAGGCTGCATGGTAGAAATTCAGAAGAGTGGCTCATGAAGGGCCTGAGTTCAATGGAAAAATACAATTACAGTTACAACCCGTCCGAGCTTGAAAGTATTGGAAAAATTATAAGGGAAGCGGAGACAAAGAGTGACATATACATTTATTTCAACAACCATCCAAATGGAAATGCTCCAAAGAACGCAATGGAGCTGATGGCAAGACTTGGCGAAACACGGAATTCAAAACAGAGGTCACTTTTTTGATTTCACAGTTCACCATGAAAGTCGAATATTAATTAATACATTTAACATAAACCAGACATGCTACAAGCGGACAAGCCTGAAAAGGGAGACTTTCTTGAGGTCAAATATAAATCATCAACACTCAGGGGAACTTACATAGGCACTGAAAAAGATCTTTTAACATTGAAACTGGAAAATGGCTACAATGTTTCACTTCCAGTTTCTTCAATTACTATTCTAAAACATGAAGGACAGAAAGGTCAGGTAAATTCCGGGGAGAGGGTGAACACGATCACAGGAAGTGGAAGGACAAGAATCACGATTATAACCACGGGGGGTACAATTGCAAGCAGGGTTGATTACTCCACGGGGGCAGTTAAACCGGTCAGGGATCTGGAATTTCTATCGTCATCGCTCCCCGGCCTGACAGAAAGATTCACTCTGGAACTTTCCGAATATGGTGAAATTCTCAGCGAAAATATGAAACCTGAGAACTGGGTTTCACTTGGCAGATCTGCAAAAGAACTCATGAAAAAGTCGGATGGAATCGTGATTACGCATGGAACCGATACCATGTCATACACATCATCTGCCCTAGCATTCATGTTTGAGAAACAGACTGCACCCATTATTTTTGTCGGATCTCAGAGAAGTTCTGACAGACCCAGCAGTGACGCATTCCTGAATTTCAGGGGTGCAGTTGAATTTTCATCAACAGATTTTGGAGAGGTGGGCATCGCAATGCACGAAACAATATCAGACGATGCCATTGTACTTCACCGATCGGTGAGATCCAGGAAAATGCACACCAGCAGGAGAGATGCATTCAGGACAATCGGGTCCAGGCCGGTGGGAAGATTCCACGCTGATGGTGTATCCTTAACTCCAGGTTACAGAAAAACAGCCGAGGAGACAACGTTCTCCCATAAACTGGACAGTAAAGTTGCGCTTGTATATTTCTCACCCACACTAACACCTGAGGATCTGGAAAATATATGTAATAACAGGAAAGCCGTAGTACTCATGGGTACAGGACTTGGGCATGTGAGCACTGATCTGAACAATTCAATCAGGAGGCTTACCAGGGACGGACTGAAGATTATGATGGCTTCACAATGTATACAGGGTTCGGTCAATATGAATGTTTATTCAACAGGAAGACTTTTGCAGGAAGCGGGCGTTATACCACTGGGAAGCATCCTTCCCGAGGTTGCTTACGTAAAATCAATGTATGTTCTGGCAAATTACGATGCTGATGATTTTGAAAAGATCATGCAGGAAAATCTCAGGGGGGAAATAGCCGAACGTGAAATCTCATTCCAGCTTAACCTGGGAGGTCAGTAGAGATGCCTGTTGAAAAGCTGAAGGTTGGCCTGGAGGTTCATATGCAGCTGAATACAGGGAAGCTGTTCTGCCGCTGCATGGGCAATGCAGCGGAAAACAGGAACTATTTTCAGTTCACCAGATTACTCAGACCCACACTTTCGGAACTGGGGAAAATGGATCTGGCCGCAAAATATGAGATGGACAGGGACAGGAATTTCACATACGATGTAACTGACAACACATGCCTTGTGGAATTCGACGAGGAACCCCCACATGATGTCGACTCTGAGGCTTTGAAAGCTTCCATCATAATGTCAATGGCACTTCACTGTACTGTTGTGGAATATGTCTCAACAATGAGGAAAGTTGTTGTGGACGGTTCCAACACAAGTGGTTTCCAGAGAACATCCATTATAGGAATCGGTGGTTACATTGAAACAAGCAAGGGAAAAGTGAGGATTTCAACGGTATGCCTCGAGGAGGATTCTGCCAGGAAAATTGATGGTGAAAAATCAACGGTCACATACTCTCTTGATAGGCTGGGGATACCGCTCATAGAGGTTTCAACTGAGCCGGATATAAAGGACGAGGAACATGCAGTGGAAGTTGCGGAAAAGATAGGTTCCATAGGTATTCTGTCAGGTTATGCGAGAAGGGAGGTGGATTCCATAAGGCAGGATGTCAACATGTCAATGGGTATGGGCAGGGTGGAGATAAAAGGTGTCCAGAAACTATCACTCATTTCCCAATTCATACGGTATGAAAAAACCCGGCAGGAGGCAATTTCCAGGGCAATTGAGATTGTCAGGAAGAGGATAGGTGAAAAGAGCGTGGTTGTGAACTTTAAAGATGTAAGCCAGGTCTTCGAGAATTCATCCTCAAAAATTTTAAAATCAGGTTTCAAGGCCGGTAATGCGGTATATTCCGCGATACTACCAGGATTCGCCGGCACACTTAAGAACGGTGATTTACGCCTTGGAAAGGAGATATCCGATGTGGTCAAGGCATTCGGACTTGGAGGGATATTTCATTCCGATGAATTGCCAGCCTATGGTATAGAGGAGGAAAAATTAAGAACTATTTACGAGAAACTTGGAAAGAAGGAGAATGACGCTGTCCTCATTCTCTCATCTCCCCGTTCCAAAATAGAAGTTATCTCATCAGGAATAAACAGCAGAATCGAAAAACTCATCTCTCTGGACCTTTCAGAAACAAGAGGACCGAGAGATGATGGCGAGACTTTCTTTCTCAGGCCACTACCCGGAAAGGAACGGATGTACCCGGAGACCGACATTCCGGTGAAGCATATCCCGGAGGAGATGATGGATTTCTGTGAGAAAAATGTCCCAGAGAGCGTTGAGGATCTCCAGAAAAAATTGATCCAGGAATATGGTATATCGGAACAGGATGCCGGTGTTATTATAAAAAGCGGGAATCTCATAAGATTCAGGAATCTGGCATCATCTTATTCCGATCCACGATCCGTTGCAAGAATTCTACTGCAGAAAATCCCGGAAATTAGGGAAAAGTCTGGAAAAGAACCAGATGAGAGGACACTTATGGATATTTTTGAAATGTCCACAGGAGAGAACTGGTCCAGGTTTGTTCTGGAGAAAGCCATTGAAATATCAACTGTTTCCGGATTGAGGGGAAATGAACTTAAAGTAGAAGTCGGTAAACAGATCATGACGGAGGAAGATATTGAAAAATTGCTTTCAAGAGCTATTATGGAAGGGGCTGTAACTGAGAAAAACGTTATTCCATACCTTAGCAAAGCCGCAAGAAAACTTGTGGATCCAACTCTTGCGATCTCCGTCTTCAAAAGAATCTCCAGATAGAATTTAACTCATGACTAAGGTCAGAAATAAGCGCATTTTATTGGTTTTATGATGTTATCAAAACAATACTTAAATATCGTCTAACGATACCAAATACATGTTGGATGGATATATCCCTCTGCTCATAGTCCTCATATTGCTCATTTTGGGGATGGTGGGATTGTTCATGTTTCTTCCCTCCATAGGCGAAAACAGATTCGAGAAGAAAAAGAAGATTTCTTTCAATCCCTTTGATATACTTACCAATCTGGTGAAAAGCGAGAATCCTCCTGTTAAATCTACAAAATACCTTGAACCGTATGAATCAGGGGAAGTATCCAGGGGCGAGATTGGAAAATTCGTACATGTTCAGTACTATGTCATAATACTTCTGTTCGTACTTTTCGATGTGGATATGGCACTTCTTTTCCCGTGGGCATTCGATTTCAAGGCTCTTGGGATTATCCCTTTCATAAATACCCTCATATTTCTCGCAATGCCTCTTTTTGTTGTATACTATGCCTTCAAGGAAGGCCACATGAGGTGGATGAAATGAAAACAGGCGATGTAGGGCTGATCACAACAACTCTTGACAAGGCAATGGAGTGGGGGAGAAGCAACTCACTCTGGCCACTGACTTTTGGTCTTGCATGCTGTGCAATTGAAATGATGGCTATACAGGCTTCAAATCTTGACATTTCAAGATTCGGGAGTGAAATATTCAGGAATTCCCCAAGGCAATCTGATCTCATGATAGTATCTGGAACCGTCACAAAGAAGATGGCTCCACGTCTCAGGAGGATATACGATGAGATGCCATATCCAAAATACGTCATAGCGATGGGAGTATGCGTAATCCAGGGAGGACCTTACAATCAGGGATATTCAGTGGTTCTTGGTGTTGACAGGGTTGTACCGGTGGATGTATATGTTCCAGGATGCCCACCCACACCTGAAGCACTGACACATGGCATAATAACCCTTCAGAAAAAGATCAGGAATGAAACAGACAGGTGATCATGTTGGTAGAAATCATTGAAGAGACAAAGGGAAAAGACGGGAGGAGAATACTCAAGGTGGCCAAGGAGAACCTGATCGAACTCATGACCGAACTGAAGAAGCAGGGCTTCAATCACCTTTCCTTAATTACCGGTGTTGACAGGAAAGATAAGATCGAAGTTGTGTACCATCTTCATAATTTCGAATCAAAAAAATATATTATTGTAAAGACCGAAACCCTGGATGAAAGAGTTCCAAGCGTGGCAGGATTATGGAGCAGTGCAAACTGGGATGAGAGAGAACAGTATGATATGATGGGTATAGTTTTCGAAGGCCATCCAGATCTCAAGAGAATGTTCCTGCCTGAAAACTGGGTCGGTCATCCCCTGAGAAAAAATTACGATCTGAAGAAAGTTCAGTACATCAACATGGATGAAGACGGCAACGACTATGCTACGTTTGATCCGGGAGACGGTTGGTGATGATGCAGGATCAAAAAATAAACGGAAATCCGGATGAATGGGTCGAACTTAACATGGGTCCCCAGCATCCCTCCACTCATGGCGTTCTCAGGCTAAGGCTGAAACTGGACGGTGAAATAGTTAGGGAAGTGGAGCCCATAATAGGGTACCTGCACAGAAACGCTGAGAAAATATGCGAACTTGACTATTACTGCGATGCCATGATGTACTTTGACAGAATGGATTATGTGGGAGCCATGAACATGGAGGTGGGCTATCTGGAGGCTGCAGAAAAGCTACTGGGCATACCTCCTCCCGAAAGGGCCCAGTGGATAAGGGTTGTAATGGCTGAACTGAGCAGAATTGCAGCTCACCTCGTCTGGGCAGGAGCTTATGGTCTTGACCTTGGAATGCTCACTCCATTCTTCTACTGCTTCATTGAAAGGGAGAAAATACTTGACATTTTCGTTGAAACTTCCGGTTCCAGGCAGCAGGTAAACTATATGAGTATAGGGGGTGTGTACCAGGA
>JAKADT010000009.1:0-13456 GCA_021820245.1 Thermoplasmata archaeon | reverse complement strand
ACCTTGGAATGCTCACTCCATTCTTCTACTGCTTCATTGAAAGGGAGAAAATACTTGACATTTTCGTTGAAACTTCCGGTTCCAGGCAGCAGGTAAACTATATGAGTATAGGGGGTGTGTACCAGGATTTCAACGATAAAATAATAGCAAAGATAGAAGCTTTCCTGGAACAGTTTCCGGCCAAACTGGAGGACATTTACAGGGCATTTATCAACAATGATATTTTCATCTCAAGAACCAAAGGTATAGGGATACTTGAGCCAGAGGTTGCAATAGATTACGGTGTTACAGGGCCAATGCTCAGGGCATCTGGAATTCCATACGATATCAGAAAGGAAGAACCATATCTTGTATACGACAAAATTAATTTCGATATACCGATTTCACACAAGAAGGATAATCTGGCAAGGTTCATTGTTCGTTTTGAAGAGATGAGGCAATCTGTTAAGATCGTAAAACAGGCCATGAAACAGATACCGGATGGTCCTTATTTCAATCCAAAGGCTAAAAAATCTCTCATGATAAGGCTGCGGGGAGAGGGTGAATATTTTGCCAGGACGGAATCTCCCAAGGGGGAATTCGGTGTATACCTGGTTGGAGATGGAGGTGTGAAACCGTACAGACTGCACGTGAGGAGCCCGTCTTTCAAGAACCTTTCAGTCCTTCCCGTACTGGCGAAGGATACGATGGTTGCCGATCTGGTTGCAATCTCCGGGACAATTGACCTGGTGTTCGGGGAGGTTGACAGATGAACGTACTGACTCACATTGCCCAGTTCTTCTCCCCCCTGGGGCATTATATTTCATACATTCTTGCATACCTGTTTGAGACTATATTCTTCATAGCTTTTGTAATGGTTGTACT
This sequence comes from Thermoplasmata archaeon, assembly GCA_021820245.1. GTDB lineage: Archaea > Thermoplasmatota > Thermoplasmata > Thermoplasmatales > Thermoplasmataceae > Oxyplasma. Next base: position 12,592 of record JAKADT010000009.1, on the reverse strand, counting down.
GGTTATGATGATCTACCTGTTCAGAAAATACATGGCGAGGCTCCAGTTGAGGATCGGACCGAACAGGGTAGGGAAATTTGGTCTGCTGCAACTCATAGCAGACAGTCTCAAGCTGGTGGGGAAGGAATCAATACTCCCCAGGAAGAGGGATGATTTTCCGTACAAGGTTGCCCCCGTGGTCGTATTCCTGGGCCTGGTGCTTGCATTAGCACTGCTTCCTTACGGAGATTTTTTCTACATAGGATCACTGACAATAACACATTCCGGGGTAAGCGTTATACTGCTCTTTGCAGCCATTGCAATAATGCCTGTTGGAGAACTACTTGCTGGCGTCAGCTCGAGCAATAAATACGCCGTTATGGGGGCACTGAGGGGAGTGGCCAAGGATGTTTCATTTGAGATTCCAATGATGATCTCAGTGCTGGCACTTGTCATGATGGCCTCAGGAAGAACATCAAGTCCTCTCAATCTTGAATCACTTGTGTCCACACAGTATATTCCATACGGAATTCCAGAAGTGATAGGCCTGTTTGTCTTCTTCATAGCCATGATAGCCAGGGCATCCTATTCACCTTTCGATATGGGTGAGAGTGACAGCGAACTTGTGTCAGGACATTCCACGGAGTATACAGGGATGAGATTTGGTCTCTTCTATATGGGAATGTTCGGAAGTATATTCCTGGGTTCAATGATGGTATCACTGCTATACCTGGGCGGGTATAACGGTCCTTTCTCATCAGATGCAGGATTTGTGTATCTTCTTATCAAGACAATGATTCTTGTCGTTATATCATTCACAATATGGCTTTCCCTTCCCAGAATAAGAATAGATAAGTTCGTTAACATGGGTTGGAAATATCTTCTTCCCATATCTGTGATCAACCTCATAATTGCAGGATTCCTCACGCTGGGGGTGGGCTTGTTATGATAGGTGTAAAAGAAGTCGAAGAACCGAAAAAACAGATTCCGCTTGTAGGAACACTGAAGGCAATGATGGTAGTGGGTAAGCATCTGTTCCAGAAGCCGGTTACTGTCCAGTATCCAGAAGTCAGGCCGGAAATTCCAGACAGGTTCAAGTTCAGGATATCCCTGAGCCTTGACGATTGCGTGGGGTGTACTCTGTGTGAACAGGTGTGCCCCAACCTGAGCATTCATATGAACAAGGTTGAGAGGGAGAACCAGAGGAACAAGAGAAAAATATACCCGGATGTTAACTTTGGGACATGTACAGTATGCAGGAACTGTGAGGAAATCTGCCCAACCGATGCCATATATCTCACACATGAGTTTGAAACCGCAAGGACAAGAAACAGTTTCACATATTCTCCTGAAGAGCTGTCAATGCCTGAGGAGGAAGTTATAAAATGATATTCACAATTATTTTTCTGGTATTCGCTGCAATTCTTGTTATACTGGCATTGACCACTATTTCCAGCAAGAATCTGGTTCACTCTTCAGTATGGCTCATGGCCTTCCTGTTCGTTCTTTCGGCACTGTTCATATTTCTTGGAGGATCAATTGTCGGTGCAGTCGAGCTCCTTGTTTTTGTTGGTGCAGTGGTCACTCTCCTGGTATTCACGCTGATGCTCACGGGAGGTAAGGAAATTGAGTAACAGAATGGCTTACAAGGCATCCGCCATACTTTTCCTTATAGTATTCGCATTCAATGTAATCCAGATTAAGGGGAGCTTTATACCTGTTTCACAGGATATTGCATCTATCGGTGTGAACCTGTTTGGGATTTACGTGACTCCGTTTGAGCTTTTGTCACTGATCCTCGTGGGAGGTATTGTTGGTATGTTTTACATAACTGGAAAGGAGGAGCAATAGATGTTAATTCTACTTGTGGCAATGCTGTCACTCATACTGTTTACAATTGGTCTTTATGGTGTAATGACTTCGAATATAGGAATAAAGATGATGATCTCAATAGAAATCCTCCTCAATTCCGGAATATTAAATCTGGTGGCAGTGGGGTCATACTATTACAGTTCGCAGCCAATGCTTATGGCCCTATTTGCCATAGCCATAGGCGTGGTGGAATCCGTAATTGGGATGAGTCTGCTCAGTGCAGTCTACAGAAAGTTCGGGAAAATATCAATTTCCCTGCTGAAAGAAATAAAGTGGTGAATCAATGTTCATATATGCATGGTTAATATTCATATCTCCCCTGGTGGGGTTCGTTCTATCCTATCTGGTGGGAATAAAATACAGGAACTGGTCCGGAATAATAGCATCCACATCAATCGGGTTGTCACTGCTCTTCTCGTACCTTACATATCTTCAGGTAAACGCCGTCGGTCCAATCCATGAGAGTGTTCACTGGTTCTACAGCATAAACTACGGAATTTATGTGGATCATCTGTCACTCGTCATGGTTTTGATGGTTTCATTTGTCGGACTTATGATACATCTGTATGCAATGCATTACATGGGAAAGGACCCAAACAGGCACGTATACTTTGCCGAAACCGCGCTCTTCACCGCTGGCATGCTTGGTCTTGTAATATCGTCCAATCTGGTTTTCTTCTTCCTTTTCTGGGAACTGGTCGGACTGTGTTCATATCTCCTGATTGGTTTCTGGTTCTTCAAACCAAATGCAGCTTCTGCAGCAAAGAAGGCTTTCATAGTCACCAGGGTAGGAGATCTGCTGTTTCTTGCAGGAATGGCTCTTCTGTATACCCATCTGGTGGGTTTCAACGGGTTGAACGGGGCAAGTCCACTTAGCATACCATATCTTATCGACAATGCGGGCCTGGTTGCAGCCCATGTTGGAAAAACAACCCTTGGCATCGTTTCAGTGCTGTTTCTAGCAGGCGCAGCAGGAAAATCATCCCAGTTTCCACTGCACGTGTGGATTCCGGATGCAATGGAAGGTCCAACCACTGTATCAGCGCTGATACATGCGGCTACAATGGTCACTGCAGGAATATACATGGTGGCAAGATTATTCCAGGTTTTCCAGGCATCAGCACCATTCGCACTTGAATCTGTGGCCATTCTTGGGGCATTCACTGCCATCTTTGCCGGTATACTTGGACTTGTCGTAAATGATCTCAAGAGGATACTGGCATACTCCACAATAAGTCAGCTTGGCTACATGCTGGCTGCAATAGGGCTTGGTGGTTTCCTTACCATCGGGTACTCCGGTGTTGCTTATGGGATGTATCATCTTGTAGTACACGCCATGTTCAAGGCATTGCTCTTTATGACAGCAGGATCTCTTCTTCTGGCCATGATGGAACTGAGAGACGTGAGGCGTATGGGCGGCCTCTGGAAAAGAATGCCTGTTACCGTGACACTCATGTTCATAGGTGCCATAACACTGGCGGCGATTCCTCCCACTGCAGCCTACTTTTCAAAGGATGCCATAATCGATGCAGCATGGACGTACTTTACAGGTTCCGGGTTTGGTTTCATATCGTTCCTCCCATGGTTATTCCTTGTCACTGGGGCACTTCTCACAGTGCTTTATACTTTCAGGATGTTCTTTCTGGTGGCGCTCGGTAAGCCCAGATCGAAGCTTGCAGAAGAGGCGAAGGATCCTCCCCTGCATGTTCAGATTCCACTGTTCTTTCTTGCGGCGTTTTCCCTTGGATTCGGTATATGGCAGTCACATTTCTATGACTACATAATGCCTTCAACGCCAATCCCTTCTGCTCCAATATATATCGAGGCAATACCATGGGCCTTCATCGTAATAGGTGTTGCAGTTTCATACTATCTCTATGGAACTGAAAGATGGAAACATTTCCACTTTGCCGGCAACCCTCTTTACAGAGTGGTGAAAAACAAGTTCTACATAGATTATCTATTTACAAACATAATTGCCGAAAGGATTATTTTACCACTTTCCGCAGCATTCAGCACATTTGAAAGTCATTACAATACGTCCGTGGATGTGGTGGGTCGTGACACAATGAAACTTGGAACATTCATGCGCAGGATACAGGATGGAATAATTCGGAATTACTTTGTGGTGCTTATCAGTGGAATATCGATTATATTCATACTTATGGAAATTCTGAGGTTGATCTAAATGTTTCTACTTGCAATATTCATACTCAGCATTCTTGTGGCAATCGGATCTTTTGCCTTGATGAAAAGAAGGAGGGAGTACTCAATAATAGCATCTGCGGCCGTTATGGTGCTGACAGTGGTTTACAGTCTCATACACTTTGCATCGTCATACTCCGGTGGTTATGTGTCGATATCCAACATAGCCCTTTCCCCAAGCACTGGAATATATTTTTCCACAGCCGTTACGGGGTTTACTGCCTGGCTTCTCATACTCGGCACTGTTATAATATTCATTGCCACTCTTATAATCAGGGATTCAAAAGAATCGAAAACAATATACAGTTACACGTTGATTGCCGGAACCGGGCTTTACGGCATACTCATATCAAGGGACTTCCTTTTCTTCTATATATTCTGGGAGGTTGTCCTCATACCTGTGTATTTCATGATAGGGCAGTTTGGGGGTAAAAACAAGGATTCTGCATCAATGAAATTCTTTGTCTACACACAGTTTGGATCGCTCTTCATATTGCTTGCCATACTTACACTTTATAATTTTTACTCCGTTTCCCATTCGGGCTTACTTACCTTCCAGATGTCTGCACTTCTCAACACCGCCTTCATAAACAAAATTCCGGTTCTCTGGAAGGATTTCCTCATTTTTGGATTCCTGTTTGGTTTCCTGGTTAAAATGCCTTCGTTTCCGGTTCATTCATGGCTTCCCGATTCATATGAGTCAGCACCCTTCCCCGGTACTGTCATACTTGCTGGAGGCCTTTCAGTCATGGGTGGCTACGGACTGTTTGGAATACTTCTGCCCGTATCGGGAATATTCAGCACGGATGTTCTCTATGTACTCATAATCCTTGGCATCGTAAGCCTCATCTACTTCTCTCTCACCGCTATGTTCCAGCAGAGCCTTAAGAGAATGTTGGCTTTCGCCAGTGCTGCTGCAATGGGTTTTGTAACCATTGCATTTGGTGCGGGAATACTGGAGGCGGGAACAATAAGTGCATCAGCATATGCCTCGGCAAACATTTACAACTATACCACATTCTATTCCGGCATACTTGAACTTTCCGGCGGGATGTTCCAGATAGTTGCACATGGATTGATTATGGCAATGCTGTTCGCATCACTGTATTTCATCACCGAAAGAACAGGAAAGCAGACAATCATGAATCTTGGGGGTATATTCAGGGAAGTGCCTGTGCTTTCATCTCTTTTCCTGGCTGGACTTCTTGCCTCTCTTGGCCTTCCCGGACTGGCAGGTTTCATAGGTGAATTCTCAATTTTTGTTGGCTCATTCCAGGCCATTGGCTGGGTTATATTTTTCATAATATTTGGAATGATAGTGACGGCATCTTACCATATATGGGCTGCGCAGAAATCCCTGTTTGGGCCTTACAACGAAACACTCGGAAAGATCCGCGACATAAATTCAAAGGAGATCAGTATTCTCATGGGATTACTCATTATGATTTTTATAATAGGAATTGTGCCTAATCTGGTATATGTTCCACTTGTCAGCTATATCGCTCATCTCGGGGGGATTGGTGCCCTATGAACCCTTATGCGTTTGCAACTTCCGCCCTGACCTCAGGACTGGTCAGTGTACTTGAGCATTATTCAAGCGTCTTTCTTCTTGGAATAGTCGGTTTCATAATACTGGCACTTGGAATTTTCAGGATAAACAAAAAAATCACTGCAGGGATAACTTTCGCAGCCATGGCCATTTCTCTTCCTCTGCTTTATTTCACCACAACCGGACCCGCTGTCAGCATGTTCGGAGGAACCATAATATTCAACAATTTCGGAACATATTTTGCGATGGTCATGGTAATATCATCCATGTTCATCGTTTTTCCCGCACTCCAGAAAATAAATCTCAAATCAGAGGTATTCTACGCTCTTCTCCTGTTCATAACAGTGGGAATGATAATAGCAGCTTTTTCATACAACATAATAACAATTTTCATAGCATTTGAATCTGTCAGTATAGGGACCTATGTTCTCGCAAGCTTTGGGAAAGACCGGAGGACACTTGAAGCTTCAATCAAGTATTTCTTCACCGGAACTGTTGGAACAGCTTTCATCATATTTGGTGCATCCTTTTTCTTCATGGCAACTTCCACTTTCAATCTTGTGGGAATAACCCATGTCAATTCTTCACAGGCATTTCTCATAGCCATGGCTTTCCTGATAATTGGTTTTGGGTTTAAAATGGCCCTTTTCCCACTTCACCAGTGGGCACTTGATACGTATGATGGGACTGAAAATTCCGTGTCAGCATTCCTGTCCTCCGGCACAAAGATTCTTGCATTCCTGATAATTCTGAGAGTTTTCCTGGTGGGGTTCTCCTCAGATCTTCAGTCGGTATACTATTTCTTTGTCATCATAGCAATACTCACCATGACCTACGGCAACATCGCGGCTCTTTCACAGACAAACCTCAAGAGGATTCTTGGATATTCAAGCATTGCGCAGGCAGGTTATCTCATCCTTGTAGTTGTCATAGTTGCCTATTCTTCCACCAGTGGCCTTGGAACATCGGTTATTGATTTTGCAATCGCAGCAGGAATGTTCTACTCACTGGTATATATATTCATGAAGGGAGGTGCATTCATAACAATGAATGTTATCTCAAAGGAAAAGATAGAATTATCAGATATCTCCGGACTTGCAAAGAGATCCCCTGCAACAGCAGTAAGCTTTGCAATTATACTTCTTGCACTTGCAGGAATCCCACTGACAGGGGGCTTTATGGCCAAGTATTACCTGTTTATAGCTCTTATCTCCGGGCAACTCTGGTGGCTGGCAATAATTGCAATCCTTAACAGCGCAATCTCAGTATTTTACTATCTCAGAATAATACAGCAGATGTTCTGGAAGGAACCCCTGGAAGAGGAGACTTTCAATCTCACAACATGGACAAAGAGTCCTGTCATAATCTCTGCAATAATAGTGGTTGCACTTGGCCTTCTATACGCAATGTTTCCGGTCCTCATTTCAACGGCAGGTGGATTATTTGGGTGATGAATAATGAATGTGAATCTTGATCTTGAAATCATTAAGAGTGCCCTTCTCTTCGGGGATGTGGATGATGCCATGTCCAGGCTTGACCGAAGTATGCAAAAGATAGAGTATGAGAACCGCTTGACACGGGAAAAGAGGAACATGAGGGAAATGGATTTTCTAGGGGATTTAAAGTCACTTCTCAAGGGTGATATTTCCCTTGATGACTTCAAGTCCAGGGTTGAAGCGTCTGGAATCGATATCGACAATTCAGGTCTTTACGGAGAGGATACCATCCAGTCCCTGTATTATATGCTCCAGCTTGTAATTGACAGGTACAACATAAAGTACCCTTCCTTTGATGGAAAGAGATGCGATGATAAATAATTGGAGGTTAATGTTATATGGCCAGAAATTTTGAGGAATGTTTTTCAGAGCTGAAGGAAACCGAGGAATCAGCAGCCGAATGCATACACTGCCTGAAGAAGAACGGAGAGCAGATATTCTATGACCCGAATCTGAAGAGGCTCAGGATGGGTCGTGAGATTTACGACCCAAAATACGGTCATGTCATGCAGACCATCTCAGACCTATTAAAAATAAAGTCTCTGGAAGACTATGAGGAAAAGGACAGGGAGTTCAACCTGACAATGTATTAAGCGGAGCATAAAATGGACATTTCCGGAAGAGGTAAAGTCGATTTAAAGAAGGATGAGAATGGCATTGTATGGATAACCATCTCCAATTCAGATGGCAATACCATTGACATAGAGGTACTGCAGGATCTCCTAACCGCACTGGCTGACGTAATGGAGGATGAGGCCACCAGGGTAGTAGCTCTTACGGGAGAGGGCAGAAGAGCATTCTCAGTTGGATATAACGGTTCATGCGTCAGGCTTAACGATCGCAGTTTCCTTAAGAACATATACTCTCTTGGTTTTTCCATTTCAAGGGCATTACAGACATTGAATTTACCCGTCATAAGTGTGGTTGATGGCCTGGCCCTTGGGATGGGGCTTGAATTTGCACTATCCACCGATATGGTAATCGCATCGGATCATTCAAGATTCGGTATGCCGGATCTTAAATTCGGCCTTCCATCATTCACTGGAATCATACCGGAAATAATGGACAGATTTCCTTCTCAGGCATACAACAGGATAATCTCAGGTGAAATAATGAGTGCAGTTGAGGCAAAGGCCATGGGAATTGTAAGCTCTGTAATCCCGGACAAAGATTTCTCCAGAGAGGCAGCCAGATTCCTAAAGGAGATCAACCCAGAACTCTTCTCATTTTATAAATCCATGAGAAGTTCTTCAAGCAGATCATCCACCGTAGACCGTCTTTTTTTTGACGTTTATGATACTTCAAAAATAAAGATTAAGGATCTCTATGCCTTCCGAAATTCATTATAAAAATATCGTATTCACGGAGTATACCAATGACTTATTTCAAATAAACTAAGATCCCCTGTCATCTTTACATCAGTTGGATAACAGATCATTTTCCTGCATGTTCTGCTCACTTCTGCGTCTTTCAAAACGTCTTGCAAAATAAAAACCACCAAAATAGAGTATCATCATTGGCACTGACATTACAATCATGGTGAAGCCGGTCACTCCCGGTGAAAATATCATACCAAATATCAGCGACGCCACTACAGCATATCTCCAGTTTCTCCTCCAGTAGTCGGAGTTCACAATACCTAGTCTTGTGATTGCAACCATTATCACAGGAAGTTCAAAGGCAAGCCCGAAGGTTAACACATATATGAAAAGGAAGGATACAAAACTCATCAGGCCCATGGTTGTGCTTGCCCCCAGTCCCAGGTCGAACCTGTTGAAGATTATGAACAGTTCCGGGGCAATCAACCAGAGCCCTACGAATGCACCGGTTGCGAAAAGTCCAGATGCAGGAATAACAAGTGATTTTATCATATCCCTCTCTGATTTCTTCAAGGCAGGGTTCAAAAATCTTGATATCTGATATACTGTGTATGGCATCGATATGGCTAGAGCCATAAACATTGTCAGGTAAAGATCCGCAGCAACTCCATCTGTTGGCCTGAAAACCAGTATTTCAGTTCCTTTGGGTAAAACATGGCTTTCAACAAGGGCCAGGAACTGGCTCCCCATGTTTCTATAAACGTCCGGATAGATGAATGGAAATTTGAAACCAAACAGGTCCAGGGTCTGAATCCTGAAAATCATGAGAAAAATAAAAACGGCACCGAATACATAAAAAATTCTAATGACCCGATATCGAAGTTCATCGAGATTTTTAAAGAGTAGCGGTAAAAGCTCCTCGTCGCTCATTGGTTATTGCTGAGTTTTTCCCTGATCTCGGTCTTGATCTGTTCCTCATTCTTACCTGCTGTATCGATTCCCAGATTTTTTGCCGCCTCACCGTAGTTTATCTCAGCAGGCTTTACCGATGATGCGTCTGGGGACATAGATTTCCTGAGCTCGTTTTCAAGTTCAACCTGTCCTCTTTTGAATTCACCTGTTGCTCTACCCAGATTCCTGGCAAATTCTGGTATTTTCTTTGTGCTGCCAAAGAGCACCAAAATTACCACTATTACAATTGCCCATTCAATGGGTGCGTCAATCATACTGCCTACAATTGAAAATGTCTATTTAAACTTTATAATTAAAATATGCAAAATAACGGATAAATATGATTTAGGCAGAGAATATCCCACACGGATCAACCTATGTCGATTTCTACTTCAAACGACTTCTTCCTGTACATGGTACATATATCCATGATTTTATCCCTTATTTCAATGGGGAGTGTGCTGAAAGAAAGAGCCACTGCCTTCTTGTTATTGTTCACCACAACAAATCCAAGTGTCTTGTCATCAGGCATTACGGTATCAGTCCTTGCATAGCTCTCTATAAATTCAGCCATGCTCTCTGCAGGATAGTCCGAAATAAGAACTTCCAGAAGATCACGGAAGGAATCCGGAAGCTTTGCTATATCAACACATATTGTGGAAGGGTGGATATCACCCAATACCACATTATACATGGCGCATTCTACCAATTTTACCAGCTTATACTTTAACTCTCTTCAGGTACCATCTTTCGGCTCCCTCTTCCTTTTCCCGTGAAAGTGCGTCTTTCAGGGTTCCAGGCGCTGAGGCAATTCCAGTATCTCCAGGTTCCCAGTTTGCCCCTGTTGCGAGTTTATTGTTCCAGTTAAACTGAAGTGCCTTTATCACTCTCAGAATCTCCCTTATGTTTCTTCCGGTCTCGGCAGGGTAGTAAATCATCCATCTAACAACCTGGTTTGGGTCTATTATGAATACTCCTCTTACTGTGGTGCCAACCTTTGGGTCCAGAAGATTGAACTGGGTGGCAACCTCCCTGTCCAGATCTGCAAGGACGGGAAACGGGACCTCTATTCCATATTTTTCTTTTATATCCTTAAGCCACGCTATATGGGAATAAATGCTGTCAACGCTGAGTCCTATAAGTTCAACTCCGAGTTTCTTGAAATCCTCGTAGGATTGGCTGAATGCCATGAACTCTGTCGTACATACTGGTGTGAAATCAGCGGGATGCGAAAAGAGGAGAACCCATTTTCCCTTATAGTTCGAAAGGGTAATCGGACCCTGTGTAGAATTCACTGTAAAATCCGGGGCTTTCTGTCCTAATGTTACTGCCATATTTTGATCACCGTAAGCTAATCCCACATTATTTAATAAGTATTTTGTTAATTTATCCTATAAATTCCGAATAAAATCTCCATTCTATCATGGCGGTAGTTGAGAGATGGCTTGAATAAATAAGGGAAAGCGTTAAAATCAAAGCAGGCGCAGAAATTTGTGGAGCATCTGTGCCATTGACCACTTGAACATAAATTACCGCACCATACATATCACTGTTCCAGGTTGTCCATGAACCATTCCGCAAAGTAGGTTATTAACATATCAGCCCCTGCCCTGAATACTGATGTTATTCCTTCAAGGATGATATTTTCGTTCATGTATCCGTCAAGAATGGACTTCTTTATCATGCTGTATTCTCCACTCACACTGTATGCGGCCAGAGGAAGATCGAATCTGCGTTTTGCCTCAGAGATAACATCCAGATAAAAAATGGCCGGTTTTACCATGATCATGTCTGCTCCTTCCCTTATGTCCAGGTCTATCTCTCTCATTGCTTCCCTGGAATTGCGCCAGTCCATCTGGTAAGTCTTTCTGTCACCAAATCCGGGGGCTGACTTTACCGCCTCCCTGAAAGGGCCAAATAGGTTTGACGAATATTTGGCGCTGTAAGCCATGATGGATGTGCCGTTAAATCCAGAATCGTCAAGCGCTCTGCGGATAGAACCAACCTGGCCATCCATCATGCCACTTGGTGCGATTATATCTGCTCCACTTTCAGCATAACTTATTGCAATCCTGTCGTAAACCTCAAGTGTCCTGTCATTGTTTATTACTGATTTCTCCACAATGCCGCAATGACCGTGATCCGTATATTCACAAAGACACAGGTCCGTAATGACAGTCAGTGAGGTATTTTCCTTGGCAATATTTACTGTTTTCTGCACGCAGCCATTTGGATCATACGAGGACGTTCCAGCTGCATCTTTATGGGCAGGAACACCGAATAGAAGTATATTCTTTACCCCCTTAGAATCGAGTGTTTCCAGGTACTTTCCAACCATTTCCAGTGGGTAAGTGTATATGCCTGGCATGGAGTTTATTGCTGCAACATTCTTCAGATTTTCATCTACAAAAACGGGCATGATCAGCTTTGCAGGATCAATGCGTGTTTCTGCCACAAGATCCCGCATACGCGGCGTTGCTCTTGTCCTTCGCATTCTGGTTGCCGGAAACATAAATACTTAATCATTTAGTGGATTAAAGCTTATTGGGGGCTTCATTGAAGTATCAGGTTAGATCAAAGGGAGAAATGCTGGTAGAAACTGACGTATCCGATTTCCTGAGAAAGGAAGCACAGAAAAGTGGGAATATCTTCGACAGTGCGAGAAGCATCTCCGAGAAGGCCGTTCTCCATTTCCATGAAATTTATGGAATAAATGATGTCAGGGTTGTTTTCGAAGATCTTATATTTGAGATAGATAGCAACAGGATCATCTCATCTGGAACAGTGCATTCCACCGACATGGACAAGGCTCAGTCAGGTTCAGTATACCTGGTATCATCCTCACTTATAGCCCTGTGGGAACTTACATCAACAATGGGATTGAAAACACAGGGGTACAGATCAATAAAAAATGTAAGCATCACTGCAATAAAGGAACTGGAGTAATTTCTCATCTTCCCTCATCTTGTACATACGAATCCACTCTCCAAGATTTTCTATGTCCATGGAATAATAAACACAGAAAATACAGACATTTCCATGTATTCCTTTCTCCTGCGTGGAAAGGGATTCCCGGCAATTAAGCCAAATTTAAACTATTTCAGAAAGTTTCATTGTGGGCCATTTGTCCGAGTCATATTTCGGCGTGACTGCGTAAAGTTTCCTATTGGAGGTGTTGGCGAGAACATATCCATTTGCTTCCCTGAAGTGTATTGTCAGAC
>JAKADT010000065.1 GCA_021820245.1 Thermoplasmata archaeon | reverse complement strand
TCCTATGATTTCTGCGTCAAAACCTTCTGGAGTCGGAGAAGCTTTTGGCCAGAATTCTTAATTTATTATGTGTGTGACATGGGAATAATAATTTTACCTACAAGAGGATAAATGCTGAATTCCCTTAAAACTTTAATCAATTCCAATCGGTCCATATAACGCACTAATCATATATTTTTTCATCTCGGCATTCATTATTTTCTCATGACCATGCAGCCGGACTATCAGGAACCGCTTCTTGACGAGGGCTTGCGAAGGTGGTCTGAGAACCTAAGAGCAAACTTATTTACCACGGAGGCTGTTGCCCTGGGGAACATAGGCTATTAGTACCATCATATGAGATCGACGAAAAAAAAGTTTTGACTAAAGTCAGATCAAATAGAGAAATTAGCATGGGGGTCCAGTAGAATAATATTGCCCCAAACCCATTATTCCATAAGTTTTAATTAATAGCTAACTATCTAACTATCAAGCATATGGTCGATTGGAAATGAACGTGATAGTCATTGTAACTGATAGTCTAAGAGCTGACTACGTATCTTGTTATGGAAACAGTTGGATCAAGACCCCAAATTTCGAAAAGTTTTCAAAGAATTCATTGAAGGTAGAAAATGCTTATCCAGAAGGTCTAGCCACAATTCCAGTTAGAACAGCTCTTCTCACTGGCAGATACACGCTACCCTTCAGAGGATGGCAGGGACTTGAAAGAGGAGATATTCTCCTTCCTGAACTCTTGTGGGGCCATGGAGTGAAAACATCTATTATATCCGATACATACCATATGCACAAACCTGGAATGGGATTCAGCAGGGGTTTTGATGAAGTTCACTGGATCCGAGGACAAGAGTCTGATCCATACATACTAAATGGAAATGTGGAAGAAAAGATAGCGTTGTTAGATAAGCCCCATCACTCTGACCCTGAACATGGAAGTCGCTTACAGCAGTATTTTAGGAACATATCCAGTACCGATTGGAATAATGAGAGTAACCATTTCGTTGCTAGAGTGACAGAAAGAGCGATACGGTGGCTCGAGGAGAAGTCTTACAATGATCCTTTTTTCCTGTGGATAGACAGTTTCGACCCACACGAACCGTGGGATCCACCAGAACCTTATTGGAGCATGTATGAGGAAAGAAAGATAGAGAGAAGCATAATTTCTCCAATTTATGGAAAAACTGAGGGTTACCTTACTGATGAAGAGCTTAGCCGTGTAAAATCACTCTACGCTGGAGAGATTTCATTAGTTGACAAATGGATTGGAAAAATCTTCGACAAAATTAGAAGCACTGGCCACATGTCTGACACTATGGTGATATGGCTCTCAGATCATGGCGAACCCCTTGGCGAGCATGGAATTGTAATGAAGGCAAGACCATGGCCATATGAAGAACTTATAAGGATCCCCCTTCTTGTTCACCACCCTGATGGAATCATGGATGGCAAGAGTGTAAAGGGAATGGTTCAAACAGTAGATGTGATGCCGACCGTACTTGAATTTCTGAATATTAATGAGAAAATGAGGGAAAATGGAGAACGTCCGCCACCTATTCATGGACTAAGTATGAGTGGCTTGCTCAGTGGAGAGTATGAAACACTGAGGAAGTTTGCCATCAGCGGATACTACAAAAAGTCGTGGGCCATCACTGATGGGAACTGGAAATACATAACCTATCTTGAAGAAGAAGCCACTAGATATCTCGCTTGCGATATAACTGAGCAGATTAACAAAAGATCGAAAGATCAAAGTTCAAGTGTGTTATCATATAGTCTAATGAAAGCTAACAGAAACAATGAAAGTGGATTATCTCTCAACACCAGAGAACCTGAGTTGTACAATCTTCATCACGATCCCAGTGAAAAGAATAACCTTCTCAAGCAAAATAATGTTTCAAATGAGACCGGAAAGAAACTGGAGCTTGAGTTAAGAAGATTTATGGATGCATTGGTGATGCACGACTCTGTGAAAAATAACCCACCGCCGCACTTTGATTTTACTGGCAGACTTGTGTAGCTACTGGGTATGTATAGCTAGAGAGATAAGTAATTGATTATGGTTGTACTGGGGCGATCAGATCAGACAATATGAGCATGGAGAAACACTTATACAGGAAGAGAGTCAAGGGAAGGGGAGTTTTTAATCCACTCCACATTACCGCGTTGACGATATGGTAGGCAAGGGCACGTATCGAACAAAGGAAGAGAGGACAAGGACCGTCATGGAAGTTCTGTCGAACTCATCGACCATAGCGAAGATCTGTTGTAAGTATAATGTTGCATCATCCGCTGTATTGCCGGGAAAGACCTCATGATGCACAGGAATGCCATCTGCCATCATCAAACCAATGTTGATCTGCTTATTTCCCACTTCTTGTCCCGGGAATATCCGAACATTACAAGTTCGTTCTTGTCCTTTCCCTTGAAGTATGTTGATGTCAGATTAAAATAGACCCCCCGTGTCGGGGTTGAGTGCTGAGATAATTGCCTGTTCGATCTGATCCCGCTTCTCAATGAGATGATCAAGCATACTGTATACCCGTTCCTTCTTAATCTCGCCTATGTCGGTGAAATATATACCGTCGAGGTATTTCAGCAGATCCAGATCGGATCTTGAATCTGCAAGTCTTGATATGACTTAGGGAAGCAGGATATCAGGGCGATCGCCAAGAATGTCGAATACAGGATCTAGAACGAGGTCATGGATCGGTACCCTGGAGGAGTAGATCATGCCTAATGACCCTGCAGGGAGTATCGTCAGATCCCTGAGATCTGCATGCTCAATACCATTTCTCATTTTCTCGATTGCAAAGATCTTCCTGTATTATTCCAGATCCTTTTCACCCTTGACTGGGCACAGGTGCTTGATAATATGGTTTTCATCCACATATATCCTTTCAACCATCTATGCCGACCTGTATATGCATTAGTGTGGCACAACACACCGACATTTATTCATCCAGTTCCTAAAAAATAGCCGATTTCAGAAATTATGTGACAGAAAGTCAAGTTCAAGGAAAAGTTTATAATGAGAATTGATCCTAACTGGATCAATATGAAATCAAGTAGTTCTAGAGAATTTTTGATTTTTCCGAAGTTCGATATTGGAGAATCTGTAGTCATTAGGGAACCCGAAGTTTACAAACAGGGCTATTGGGTTGGCGCTCCGTCTGTAACAGGATTGGATGGAAATATATATCTCACTTACAGAATAAGAAGACCAAAGGGAGAGGGAAGAGGCATAATTAGTAGAATTGCGAGAAGCACAGATGGTATCAACTTTCAGGATGTATTCGAAATTAAGAAGGAAATGTTAGGAAATACACCCTCTATAGAAAGAAGCTGTCTTGTGCGAGCTGGAGTAAATTTCAGACTGTACTTCAGTTATGTGAATCCTGAAAATAATATGTGGCAAATAGATTTTGTTGAAGCTGAAGCTCTTGAAAAATTTGAGATCGCTTCCAGAAAGAAGGTGCTTGATGGCAATATGATAAGAGCTAGTGGGGTGAAAGATCCTTGGATTATACAGGTGGGTGATTATTTCTTGATGTATGTAAGCTATGCTCCACTACCAAATAGAAACGAACCTAAATTACATGCAACTGGTGACGCATTTGCAACAGGACTAACAACGTCTCAAAGTGCCCTACTGATAAGTAAAGATGGTATAAACTTCGTATGGTCAGGAGAAGTTATAGGCTTGGGAGACAGCTGGGATTCAAGTACGACAAGGATATCCTCAATAACGAAAATTAATGGAGGTTTTGTTGCCTTTTACGATGGTGCTTCAAAAAAAGAGGAAAACTACGAAGAAAGATGTGGAATTGCTTTTAGTACAGATCTTAAAACTTTTAACAGAATGTCGATTTCAGAGCCTTATATCGAAGGTCAGAATGGCAAATCCATTAGATATGTTGATACAATAAGATCCGGAAATAGTTTCCTATTTTACTTTGAAAGTACAAGAGATGACGGGTCCCATGAACTTATGGTTGCCAAAGTAAACTCCTTCCGGTGGTAATAATGAGAAATACTGGGATATCAATATTCACAGGAATGGAGTTTACGGTAGAAGATAATGTAGCTTATATGGAGAGAGCTGCAAAGAGGGGATATAAAAGGATCTTTACTAGTATGCAAAGACCGGGATCCGATCCGGAAAGAGTAAAGGTGGAGATGCCTCTTATTTCCAAGAGAGCTCGTGAACTTGATATGGATATAGCAACTGACATTTCTCCATTTGCTCTAAGGATATTCAATGCTACTAGGAACGATTTGTCTCCGTTTAAGGAGGCAGGGGTTACTTCGCTTAGGCTTGATGACGGGTTCTCTAATAAGGAAGTTGTAGACTTCACAAAAAACAGCGCAGGGCTTAAAATAGAGCTAAATGCCTGTCATTACCTTTATAAAGACTTGGAAGAAATTATTTCTGATAATGCCAACAGTAAACAAATGCAAGCAAGTTTCAATTATTACCCAAAATTTGAATCAGGAATCTCTCTAGATTTCGTTAAGCAGCAAGCAGAAACATATTCTCATTTTGGAATCCCACTTTTTGTATTTGTTCATTCCTCGGAGTTGCACACGAGGACAACCACTGAATCTTTTAGATTCATGAAACCGGAAAGGGCCGCTGAAGAACTATTCTCAATAGACGGGATAGATACAGTCATTATCGGAGATCCGCTTGCATCAGATCAGGATTTGGATCAGATAGCAGAGATTTCTTTACGGGACTACATAAAGATAAGGGCAAAGTCGAGATCCTTGATTTCAGCGAAAGAAAAAATACTCCTTTATGACAAGGAAATGATCGCAAGGCCAGGAACGGAACTATCTCTGAGATATACCTTCAGATTCCCAAAGGGAGAAGAGCATTACTTGATTGAGCCTAGAAGTTGTGTCGAGAGAAATCTTGGTTCGGTATCTATTGACAACATTAGATACAGAGAAGGAAACAATCATCTGACAAATGCCAGTGAGATAAATGTCTGGATGAGAAACTTACCCGCTGATAACAGGATAAATGTTGTTGCAGACGTGATTGAAGAGGACATACCTCTTGTGCGGGCAGTGAAACCATTCGGGAAATTCATGATAAAAGAGGTAAAATGAACAGAGGGAGGATTTCCTCTAAGGAAAGGTCATCCAACCGATTTCGTACCTTTTTTTCATTGATCTTATGGCACTGATACTACTAGGGTTTGAGTTTGCATTCAACCATTCATACCTTCCCTCATTGTAAGAACGTAATTCAATAGAAATCCTTTCGAGGAGTTGCCTCTGTCAATTCAGTAACATAATGCGATCCGTTTGTTGAAATGTTAATCTGAACTTGAGACAATTTGCAAAATCATAGTAGAATACCATACGTATTATATCTATTAGAGGGTTTTCAAATTATAAAGGGAACACGTCAGGTACCTGTTCCTCACAGTCCTTTCACTGATCATATAGGGAGGTACAGAAGTGCCTGGGATCCGTTGAGTTATCGTTGAGCATCCCGAGAAACATCAAGTGCAATGTATATAACAAAGAGATCGTGGTGTATGAACTGACAAAGGAACGGAAGAAATTGTTTGAGAAAATAGGTGTCAGTGCCTAATGTAAGGGGAATTTAGAAATTTTGACTGGTAACTTACCCTTTGCTGGCAGTGCACCTATAACGACGCCTACTGAAGCTGATAATGATGGTGGGGCATAACTGTAGGCAGAAATATAGGTGACATGTTCCGGTAGGAGATTAACTTCATATGGTGTTCCAGTACCTATCACTGCAAGCCTATCATTAAACGTGGGAAAGAGTCTGCGTAAGATTGTGATCTGCGGCGGTACTTCCATATCAGTCTTATAGTAAGCCGTTGAATCGTTTATGAAGGCAAGAAGAAAATCACCCTCTCTTTTCTTCGATATAATTATATTGACCGTTTCCTCAATCTCCTCTTCAGAGAGGTTTCTTGGTAGGACAAGATTGAATCTGGACTTCATTCCCCACGAGTTGAT
This sequence comes from Thermoplasmata archaeon, assembly GCA_021820245.1. Classification (GTDB taxonomy): domain Archaea; phylum Thermoplasmatota; class Thermoplasmata; order Thermoplasmatales; family Thermoplasmataceae; genus Oxyplasma. The sequence continues at coordinate 2,679 of JAKADT010000065.1, read as the reverse complement.
TATTTCTTGTACGGGGCTCTTCAATTGCCCAGGAGATTTTTCTTCTAGAATTCTGTTCCTTGTGAAGAATACGGAGTTAATGAACTGGGTTTTTTTTATCGTATCTTTGTTCAACTTCCCTTCACGCAAAACTGTGATAGCAGCATTTGAAGTTACCGAAACTATATTCCTTAGAACTTCATTTGACCACTTCGATGATGATGCTTTTCTATTTAAAGATACATTTCGTAAAGCTTTAAATCTATCCAGACTTTGATCAATTCTTTTCCTGCTAATTTCACCGGATCTCACCGAGTCTTGAAGTGCGTGAAAAATATCCATATACTTGTTAGGTTCAGCACATTCAAGTATGTCCACTCCTGCCTGAACGGACATTATAGTTGCCTTTTCCATTGAGAAGTTATCAGCAACTGCAGACATCGACAGGGAATCTGTAATCACAAGACCATCAAACCCCATCTTTGATCTGAGAAGTTTGTTAACTATCCTCTCGGATAATGACGCAGGAATTACATTTGACTCTTTCTCAAGCTTCGGATAAAATATATGTGAAATCATTATAGAATCTATACCTTTAGCTATTAGTTCACGATATGGCACCAGATCATTTTTCATCAACTCATTTAGATTTTTATCTACTGTCGGGATTTCTAGGTGCGAATCTCGCACAGATGCACCGTGTCCTGGAAAGTGTTTTGCGCAGGCAATAAGACCCGCATCCTTCAGCCCATTATAAGCCGAGATAGAATTTTCTGCAACGTTCTTTGGATCGTCTCCAAAAGATCTAACTCCAATTATTGGGTTAACAGGACTAGAGTTAATATCTACTGTTGGAGCAAGATTCCAATCGATTCCCAGGAGCGAAAGTTCCTGTCCCATAGCCCTATAAGCGGAATAAGTATAACTTAAAGAGCCAGTTGCAGCAAGAGCCATGTTTCCAGGACTATTAGCTATATCGTGAATTCGGCTTATCCAACCACCCTCGTGTGTTATTCCAATCATCGGTCTTCTTGAGTCTGGTATCGAAAGTTCGTCACAAATATTTTTAACTCTTTCGACAAATTTTTTGACGTCTTGTGAACTTGACACGTTAGCACCCTGAATCACAATGCTTCCTGGTACAATTTCTTCTATCAATCTTTTCCAGTTTGATGCCTCGTTCAGTGGCAGTGAGATTTGAATTAGCTGCCCTAATTCGCTTTTCTTTTCATTCATTCTACTCCAACTGTATTAACCTTACTTAATTATTTCGATTGGCAATTTCTAACAACATATTATTTTTGGATCTTGCTTGATCTTTCAGGGAAATTACAGTGAAATCATGGTCAATATACTCGGAAATTGTACTAGATCCGATCCTATACGTTTTTATGGAAGCCTTTATTTCTCTCTTGATGTACATGAAAATGCTGAATCAAATTTCATATTATCAGGATCATTCTTTGGAGTTCTCAATTATACTCCAGCATCTTTTGAGAATGCTTATTTCTTCAGTTCTTTATCTCCTGGCAATTACACGATTGTTGCAATGGTAGTGGATGCTGAAATGAGTGTCTCCACAGATGCAAGTCTGGAAGTGCTTCCATACTCCTAAGCACCAATTTCTGGACTCATTGGGAGATAAGTGACGATAAAGGATCAGTTTCAAGGATATATCAAGAGCATGTAAAACTCGGAGAAGGATTGTATTCCCACTCCTGAGCAATAATGAATGATTCATTAGTTCAGGAAGCCAGCTTCGTTAAGTATAATTGTTATTTCTCTCCAGTTACGTTATTCTATAATCAAACAAATACTAATATCTATGTTGTTTACAATGGGACTATGTATATTCAGTTCACAGTCACCGATTCCCATGGTTATCAGTTTTACCTGTATAATTTGAAACATAAGAAAACTGTAACTGAAGATTAGAGTTTGTGTATTGCTTCCTCCAGATTTATGAAGCTATTTTTCCTTATTTTAGCTTCCGTCATTTATTTTTAAAGTAGGACTGGAGGAATTTATAGCATTTCATTCTTCGTATTCTCCCTATCCTGACATTCAGCAAATAATAATAGAAGATGGAAATTCCATTTCAATTCCAAAAAGGGTAGGAGCTTAGAACTCTTTGACCAGTCTATAGTACAAATAAATACATTATTAATCCATTATGCAGTTATTGAAAGGACAATTTCATTCACTTCATCTTCCTGAGAGATTTTAGAAGATATTCTGGTATGGCTACGACGAGAATCATGTTATGATCACCATCATTTTTTTCATTCGTATCCTCAGGCTTAAAATTCTCAGGAGTGTCAACATAATCCATAAAAGGTTTGAGTTTTTCAACACCCATTGAAAAGTGATCGTTTGAAAGAGTGCTGAAAGAAAGATTTAGATGGCTTTTCGTTCTATCTTCAACAGCCCTCATCATGTCTTCATCTGAAACACTCATTATCTCCTGCGCAATGACTTTCAGGTTAAGTGACTGAGACAGCAAGAATGTGGCCATGAGGTTTCTCAATTTGTCAGGGGACATCTTCTTAAACTCTTCATTCATCTCTCCTGCCGTTGTCTGGTTAAAAGCAGAATCATTCAGGGAATAATATTTCTCCACATAATTTTTCCTGACAACAATATCTGGAGGATTCACGAAACCCTGTTCCTGAAGGTCTGAAATGGCCTGATAGAGATTTG
>JAKADT010000064.1 GCA_021820245.1 Thermoplasmata archaeon | reverse complement strand
GATATTACAAAAGAAAAGATGGAGGTTGCACCCACAACTCATTACCAGATGGGAGGTATAAGATTCGATCCGGAAACATGCATGAGTTCCGTTAATGGACTGTTTGCAGCCGGGGAGGTAGCTTGTGGATTACACGGGGCAAACAGACTTGGGGGTAATTCACTGGCAGATATACTGGTATTTGGTAAGAGGGCTGGAGATAACGCCGCCATATTCGCGAAAGATCAGGATATGAAGGAGATTCCTGAGGAGGAGGTACAGTCCCAGATATCGTATGTACTGTCATTCCTTAAGGAGAAAGGTACGAATCCCTACTCCATAATGGATCAACTTACAACAGCCATGAGCGATAACGTTGGAATTATAAGAGATGAGGAACATCTTAACAAAGCACTTGAAAAGGTACTGGAACTAAAGAAACAGTACTCTACTCTGGGTGTGCCTGGTGGAAGGCGTTATAACCATGGCCTTCTGGCCTGCATGGAACTCAAGAGTATGCTTATAGTTTCGGAGGCCATAGTCAGGTCAGCCCTTTTGAGAAAGGAGAGCAGGGGTGCACACGCAAGAAGTGACTACCCGAAGAAAAGCAAGGAGTGGCTGAAGAACATAATTATAAACAATGACGGGGAGAATATGAAATTCGATTATGTGCCCATAAAGCCAACACCAGCAGAACTGGCACAGTATGTTAAACCGGAGGTGTATTCATGAAGGACGTAAAGCTGTCAATCTTCAGGCATGATCCTGAAAAAGAAAAAGAGGGAAAATTTGTTGAGTATACCATTCCATATGTGGAAGGGATGGTTGTACTTGACGCTGTGAGATATGTTGAAGAGAATATAGATACTACCCTGGCCGTCAGGTGGAACTGTAAAGCCGCCCACTGTGGGTCATGCTCGGCAGAAATAAACGGAAAACCCTCACTCATGTGCAAGACCCGGGTCGAAACACTGGGAGAAAATGTAAATGTTGGTCCAATGAAAGCATACCCTCTAATTAAGGATCTTGTCACAGATGTTGGCGCCAACTGGAAAAGTATCAAGAGAGTTCCTGCATTTAAACCAAAAGAAGGCCTTCAGGAACCGTGGAGAATGCAGCAGGTTGATATTGAAAGGTCTAAAGAGTTCAAACGCTGCATTGAGTGTTTCCTGTGCCAGGATGTATGTCATGTTATGAGAGAACATTACGAGGAAACGGATTACTTTGGTCCGAGGCACATGGTAAGAGCAGCTTCCCTGGATATGCATCCTCTGGATGATCTTGACAGGGCAAGATTTTTGAATGAGGATGCCGGAATTGGCTACTGCAACATCACAAAATGCTGTCAGGAGACCTGTCCCGAACACATTAGAATAACTGATGATGCAATCATTCCAGAAAAAGAGAGAGCAGTGGACATAGCATACGATCCCATAGCAAGACTCATAATTGGAAGAAAAAGCAAGAAGAGAGGTAATTGAATTGATGGAAAATAAGAATGCAAATAAACACCAGAATCCAGCCAAAACAAGACTTATTCCGGTGGAATTCACTGAATTGAACTGGAGATTCTGGTCATTCGTACTGATACTTGTCCTTGGAATATATCTGCTGGGGCTTTTCCAGGGTAATGTTTCAGACGCAGTGAGCAAATTTGGCCTCACGGATCCATGGTATTCCCCGACGGTGCTTGTTATACCCTTTGTTGGGCTTTTCAGACTAACATGTTATGCCTACAGGAAAGATTATCACAGGCACCTTTTCGATCATCCGGTGGCCTGCGAACTCAACACCAGGCAGGATAAGTTAGGAAGAGCATACACAGGAGAAACCAGATTTTTCAGGGTTGAGAACTTCCACAGATATTTCATGTACATTGCAGTTGCAATACTTCCGTTCTTCTACTACGATTTCTACGTCTCCCTGACATACATTCCAGGATCAATTACGCTTTCAATCGGCGGCATAATAATACTTGTAAATACCCTGGCTGCGACCATATACACATTCTCATGCCACTCGATAAGACACCTGGTGGGGGGTAGAATGGACTGCTTCAGCTGCACCGCTGCCCATAAAAGCGGTGGAAAAGCCTACAGGTTTCAGTCTATATTTAACACGCACCATGAGGCACTTGCGTGGACAAGTCTTGCAATGTTTGTATTCGTTGATCTGTACATAAGGGCTGTTGCAGCTGGCATAATCCCCAATTTGCATATGGTGCTGTGAGGTGATATGATTTGAAACACATGTTGAAAAGCAGGTATAGATACCCATTGTTTGCGCTTGGGCTATTTCTCATAGAGCTGGGAGGGTTACTTCTGTATTTCCTCAAAATACCCATGTACGGTGTGGAGATACTGGCCATAATTGGATTTTTTGTATTTCTCTCCTCTTTCCTAGCGTGAATATCTATATATTTTTTTTATTCATCATCATATTTTGTGTCTTTATAACGAAACTTGCAATTGATGAAAGACCCCTCTTTCCAGAGTATCTGGATGATCTTATTGGCACTCTTCAAACGTAAGTGAATTGAAAATTATATCGAGTAAAGGCTGCGTAGATCTCGTCTATCTGGCAGAGCTATCTTTCAACTGGAATTCCACTTCAGGCCAGAAGTGATCATGTGTGTAATGCCCCAACTCTTGAACATTCCGGCTTAACTGATTTGCGAAAATACTTTGTTTCACTCTTTATGTTTCTCTTCACCATATCAATGTGAGATAGATGGGGTGTTCTATTCCTGTTTTTATAAAACTGGATGTCCATATGAAGTGATCTCCTCTCCCGATCTCGCAGAGAGCTTCCCACTTCAAAGGTTGCCCGTGGAATCTCCATGGGCTTCAATTCCCTTCGACCCGAAGGTGCTCTTTCCTTCATGCTAGGTTATTTGACTTTACGGATGCGGGCACGAATGAAGCAATATGCTATCCCTTCTCTTTCACTCGTGTCTGCCAGCTGACTGAACAATATCCAGACAACCACATTATATTTTCACTCGCTTTCATCCCATATTTTGCGAAAGGGGGCTTCTCGCTAGGAATGTTAAACACTAGCTCCGATCTTTGTCTGTTTTTTGCATCGATTTCTTCTTTTTAAAAGTTAAATAGAGCCAGTAGACAAATAGGAAAGCTATTGCAGCCAGTGCAACATACGTTAACATATCAGAATAAGAAAGCATTGTTTCCCAGTTGGGCCCCAATCTTATTCCTATGTAAATAAGGAGGGTGTCCCAGATGATCATGCCCGTAACTGTGAAAAGGATGAAATATCTCAGTTTCATCTTTGCAATTCCTGCCGGGATGGAGATGAATGTCCTGAAGATAGGAACAAGTCTGGTGCCGAATACCGAGATATCGCCATATTTTCTGAACCATCTCTGCGTGGTGTTTATGGACTTTTCATCTAACATCACATATTTCCCATATTTCATTATAAGTGGTATACCTCCTTTATCACCCAGATAGTAAGCAATTAGCGCACCCACAAGATTGCCTAACGTTCCAATTATGAGCAGAACGCCAAAGCCCGGTATGAAACCTATTCCAGTAAGATCATTCCTGTAAAGGAGGTAACCTCCAAACACCATAACAACTTCAGATGGTATAGGGAGCAGCATCCCCTCAAGGACCATCAGAAAAAAAATACCAGGATAACCAACGGCCTGTATAATACCGGTCATTTCGTTTATAAGTATAACTGTTAATGACATCTGTTCCTCTTGGGATGGGCATGCGATAGGTAACTATAAAACTTAGTCATTTCCGGGACCTTGAAGATAATATTCCCCCAGCATAGTTCTTATCTCATTTTCTGGAAGGGAGAACCTTCGTTTTATGATCTCACTTTCCAAAAGCATAAGCTCTGCAAGCTCATCGGGGTATCCGTCTGCATATATTATTTCTCCGACCTGGGCGTTCATTATCATTTTTGAACATACGACACATGGGTGGGTGGTGACATATATGATGGAATCTTTCGTACTGACCCCGTTAAGGGCAGCCTGAATTATTGCGTTCTGTTCAGCGTGAAGCCCCCTGCACAATTCATGTCGTTCACCTGAAGGTATATTCATGTCATCTCTAATACAACCCACAACGTCACAATGTACCGTGTTTGAGGGTGGACCATTATATCCAGTGGCAACAACATGCTTGTCTTTCACGATGACCGCCCCTACTTTTCTCCTTGTGCAGTTGGCACGGCTCGCGGCAAGATAGGCCATTCTCATGAAGTACTGATCCCACGAAGGTTTGGCATCCATCACCATAATAATGAAATTGGAGCATAATAACTTTGGTAAAGTGTGACCTTCTCTCTCGGATATATAGCAGGGATCTTCACGCTTAAAAGGTTGCTGACGGAAATACATGGAATTGAAATAGTCTCTGTCCGAAGGTACTATTTCCATCATGATAAGCCGGGCGAACTGCTTTATGCACTTCCAAAAATAGACTTTAAGCTTGAATTACTCTGTGAATTATCAGAATTTGGATAACTTATTTTATAATAAGTGGCGTATTTCCCATAGTAAGCTTCGAGTCTGAAAGATATTCCAGATGGAAACTCATATGTTGAATTTAATGGTCGGATAATATAGGTGAGATAGTTCCGTCCAGAAGGAGGGGCGGATGAGTTCCAGATATACCCATTTGCCGAGGCATTTCCCAGAAACATGTCGGGATAAATTCTGAATTGAAGCTTATCCGAAAAATTGCCATTTACAGTTATATTCAGCAACATCCTGTCAACATTCGCACCATTATTAAAAACATGAACTCCGTTTATTGAAATAGGCTCGCTCTGAATATGAAAGAAAGGTGCAGAACCCAATGGTACTATGAAAATCAGGGCGATCAATGTGATCTCTTTTTTAAATCCATTGATACTCAGCCTTGGTATTTTTTTCAGCAATTTCTTTCCATCAATTTTCATGACGTCCCATATGAGGAAAAATGAAAGTAGAGGCCAGAGTACAAGATAATTCACAAGAAGCCTATAATTGAAAAAGAAAATAATCAGCGGAAATGTAGTCAGGGCATATTTGTATTTTTCGAACCTGAAGAAATATAGAATAACCAGCAGTATCATCTCTGTGAAAAACATTGCAGTGAAATACAGATTGTTCATTATGTAGAATCCTGCAAACGAGATAATGCTGATTCCCTGACCTACTCCTATGAGGGGCATGGTCTCTGGTGCTATGAGAGAATTGAACCAGGCATGTGGTGAAAGAATTATATAGGGTAGGTTTACCACTAAAAATATAAAGGCTGAAATCGTCGTGGTCCTGACAGCACTTTTAAAACCCTTCTCCCTCCAGATAAAAATTATATAGAAAGGGAAAAAAACCCAGGTGATCTGCTTGAGCGCCAATGCTATTCCCATGGTCACTGAAGGGACATATGTCCTTTCCCGAGTAATCAGGGTTATGATTAAAAAGAATGCCCAGAAGATATCCACATCAGAGTACCCGGCAAAGGTGAGAACACCCACGTCAGAAATTAACAACAGTGCAAGCATGGGGAAAAAATCCTGCAAGTTTCTCCGTTTCATGAAAAAGAATGCAAGAAAAACTATCCCGATTGTAAAAGCAAAAATCTCATATCTCGGATCAATTTTCAACAGTGCAGCCGGTAATAGTATTAACGCCGATAGGGCCGGATAGAACAATCCTTTTGCATAACCTCCAGTGGTGAGTGGTGTTCTGAACGAATATGGTACACTGTAATATCTAAATACATTGTGTAGTGCATTGGGAAGATACGGGTTTCCTCCTTTAAGTATCAATTGAGCAGAGTAGAAATCGAATAGAAGTTCATCCGTTTGAAATGGTGCGATGAGGAAAACAAATCCAAGACTCAGGACTATGAATTGTATCATTACTGCCAGATAAGCTGATTCTTTTCTGCGTCCCACATTGAGGTGGTTCAGGGCAAGATATACGGAAATAGCTGACAGCACAATTGAAAAAGCTGAGAGATAAATATTAGAAACAATAAAAAAAACTACGAGTGGTACTGCAATTGAAAAAATAACGATTAGAACTTTATCTTGCAGATTTCTGTTAGGTGTGAACAGCTTCAACACTTTTGCGTCAAACGGAGTTTCCACTAAATAAACGATTGAAGCTATTATGATCAAAGAATAGAGGACGTTGGAAAAAAGGTGGAAAATCACGGTATATATAAGAAGAAATATTGTAAATGGTACAAACAGTACTTTTAGAAGGGTCCTGAAAGGAAGTTGAATGCGGTCATGGATAACAAGTGAATACACGCAGAGAAATATGCCATATGCAATCAGTACCCACTGCACTATGAGATATCCAATGGAGTAATAACCACTGAGGTAAAAAAAGAGGTCCGCAAAATAAAATGAAAGAGTACCAACTATGAGGGCTAAGTACCTGTCATTGTTCAATATTCCTTTATCACTCTGCATCAGACGAAATCAACAGCATTGAAAATTATTTAAAGTTTCATGTTCAGTTCTCAAGACTTTCAACCAATTTCGGGTCAAACTTCTGCTTCTTCTCTCCCCATACAAGAGTTGTTGAGAACAGGTACCTGAACAGGTATGCAATTGCAATCCCAAGGAAATTTGCCATAAGGTATTCGAATCCACCCACATACAGCATAATGTATGAGGCAAAATTAACAATCCCGGGGATGAGCGAAAAGAAATTGTGCATGGCCAGTCTTTTGTAGATGCCAAATCTCTTTTTTCTGTTCTTGAAAGTCCAGAGATCATTCAGAAAGAAGTTCGAGGTTATGGATGCCTCAATCCCCACAATGTCCGCAATATAAGGATTAAAGGTGTGTAGGGCGAAAAGAAGACCTTCACTGACAAACACACCGGATATGCCCACAAGTATGTACTTGAAGAAATTACCCTTTGACGCTATGAAGAAAAAGAAGTCCTTTATATCTTTAATTTTTAATTTCGAGTCTCCCTTCTCTCGGGGTTTAAAGTCGATTGGGAATTCGGAACATTTGTAATTATTGGTTATGAGTCTCTCAAGTATATCCACCTGACCTGTGTATCCCGCCTTTATTGTTGTCTGACTGGACAGGAATTTATATGCTCTCTTTGAGTAAACCCTAAACCCTGATGTTACGTCCTTGACAGAGGGATGAAATGCCAGATTTACCAGTTTATTGGCAACTGTGGAGATAATTTTTCTTGATAGTTTATCTCCATTATAACCTCCTTTTATGTATCTCGAACCCACCACAACATCTGATTGTGTTTTGATTGCGTAATTTATCATGTTCTTTATAATGTTAGGATTGTGTGAGAAATCCGCATCCATTACTACTACGTAATCATTTTCGGCTCGTCTCATTCCCTCAAGTTCGGCAGAAACCAGCCCCCGTTCATTTTTTCTCACAAAGAATTTGACATCCGGGAACATATCAATAAGCTGGTTGGTCCCATCCTTTGAATCATCATCCACCACATATATTGAATGAAGTTCAAGATCCCTGAGTTGCGGAAGAAGGTCCATGAGGTTGTGGTATTCATTGTAAGTCGGTATGACGATGCCCACAGTTGATTCCCTAAACATATTTTCAGGTTTCATCAGATCTACCATCTTGTTAACCTCTCCGTGCACCTGATCTCAAATAGCATATCCAGTACACTGGGAATTCCAGGCTTAACCATTTTCCTTTAATGGTGAATTTGTATTTAATAGTAACTAATGTTGGAATTTTGCATTTTTTATTTATTATGATTTTTTGCTGAAAATTAAAGGGAATTCTAAAGTCAGACATTGTCAAACCAACAATCTTAATTATTAAACATTTCCTATACTCCGGAGAAACAATTTCGCATTTTCAATTCACTTTGCCATCCATGTCTTAATTCCAGTCTTGTATATGCCCATGGTTATTATTTATCGTGAATGATTACACCCTATCAGGAGTTCTAACCAATGACCATAGAAATTAGGAAAATATCCATTGGGGACCTGGAAACTCTGATTGAAGTTGCCAGAGAATCATGGAAATGGACCTACGCAGGCATATACAATGAAGAATATATTGAGGATTGGATAAGGGAAAAATATTCCAAAGAAAAACTGTTAAAAGAAATAGTAAGTTCTCAATCTGACCTTGATATATTATTCCTGGGAGCCTTTTCAGATTCGATCTTAACTGGATTTATGGAATTGAAGCTTGGTGCCAGCGAAGCTGAATTACTTCGCTTATATCTTAAACCGGAATACACGCACAGGAAGATTGGAAAAGCATTACTTTTTGAGGCGGAGAAAATTATGAAGAAAAAAGGTATTCTGGAATGCAGATTATAAGTTCACAGACAAAATTCTGTGGGATTTTCTTTCTATTACAAGAACGGATTCAGGGTTATGGATACGGACGGAAGTGAATTTGTAATGGAAAAAATTCTGCCCACCTCATGAAACGATCATAATGACTGAAGAACTGGAGATCCAGTTAATTTTCATTCAATCGTTAATATACCACAGAAAGTGGTCCTTGGGTTTACACAGGGGAAATTCAAGAACGGATTTTCTTTATATACACGAATACTAAACAATACTGAAGAAAATATGGGCCCGACCGGATTTGAACCGGTGACCACCGCCTTGTAAGGGCGGTATCATAACCACTAGACTACGAGCCCTGAAAACCAGTACCGACCAATATGCTGATAGTTAATGCGTATATTTTATTTTCTTTATCAGTCTGACTTAAGCAAATAGCCATGCAAAAAAATTGATTGTAGATCAATCATCTAACTCC
>JAKADT010000063.1 GCA_021820245.1 Thermoplasmata archaeon | reverse complement strand
GTAGGTCCACATCGGGGTTGTTAGAAGGGGTTTTTAAACTCTGCTCACTGAGAGTTTCCTCTCTGTTTAAAGACAGAGTCACAGAGCTACGGACTTGTGGAGCATCCATAGGTGTGCATGTATTTCTCCGATCTAACTTCTGCTTTTCTCTCATGTTTTTCTCCGTGTTGTTAAAGCCCCCTAATCAACTCTTGCGCTGTCCCTCACGAGACAGGCCCACGACTTCAGTCGTGGGTAGTTGACTCTTTGACTTTATAAGGTTTATATGGTCTACAAATTTACTTTTTAATAAAATTGATGATTTCTTTATGGTGTCCTCATACTCCAGTTCATTGACGTGAATTATAAGATTTATCCCGGAGTTAAATTCCAGATCTGACATATCCTTTAGCATAAGGTGATCAACATTCCTAATTGTAACTCTCTGTCCGATATCACTCAAATCTTTCCTTGTCAGTTCAAGATTTTTTATATTCTCTATGATCTTGGAGGAACCTTTTTTTGCGCCTTCAACAAAGGCTTTTGAAACATTAATGGCGCCATCAACTGTGGACACGAGGGAACTGTAAGCATCATCGGTTATTTCACCTAACGTCTTCCCAGAATCCCTTGCTATGTTCATAACACGATTGTAAAGATTCCTGCTGACTCCTTTTATAGATATGTTTTTCTTTTCTTCGTTCAAAGTCTCGTTCTCATCTGGTTTGTTCTCATTTTCATCTGCCATATTATCAATACATTATGTCTATATTGGATATAAAGATATCTAGAAATCATGTTTACAATATATCTGTAATCTTGTAATGCATTTATGTTTCAAGGAGCCTAAAAATCCTTATTTTCGGCTTTGGCATTTATTTTCATTCCTGGATATTTCAATAAAAAACTTATACTACGATTTATTTACAGTTTTATGACGGATAGAGAGGAAATCGACAGTGGTAAGAGAAATTTTCTCAAAATGATGATTGTCTTATCCGCGGGAGCAGCAGCGGCAGGTGCCCTTAAGGGCGTTGTCCAGGATATAATAGCCCCTGTTTCAGGGCTTACCTCGTTTCCGACACTCACTATAGTTAACACAACAGGTCTTCCTTTGAACACGAGTGATCTTAAAGTAAATAATCCGATAATAACTGTATTTTATTATCCACTTCAGGATGACCCCAACTTTTTATTGAGGTTAGGGGACTCTTCCAACACTGACATTAAGATAAACAGTTCAAATGTTCTTATACCTGCAAGTGGAAAGACATTCTCTTCCCCGAACGGTGTCGGACCATATGGGTCAGTTGTGGCATTCAGTGCCATATGCCAGCATCTTGGCTGCGTGCCTCCGATCATTCATTATTACCCACCATCCACAAAGAGTGAGATCTCGGATCTTCCATCAAATGCAACAAGTCCGGCGTACATACACTGTGGTTGCCATGGAAGTACTTACGATCCATATCATGGGGCCGCAGTAACTACTGGCCCAACGGCAAGACCGTTGCCTAATGTAATACTGGATTACGATCCTACAACTGACAATTACAAAGTTAAAAGTATGGTAGGCCCGACGATTTATGGAAAACCAAATGATCTTGAAGGAGGGACTGCTTTTCCCACTGGTACAACTACAACACCTATAGTTTTATTGGGTTCTGGAGTGTGAAAATAACAAATGACTGATCAAGAATTCGTTAAAGATAATACATTATTAGGAAAGGATCCGTTGCATATGTCTGACCTCCCCTTAAAAAGAGTTCCAGACTATATGAGGAAAAGAGGAGGGTTCATGTACTGGACTGGGGCGTTAATCAGTGTAGCTCTTATCTACCAGATAATCTCGGGCCTTATACTGCTGCTCTATTATAATCCGGCCCTAGCCTACAATAGCACAGAAGCAGTAATTGAAACCATTCCTTATGGTGCTCTTATCCTCACGACCCACCTTTATGGCGCATATGCAATGATAGTCCTGATTTATGTTCATATGTTCAGAAATTATTTCATGGGTGCTTATAAGAAGCCAAGAATACTGCAGTGGATGAGTGGCGTCATATTGCTTGCTACCACTATAGGTGTAGGATTTTTTGGATATTCGATGACAGGAGATGTCCTTTCATCAGATGCAACAGATGTTGGGAGGGGAATAGCCGAAGCAGTACCCTTCCTTGGGAAAACATTCGAATCCATTTTCTTTGGAAATGGTACCAGTGTCAGTCTTTTTACACATCTACTGGCGTGGCATGTAATACTTGTGCTTGTAATAGGTGCCATATTCGGACTTCATTTCTTCCTAGCGGAAGCAAATGGAATAATGCCGTCTAACAGAGTTTCAAAACACAAGGCCCCGGCCATAGACAAAGAGGACCCAAACTACAAGCCCTGGAATCCTTACAATTTTGCATATATGATACAGCTCGGAATGATAGCACTGGGAATAATCATAATTATCCCTGCGGTATTGATGCTTCTGCCAAGTGTTCCTACTCTATTTTCTCCATTTCCACAGGTTCCGTCGACAAGTGTATTTGCAGCTTTTGTTCCAACATATCCGCCATGGTTCCTCCTGTTTGTTTACAAAGCCATTGATTTCACTTTTCTTGCGGCAGATGGAGCTTATGAGGCTTTAGCCGCTACAGTAATTTTTGCAGTTATACCGCTTGTTTACTTCATAGCAGTTCCATTCATTGACAGGAGTGACGATCTTCATCCTCTGGCAAGACCTCTTGTAACCTCATTTGGAATTCTGAGCATAATATATCTCGCAATCTTATCACTCTGGGGGTCTCTTGCCCCAGGCATACCAATATCAAATTCCATAGTTGCTGCGGTACTGGTGCCTCCTTTTGTAATAGTGGTAGGAGGGATGTATTTCCTTAACAGGCAATATGTCAAGGGAAAGTTCAAGGTCTCACCTAACAGAGTTTTGACATCATTCCTGATATTCCTGTTCCTGCTCTGTTTCACTTTCATTACACTTTCAGAGAACATAGGCACACTGATGACTTACGGAAATGGCATAAATGTACTGGCTACACTCTTCGCAGGTGGAGCTACTGCTTTTGCAGCTGTAGGCACTATGAAATCAGCACAGTTCTCTTACCAGGTCAAGGCTAAGCAGAATACAAAAAACTCTTATCAACTGAGCAAAAACACGGCTATGGTCCTAACATCTCTTCTCTCAATAGCATCTATAGCCATTGTAGTAATAATTTCCAAGTTGAATCCAGTCTCAATTCCTCAGGAAGGAGTATTTGGAATTGGACTTGGAATAGTACTGATTCTGGCAGGAATTGTACTTAGAATTTACAGGGCGGCGTATTATAATGAGTAATATTAGAGTTCAGGGATATGATCAGATCAGCTTCTGGCAAGAGGAAGGTGTTGGGGTAATAGTCCTCAGGACCAATTCCAGGGGATTGATAGGAGTACGAGGCATTGAGGAGCTGCTAACTGCGCTGAGTATAGCTTCAGTAGATCGTGAAGTAAAGTCGGTTGCGATAACCGGTATGAACAATATATTCTGCAAAGGGATTGAAAAAGCCAAGATACAGGATGAAAAAAAGGAATTCCTGGATGCATGTACCTCTCTTGCAACGTTGATAAGTTCAATGAAGAAACCGATTTTTGCGCTACTCAACGGAGATGCAATAAACGAAGGATATGAAATTGCACTGCTCTGCGATTTGATTATATCCAAGAAGGGTTTCAGTCTTGGGGTCGATAAGGGATATTTCTTTAAACTGGGTGGATCGCTCACATCACTAAGGTTCAGGGGATTCAAACTGGCTAAAGCCATAGAGAGAGAAAACACAGATTTGGTACTTTCTGAAGATGAGACTTTCCTGCAGGACTCAATATCTATTATCCACAGGGAGGAAGTTTATCCTTACCCTGCAAGAAGAAATTCCTTTATGGTTAACCTTAAAGGTGTTCTCGACTTCGAACGGTCGTCGTTTTTATACTCAGAAATTCAGGGTGATAAAAAAGATCAAGAGGTGTCAGTAGATGGTTTATAAAATTAAGCAAAATAATTGTGGATTGGCGAAGGAGTGTGATTAGTCTATGGAAAGTAATGTTAAGGGATGGATAGGATACGCAGTTATTTTGATAATAATTATTGGAGGCACAGCCAGTTTGCCACATGTGATTAAAAGCAGTTCTGATCCAATAGCAATTACGGGAATGACTGGACCAAGCAATTCCTATTTCAATGCTTCAAGTCAGACACTCATTGTGAATATCACAAGCTCCACCACTACCGTTGATGCAAATGTAACATTCACATCGTCACTTTCTTCTCTCCAGATGTCTGTTGTACCTGGAACATTTGTATTTAGTAATTCAACAGTCGTTTCCGTGGCTAAAGAATATCCTCATAACACTAGCATTAATCCAGCTGCAAAGTTCATTCCAATTCATCTTGTGCTTAACAGCGCTGTTATATCAAATAGCACTTTCAAGAATACAACCGTCGAAATAGATCTTTATTCAAGCCATTACGGAGCGATTGGAACGATAATGCTGGAGAAGGTGGGTTAATGAACAAGCCACAGATAAGAAAGAATGATGTTCTAGCTGGTGTTGTGGCAGTTATAATCATCGTTGTTGGATTTTCCATAGGTACGGTTGCTTCAGATCACATTAATTACAAGGCTGACACACCCTCACTTCTCATAAGTAATACAAATGGTCCAACCTTCAACATAACAAACAACACAACGTCATTTTATTACAATTTCACGGTTCAGACAAACCAGAATGGTTTCATAATCAGTCTTGGATCAATTCCAGGAGTCCCATATACACTGAACGTCACAGGTTCAACAATTTCCGTACCAATATTTACAGTTAACAGCAGTACGCAGTTCAATCTATCAGCCGCTCCATTCGAACGTAATATCAGGAATCAGACCGTTTCACTACAATTCCTTGTGAACCAGAACGCGGTTTCAATACTGAAGAACGACACAAAACTACCCAGAACTTATACAGTCCTGGTCTATGTTACACCCACATACAATGCACCGTTGCAACAGGAAGTCACATTCACGGTGAATTTTCCAACCTGATAAGTTTGTAATTTTTACATACTAAATTTTATCTTCTTATAACATTTGCTAAAGATGATTCCCAGTTCAAAAGATATGCTGTTAAGGGATGGAAAGGTATAAGGCATCAACATACGGCCGACATATGGCGTATGATCTGGACCAGGTTCACGTTAGTTACATCCATTGAACTACCACTTTTCATCCGGGGCGTGGAATATCGAAAGCGGGTATTCACAAATGATGCCGTGGTGGATTTCCTTAAGATGAAACTATGAGCGATTGTCGACATATCCAATGTCGAAACGGTGGAAATGGAGTATGATGGAGGCATAACTTTGACATGCTGTCCATGGATCACCTCAGGGGATCAATTGAACTTACAGGTCATTTAAATTTCAGGAAAAGAAGAGATGGTGCCAGGTCTCTGTACCATGGCATTTCTGCGTTAGTTTCATGGAACCAATAATTTGCTTCATATGGAGAAAAATCAGCGGAAATATGAGGTCCTTTACCGCATCAGGGAAATATTCAGGATAGTGAAATGTCTCAGTTCAAGCGGAAACATAAAGCATACCACCCGAATCCAAAAGAATGACCGAAAAAACCTAAGTTTTTCTGGCTTTTTAAGAGGTCACAGAAGAAGAATAGCCGAAATTAAAACCGAAATAAAGGAGGCAAAGAAATTTACCTCACCTTTTGACATTTTTCCGCGGTTTTCAAACAGGGCACCGAGAATACTGTCGACCTGGCATCCAAGAAAGCCCATTCCGGTTACAAATAAAACTGGAAACGGGCGTATTGTTCCCAGTGCCAAAATACTGTATGAAACTCCTATTATAAGTGCCCCACACAGGGCTGCCATTTCCCCGGTGATTGAAATTCCGCCATTTATGCCAGGAGTGACCTTTTTAAATGTAGTGATCATGAACACGTTTCTGTCAATGACTCCCAGTTCTGAGGCAAATGTATCAGAATTAATTACTGAAAATGAAATTGCAAACAGTTCGAAATAACCAAATGGTAAAGCATTCAGGATATTATGTGCAAAGTTTATACATGCCAGGGCAAGACCTATTATGCCTGCGTAAATGACATTGGATGTGGATCTTTCTCCCTGCTCCCCTTCCTGAAGCTTCTTTGCCTTTTTTTTCTCAAACATAGCCTTCGTAGCAAAATGAGATGTCACTGCAAATATTATGAGAAGAATAAGCCATTGAATCGATCCGAAAAAAACTATGATCAGGCCAACAACTAAGGCCGCAAGGCTACCCTTTAAATCGAAAATCCTCAGGATCTGCGACAGAATAAAAAGGAATGCAAGTCCAATGATTATTGATAATACAAAAAGAACAGATATGTTGGCCTACCATCCTCTTTCTTGAAGTCTTGATTCCTTCGGAATAGAATCAATATCAGTTCCTGCCATTCCAGAAAGCCCTGTTGAAACCTCGCCTATGATCTTATAATCTTCAAAGTTTTCAACTGCCTCCACAACGGCTATGGCCATCTTCTTAGGATCAGGAGATTTAAAAATGCCACTTCCGACAAATACCCCATCCATGCCCAGTTTCATCATGAGTGCGCCATCAGAGGGTGTTGCTACACCTCCAGCCGCAAAATTTACAACCGGAAGCCTGCCCATTCTTTTAATCTCCTTTAATACCTTAATAATTCCAGCTACTATCTTTTCCTGGGATATCCCATAGTAGAGGTCATTACTTGGTAAATATGAATCTTCTTCGAACAGGCTCGCTGAAGTTTCTCTTCTCAGGATAGCGTAACTCTGGGACATGTTGGCCGCAACTCTTTTTAACTCTTCGTCGTTGAGTTTTTTTACAGTCTTTATTCCCTCGTTAACCATTCTTATATGTCTCACGGCCTCAATGACATTTCCTGTGCCAGCCTCTCCTTTGGTCCTTATCATGGCTGCTCCCTCAAAGATTCTTCTTGCTGCTTCAGGTAGAGTTCTAGCGCCACAAACTACCGGGACCTTAAATTCATTCTTGAATATATGAAAGAAAGGATCTGCGGGTGTCAGGACTTCGCTCTCATCAAGCATGTCAACCCCCAATTCCTGCAGCACATAACCTTCTGTAAGGTGGCCTATTCTAACCTTGGCCATTACCGGTATGCTAACAGCCTCCATTATTTCACGAATTTTCTTTGGATCTGCCATCCTGGCCACACCACCAGCTGCCCTTATGTCGGCTGGAACCCTTTCAAGGGCCATTACCGCAACAGATCCGGCCTGTTCGGCTATTCTCGCCTGTTCAGCAGTGGTAACGTCCATTATGACGCCCCCCTTGGTCATTTTAGCAAAACCACGTTTGATAAGTTCATCGCCAAATCTTAATTTTGTAATATCCTGAGACATTGGAATCGTCTTTCAAATCGTTAAAAAATATATATACATTCGTGTTGTCCACGCGAAAACTAAATTCGTAATTTGTCCGCATTTGGCATAATCCATCCATCATTAATTTATATGCTCCTGTAATTCCATAGATTAACATGTCCGCAATACTCCCTATTCTAATAAGATTCATTGAGATAGTTTTTGGAGGTATTTTTGCCGGACTCCTTGGATCGTTAACCGGTCTTGGAGGTGGCACAGTACTTGTTCCATTACTGACTCTTTTCTACGGCGTACCGATAATCTTCGCGACCGGGGCCAGTCTCATATCGACTATTGCCACATCTGCCGGTTCAGCAAGTGCATATACCAAGGAGAAAATTGCAAATATAAAAATTGGTGTAGGGCTTGAGGTTGCAACCACTCTTGGAGCCATAGTAGGCTCCATAACTGTTGTCTTCCTGGATAAGGATAATTTATCATGGGTAATCTATATCATTTTCGGCATAGTGCTTCTTACATCCCTGATTCCCACCATAAAGAGGGGAAAATACGAGGAACCAATGCACAGGGAACCGGACTGGTCAACACGTCTGTTTCAACTTTCAGGTCAGTATCATGATTCTAAATTGAAAAAAGATGTAAAATACAATGGTGTGAGATGGTGGCTGGGAGAGATAGTCATGTTCTTTGCAGGTGTGATGTCCGGTTTGCTCGGCATAGGAAGTGGAGCCTTAAAAGTACTTGGTATGGACTGGGCTATGAACCTCCCCATGAAGGTTACAACAACCACCAGTAACTTCATGATCGGCATTACCGCTGCCACCGGCAGCTCAATCTACTGGTACAACGGGTTCATCCAGATATTTCTGGCTGCAGCCACTGCAATAGGCGTTCTTATTGGTGCATTCTTTGGTGCAAAAATACTTGTAAGAATAACAAACAAAAATATACGCTGGATTTTTTTTGGAATCCTCTCTTTTCTGGGAATAGAGATGGTACAGAAAGGGTTTCACATTATTCACCTGCTTCCCATTCATACTATCTACCAGTTTGCAATATCAGTTATACTGGCGTTTGTGATGATAATAGCTCTTTATATAAAAAACATCAGGGAGGCAAGACATGAAAGACTTTAACCGAGATCTGGTTACCAGCTGGATTCTGAAAGCTGGAGTCGTTACTAGTATAACTCTGATTATTCTTGGGATAATTATAATATTTGTAAAAGGAGGATCGGATGGGGAATCCATAAGCTATATTGGTAACTACTACAACAGCAATGCCACATTGAGTTCCCATCTGATACCTCTGGGAAATATACCGCATGGCATAGTAACCCTGGACGGAGTATACTTTGTAACCCTGGGCCTCTGGATTCTCATATTCACTCCTATTACCGTGGTGGTCACCGCACTCATATCCTTCTATATCGAGAAAAATTGGCTTTATATCCTTCTGAGCTGCGTGGTTCTCTTCGATCTTCTATTTGCCATGCTCGTGGTACCGATCTTTGTTCATTTCTGATCTTTCACGCATCACAATTTAT
>JAKADT010000008.1 GCA_021820245.1 Thermoplasmata archaeon | reverse complement strand
GGTATCCTTGGGAGTTAGATGAAAAGAACCCTTACATAGAAAAGTTCAGGAATTCAATCAAGAATTCAGACGGTTTCCTGATAGTCACACCGGAATATAATTTCTCGATTCCCGGGTTTCTGAAAAATGCCATAGATTCAATATCCGGGCCATCCAACCTGAATCCATTTGCAGGCAAACCCGGTGCAATAATGAGTGCCTCAATGAGCATGCTTGGTGGTTCAAGAGCACAGTACCACCTGAGGCAGGTTCTTGTGTTTCTAGGTGCCAGGGTAATTAACAAACCTGAAGTGTTTATCAGTTTCGCACATACAAAATTTGATGACAATGGACGCCTGAAAGATGAAAACGCCGTAAAATTCATACGGGAAATTCTTGATAAATTAGTGAAAAGTGCAAGAACAGAACTGAATCCTGAATGACAGAAAGAGATCTGTGTATTTTTTCGTAATTCATTGTTAACGGTTTTCCGGAAAATTAAAACTGCCAATTTTATTTTCGGATTATTTGTACCAATAAACGTTAATATACAGGCTCAATCTCATAATTGTGCTCTACCTAATAATATACGCTGTTCTCATAGCATCATCCGTGGTTTCTTTTGTGTATTATGTGGTGAATTCTTATTGGTCTATGAAATATTCCAGGGAGATCAGGAATAAGAACGTGGATCTGAACACGGTTACAATCGCTATTCCCGTTTACAATGAAGACCCCGAGATTTTCAGGGAATGCATAGACGCCGTAAAGATGCAGGGATGTGGATATATTGTGGTTGGTGATTCATCACTTGAACCCTACAAAACCATTGTTGAGGAACGAGGTGGAATTTTCATTCACATGAAAGACCATGGAGGAAAAAAGAAGGCCATGCAGGAGGCAATGAAACATGTCAATACAGAATTCGTCGTACTGATGGACAGTGATACTATTCTCCCTGAAAATGCGGTAATAAGCATGCTCTCTCACTTTGATGAAAAAGTAGGAGGGGTGGGCGCAAACATAGGCATTAAGAGAACTGGTTCTCCGGTATCCTACTGCTCGGAATTTGTGGAAAGGTCAAGGGAGGTGGTTTTCAGGGCGATGTCCGCACATGGAAATGTGATGAATCTCGACGGTGCATGTTCAACATACCGGACAGCTCTTATAAGGCCATTTATCTCTTCAGAAGAGTTTCTTGGGGTCAATAAGAGAGGTAAAACAAATGTTCTGGGAGAAGACTGGCTTCTTACGGGATATGTAATCAGGAGTGGTTACATTGCAGTGAAGGACTACGAAACCAGGGTTGAGAGCTATCCACCTAAAGATTTTAGAAAATTTGTGAAACAGAATGTAAGATGGTCTAGATCCGGATGGAGAAGGTTCGGAAAGGAACTTACAAACGGAACCGCTGCTAAAGCTGGAAAATTTTACACATTTGAACTGGTGTACACATACATGATCCCACTTATTGCACTGGCTTTCATCATTTTCAGGGGCTATCATTTCCTGGAAATAAACTACTCTTATCTGGTCTCCTTCAATATAATGGGTATTTTCACACCCAGACATTTTGAGCATGTGGGCTATTTCCTCTATTCAAGAATTGGGATGGAGTTCGTCGACCTGTTTGGTACTGGGATATTTGTAATGGGCATAGTTGATCGAATAAAGACTGACAGGCTGAAGACACTGGTATACGGGGCGCTGGCCATGGCGATCATCTTTGTGACCACAATATACGGGTTGGCAACATTCTGGAAAACTTCCAGGTGGCTTTCCAGATAGTCAGGAATTGTAAGCACCTGCAAGATTGGGAATTATATTTCCGTTGATTATTTCTTAACTACATAAGGTTAATTAGGTACATCTTAAGTGCAGTGTACCAAGTATTTTGAAGTGAAATTATTACAGCAATGGGGAATAAATTTAAATGCTAACAGTTTCTTTCTTGCATGAACTAACTATCTCAGAGGGGGAAGACAATAAATACAGAGTTACTGGCACTGGCATTGAACGTAGCATTCGAGATTCCAGTATTTGCCACGGCCGTTTACTGGATTATACTTTCACTTTATTCAATCAGGGAAAATAGACGAAATGATTATCTTCTAAAATTAAAACCTAAGATAATACCTGGGGTGACAGTTCTTTTTGCTTCATACAATGAGAAATATGTAATTGAAAACTCACTTGAAGCCATAATGAAGATAAATTATCCAAAGGAAAAACTGCAGGTCATAGTGGCCGACGATTCCAGTGATGAAACTACTGGCATACTGGACAGGAAAGTTCATGATCTTAAAGAAAGAGGCATTGACATAACTGTATCAAGGAGAAAAGATCGTGAAAAATTCAAGATAGGTGCTTTAAAGAATGCCATGAAGTATGTAAAAAACGATCTGGTAATGCTTCTGGATGCTGATTCAGTTCTGCGGGAAAACACCCTCATGGATGGGGTGGTTGCTCTGGAAAAAAAACCAGAGGCATCATTTGTCCAGTTCAGGGTGGGGTATTACAATCGATCATACAATTTCACCACCCGGCTTTTTGCATTATCACAGGATCTTATGGACACATCCATCAAGAAAGGTTCGTCTTTTCTCGGAAAACCATTCTCCATTCAGGGAGGGTTTACGCTTATCAGGACTGACGTTCTTAAGACAATAATAGTGTCAGATCTGGAATCAATAACTGAAGACACCGAATTATCCGTACTGATGAGCGTATCGGGGCTCAAAGGTCTTTATCTCAGTTATTCCAAGATATTGAGCGAATGCCCTTTTGACCTTGAGATCTGGAAAAAGCAGAGCCTTAGGGTATCACAGGGTTGGGGGCTTATTGTAAGAAACCACGGCAAACAGATAATAAAATCAAAAAGGATGACATTATCTGAGAAGGCGGGGCTGTTTCTGCTGCTTCTACTTCCATTTTCAAACGTAAGCTGGATAGTGGTTAATATTCTATCATCTGTCTTCACTTTCTGGGCGTTTATCTTAAAGATACCATTTGATCTGGGGGGACCCTTCTATACTATTTTCCTGACGGTTCCATCCATACCATTCTTCATTTCCGGGGCATATGCACTATACTTTGAGGGTCTCTTCAAGCCCAGGGACATCATAATGATACCCGCCCTTTCATATATAGGCGCATGCACTGTAGTTCTGGGAGCATATGGATTTATAAGTGGTCTTCTTGGGAAATCTGGATATTTTTACCGTACTCCAAAGATGGGAAACGGGAAGAACGAGTCTGGCGCAAGGGAATTATTTGAAAGAAGAGATAAGCCACTGTTCGTTTTCGAAATCTTTGTTTGCGCCTCCAGTTTCATCCTCTCTGGCATGATGTTCATGTCTGGAAACTATATTCCTACATTGACACTTCTTGGATTTGCACTGGTGACGTTCAAATCACTGAATCTTCCAATACCAGTACTCGGCAGGAAGGAACTACCACATAAGTACCATGTCATCAACAATGAATGGGAGTAAGGTAACAAAATCCCAGGAATCGAATGACGTTCATTGAATTTATATGCAAATATGGGTGTGTTGTCCTATCTTTCCCATAATTAACACTACGTTTTCTCTTGAATAACCTGTTTTACACTGTCTGCAGAATAAAAGATTCTTATACTTTGTATTGTATGTATCACTACAACGACATTCATTCTAAGGCTCTCAAAAGGAAAAAAGCATCCATGTTTACTGCGTGACAGACCACAGGGCAAAGAGAACTAAAGATGTGAAACAGGTTATGGGTGAAAGAGTGTAGTGTTAATAACCAACTAAGATTATGAGTATTATCTATGTAATACAGGAGTTACTTTCAAGGGGAACTAATGCAAGTTTCTCTCATGTTCAAACTGAAATATGAATATCGTCTTCAAGTTTCAAAGAAGTTAGCAATAGAAAATACTCACAGATGTAAACAGAAATTAGGTGACTCCAGAGAGGTACGGGCACCGAGCCTTATGGTAAGTAATTCAACTAACGGATCATGGATAGGTGGCAGCTTTTCTATTATCCAGACTTGATTTTTATCCCAATATTTGCTATTTCTCTTTCCTTTTCAGCGAATTCATGGTCAAAAGTCACAAAGTCATATGCCTCGAGCACCATGCTTGCTGATAGATGCAGTGTGTCCAGGGTTTTCATTCTTATGGCGAATGCAATCTCGCCGGCCTTGTTAACTACTTTATTCATGTCCACCTCTGGAACATCAACATTAATTTCAGGTAAATAGTCGACAAAAGCTTCTATTTCATCCGCGCCCAATTTTGTTGTCCTAGGAAGAACGGACTTCAATTCCAAAATAGTGATGGAGGACGTTACCATTTTACCACAATGGCCTAAAATTTTAGATGCTTTTGCATGATTAACGTCACCCCTGTTAAGGAATGAAATTATGACATTTGTATCAATATAATTCACTCTAATCCCTCTCTCGAATTGAAATCTCTGAAAGGTCACGAGGTAGTTCAGGAAGCCCTTTTTCTTTCCATTTCTTGATAATGGCTTGACTTTTTTCCTTTTTCTCTATGGTTTTTTTTGCACTATGCATACCGTTCTCCATAATCCATCTCAAGGCATCCGTCCTGTTAGTGGCAAACCTATATTTTATTAACTTATCAATCAGTTCAGCTGTGTTATCATCTATTCTCAGTGCGATAACATTTGTTACCATATGCTTTCGCATGTTTACACAGTATAAATTCTTTGTTAACCATTCTCCATTATTTCATTTCTTATGGCTATCGATTCTTGTGTTTCTTCCTTATTTTCAGGATTTACTCTTGACATGTTAAATCATATTTGATTGTTGTTTAAACTGTTATTTCTTCGGTTGGACAAAAATTGATAAGTTCTCATAGAAATTCACTTTCAAAATTGTTTAAATGTAGTACCTGTAATACAAGAATTAGTTTTATGCAGGCGCTATCCTATTTTGTCCTACAACGAAAATCAAAAGATAGATGTCTCTTTATTATTCAACGAAAATTATGTATCAAAAGTCTTCACAGAACCAACGCTGGATTCAGCGGGTCCCGATCAGAGAGAGATACAAGAGACCTTACCGGGGTTTAGAGTGTTCTTGAATCGTACAGAAAGAGGGGAAAACTTCCGCTCAGGGCTAATCCGGGACAACTTCAGGTAACTGAATCCTTACAGGGAGCAGACCATTCAGTTAAAATATTCTGTCGGAATTCCCCATAAAATGGTCATATCCAGGAAATTCGGTGGGACAAGTGCTATTGCCTTTTCAACTTTTATTGCTTTCATGGGTATTGGTGTCGTAGATCCACTCCTCCCCTTGATCGGGAGGGAGATGGGCGCATCTCCATTTCAGGTGGAATGGCTTTTCACGAGCTACATAGCCGTGATGTCTCTCTCAATGTTTATTTCAGGATATTTTTCAACGAGATTTGGCAGCAAGAAAACCCTGATCATAGGTCTTCTAGTGGTAGTTCTCTTTGCTACGTTGTCGGGACTTTCGCCTAACATTTCTGTATTTGCCATATTCCGTGGAGGATGGGGGCTGGGAAATGCCTTCTTTACATCAACCGCACTTTCCATAATAGTGGGCATCTCAGCCGGAAAACTTGAAAAATCCATTACGATTTATGAAGCAGCCCTGGGCCTCGGAATTGCATCAGGTCCCCTCCTTGGTGGTTTCCTTGGTACGTTTGACTGGCGTTATCCATTCTTCGGGACTGCAACATTGATGGCCATCGGCTTTGTCGTTACTATGATGTTTGTCAGAGAGCCCGAGAATAAGGAGAAGCCCAGGACTCCGGTTGAGGTTGTTGAGGCTTTAAGCAACAGCAGTGTCAGAACAAATTCCCTCATAGCTCTTGGATATAACTTTGGTTTTTTCACTATCCTTGCCTACACCCCCTTAACGCTTTCTGGTCTTACTACTATTGAGCTTGGAATTACTTACTTCCTGTGGGGAATTCTGGTGGCATTTTCCTCAGTGATTCTTGTTCCCAGACTCATTAGGGTAATTGAAAGACTGAAGTTGCTGGAGATAAATCTCTTCGTATTTGCTCTGCTTTTCATAATTATGGGGGAATTTCCTGCCTACAGGCTCGAAGCAGTAGTCGTGTCAGGCCTTCTCTGCGGTATTTCGAATGCGTCATTCACTTCTCTTGCAATGGAGGTATCACCATTTTCAAGGTCAGTGTCGTCAGCAGCATATAATTTTCTCCGCTGGGCCGGTGCTGCAATTGCTCCTATACTTGCAGGTTTTCTTGGACAGATGTATGGGTTTTCTTTTCCTTTTTTTGTCGTCGCACCGGTTATATTTGTCACCAGCGGAGCGCTGTTCTTTTATGCCCCGAAACTGAGATATTCAATTGAGGCTAACTATTCGAGACTCACCCGACCCAATGTAAATCAATAAGCGTAACTCTTCTGAAGAACTTGAGAAAAACCAAATTGTTCTAGAAAATTGACGTAACTAAAATTGAATATTTATCCCTGATTTCCCGCCTTTTACCACCATTACAGCAAAGGTTCAGAGGATCAGTAAGCCGGTCAAGAATTCTGTTTACGTCTATGATCGAACGCCGTACTATGACCCGGTGATCAAGAACACCAAATATCATTACAAATACGCAGGGAAGGAAACTGACGGGGATGTCAGGAAGGTGAGTTCAGTGCTGCCAAAGAGATCACTGATCTATGGCCAGTTCATCCCCATCCTGGACATTGTAAACCATATTGGTATCCAGGACATCCTGAAATCTTACCTGACCAATGAGGAAAGCCAGAAGATCCTGGCACTGGCAATATTAAAGGTTGTGAGGCCGTTGCCCATGTCATCTGTGAAGACATGGTATGAGGGGACATATCTTTCCACCCTTTTTCCTGTCGGTATGGACTCACAGAGAAACAGCGATCTCATGGACAAGATAGGTTCTTCGGATCTCTACCGCAGATTCTAGCATGATCTCATAAAGAAGCTGCATCCCGGCAACTCCCTTCTCTATGACATCACACCCATACCGTCATATTCATCCGCATCAATATCCGAATATGGCCATGCAAAGGATCACCAGGAACTTGAACAGATAAATCTCAGCCTTGTCATGGAGAGTGGCAGCCTGAAACCATCCAAGTCTAATTGGGGAAGGACCAATCTATGCAAGAACCTAAGAACATAGCAGCGAACTGGACACAGGAATATGGTAACATATCCTGCGAAAGCTCCATGGACAATGTCCTCGCCCTCGCAGTAAGGATCGTACAGGAGGGCTAGCGATCTACCGAGCCGCAACGAGCTGGCGTATGCCTGGTTGGAATTGTCTTAAGTGTCAAAAGTTAAACTCCGCGAGAATACGATTTGCGGATGAAGGGGAGTGCCTAACCCGTCTCTCCAGGGTCAAGGCAGTATCTGAGGGCAAGTTTGGGTATTGGCACCTTCAGGGCTCTCTGGCGTACAGACAACAGCACGGTAGAAAAGACTTGGTTGAAAACAGGTATGGAACATCTTCCATCAGCGTCAGAGGAGGAATGCGAAATGCCAACTCTGCATCAGGAAACGGAGATTCGGATCAGGTCATAGTACCTATGATATCCCTGATAATAAAGGGAAAGAAGAAAGGACCTGTGGACACAACGACTGCAGGAAGTGGAAGGGAACGTCCTTTTATCCGAAAGGGGTACAGGGGACAAACCTCATTTCTGTATGGAGATGAGGGGAAAGAGCCGAACAAGCGGACTGCAGATAAGCCATACTCAAACGGAAATCCTCCAGAAGCAAGGGCATGCGTGTATAATGAGGTAGCCGGAAGGGGTGGGGCAATCGTGGAGGCACTGTGTTTGAAGCGGGAACGGGGAAATCTCGCATTCCGGAATTTTAGAGGGGGAGCTGGAAATAGAATTGGTCTTATCCGTCCTGACGGGACATCAGGGTTAAATTCCGGAAAATCCAATCAATACGCCTGCCTTCTACTGGACTGATAGGTAATGAAGAAATTTTTTCCAGAAACGAGAATAAATTCGGGTCCAAATGCGTCCGAACCCAATTTAGCGGGTCCGAGGGGGTTCGAACCCCCGACCTATGGATTAAGAGTCCATCGCTCTACCTAGCTAAGCTACGGACCCGTGTCGATGTGCATACAAAGAGACAATTTATATCTTTTCATGATTTTTACACCAACTGTGTTTACAGTAAAGCACCTAAAATTATACGAGTATATTTTTCTGGATATGTAGTTTAGCATCCTCCGGAACTTCGGAAATATCGATATTTCTCTCTATTCCAATAATCCTGAAATATTCGTTCAGGAATCCCGCAAGTTTTTCACCATCTACAATTCCAAGATTCCCTAATCTGACTATTTTGTCAGATAATTCTCCCATTCCCTTGGCAATTTCATAACCAGAAGCTTTGAGTTTTGATTGTAAATCACTTACCGCAATGGGAGGCTTAAATGCAATGACAGTGTCTGAATAGTTGTAATCTTTACCCAGAATTTCGGTCCCTGTACCTTCAAGATTTTTCCTGAGGAATTCAGCATTTGCTCTATGCCGGATCCAGCGTTTTTCCAAAGTTTCAGCACTCAGTATATTCAAAGCCGAATACAAGGCATTAAAGCTTCCTGTAGAGGGTGTATATGGTGTTTCATGTTTGTTCAGGAATTTAAGTGAAACATTAAGATCCAGATATTGTGGAATGGACTTCCTAGCCGGCGTTTGTTCAGAAAATTCACTACCAATACAGACAATTCCAAGTCCAGGGACTGAAGCGAGACCCTTCTGGCTGCAAGTTGCCATAGCATCTATTCCCCACCCGTTGACCTTAATGGGAATGCCACCAAATCCCGAAACACTGTCAACCAAAACTTTCAATCCAAGTTTTTTTGTTTCCATTGTTATTTCTTCCAGATTTCTTATGGAGGTACCATTCCCAGTTTCATTATGCACCAGAAACAGAGACGTTGCTTTTTGATGGGATGATATGTAATCTGATATCTCCTCTTTCGAAAGAATGGAATTATGATCTTTTCTTAAAACATTTATATCGCAACCCCTCCTTTCAATACTTTCTATCATCCTGTTTCCAAATTCCCCAAACGTTACCGCCAAAACCTTTTCTCCTGGTTCTGTAAATGAATAAATCATAGATTCCACGGCGGTTGTTCCAGAACCTGTAGTCATGATAGACCTTGATGCCTCTGCAAATTTGTTCAACATCAACTCGGATTCCTCTACAAGTTCCTTAAATTCATGAGATCTGTGATTCACGACGTAGGCGGATGATCTCAAAACGGATTTGGGGACTTCCACAGGGCCTGGAATGAGCATCATATTCCCATCTCCTGTAACTTCTTTAAAAGATTGGAAACAGTATAATGGGCTACCCTCTGCTGAGCTTCCACAGTCTGCGCACCTATATGGGGAGTTATGATAACGTTATCCATGGAAATTATCTCCTTTTCCCACTCATCAACCGGTGGTTCGTGCCATAGCACATCGGCAGCATAACCTGCAACTCTTCCTTCCTTAAGGGCCATTAACAGAGCGGGGCCATTTATAAATTCTGATCTGCTTGTATTTATTATGTATGCGCCGGTTTTAATGAGCTTTAAGTCGTCCTGGGAAATAAGATTTACAGAGCCATCTGAAAGAGTAGCCTGAACGAATATAATATCGGAGTTTTCAAGCAACTTCCTCAGTGAAACATAAGAACCACCTATCTCATCCATCAGTGCGTGGTTTTCCTGGATATCATATGCTATCACCTTTATACCCATGGCGTTCAACACCTTCGCAGTGGCATATCCAATTCGCCCAAAACCTACAATTCCGGCCGTCTTTCCGAATAGTTCGGTTCCCGTGTCTTTTTTCAAGATATATTCCTTGGATTTTCTATCAAGAATGGTGATTTTTCTGCTAAGGTCCACCGCAAGGGCAATGCTCAATTCAGAAACAGATTGGGTGGATGATCCTGCAGCCGTGACTATCTGAATATTCTTTGTCTCTGCAAATTTGATGTCTATGTTGTCAGTACCAATCCCTGCTCTTGCTATTACCTTCAGATTTTGACCTTTTTTAAGGACGTCTGAGGTAACCTTAGTACGGCTCCTGACAACAAGGATTTCAAAGTCACTGACTTTGTCTTTAAGGGTGGCATTATCTATTGACGGCTCATATGAAACATGGAAACCCTTTGACTTTAACATTTCTAACATAATGGTGTCCACAGGATCGCACACAAGCACTCTTAAGGCGGCTCCTTCATTCTTTGGCATACCTGCGGGAGGTATAATTTTTATTTAATGATGGCGCTGCATTTCTGCTCAAAACGTCGGTTGAATATATCAGGATAAAATAAGGCCGATGTTTAATAATCCCTGTCAAAACAAGCTTTGGTAATTAAATTTGCAGATTTAAAAAAAATTTTGAGTTTATGACGTTTTGACGGAAAGAAACTGAAAAGTAGTTTATCCTGACTAACCATATCCGGTTATGATTATGAGGGAACACCACTCAAGGGGATCGAAATCAAAAGTTAAATCTATCAATTTAAACATGCATCTTTATCCATTGAAACAGATAGCACCATTCAACTGTAGGCCATTTCCCATTTCTTCAGAAGAAGTCCTGGGGGTTCATTAATTGGTAAAAATAAGTCCCTTTCAACCAGTTTATTTTAACGGAAACTATTGTGAGGTTACCTCCCCGCCCTTTGACTCAATCAATAAAGAAATGGAGAAAAACCTGAAGAGGTGCAGTGAGAATGTAACACACTTAACTCTGCCTGATAATGAAAACTATACCTATGCCAGAGTAAAGATACTCGAGTGGGTAGATTCCGGGGTTTTAAAGAGGGCAGAAAAGCCAGTTCTTGTCTTAATTGATCAGTCATTCAATCATTCTGGAAAAATACTCAGAAGAACAGGAATAATATCTCTCGTCGATGTATTCCCTGATGACGGATATGTAAAACCTCACGAAAAAACATTCATAGGTCCAGTAAAGGAAAGGATGAAAGTTCTTGGTGAGATGAGGACTCAGCCAGAGCCAATATTCCTTGCAGTGAATGACAGGGAACTGGAACCTCTTCTTCAGGGCATGGTGGCAGAAAGGGAAGCAATGTTTTCATTCACTGACGGAAATGGAGTTTCAAATTCGGTATATTTCTTAGACGAAGAAGAACAGTTAGATAGGATAGTCAAACTATTGAAAAACGATTCTGCAATGGTGGCAGATGGGCACCATCGGCTTGAAGCATCCAGGAGGCTGGCAGGCGAGAGATCTGGAACCGAAAAGAATTTCTGGAGTTCAGTTATGGCATACATAACCTCCATGAACAGCCCTGGGCTTTTTGTATCAGGCATTCACAGGATAGTTAAAACCAACATTGAAATCGATTCTTTTCTGAACAGGTTAGCAGAATATTTTCTTGTTAATGATAATCCACCAGTATCAGGTAAAGATTTCATTACAGTTTATCTGGACAGATATTATTATCTGTTGCCTCCAGAAAACGAAAGCAATGAAGGCTACAAAACCAATTTCCAGTCCCCGATTCATGCCCTCAATACTGTCATTTTCAATGAGATTATGGGAATTGATTCAGAAGGGATGGACACGGAAATGGAGTTCACTCACGACGAAAAATACGCAGTTGATGAAGTAAGGAAAGGGAGGGCAACAGCAGCCTTCATAATGCCTGATTGGGACCGTGAGAACCTTTTTAGAATAGTCCTGTCCGATGGGGTATTGCCTCAGAAATCAACATATTTCCATCCTAAAGTTCATTCTGGCATTGTTCTGAATGTATTGTTTTAAGGGTCATTTGAAGTGAAACATGATTCTGATAAAGGGATCAGACGAAAGCTGATCCCTGCTTACTGCACTTAACTGGAATGAGTTTCCATCAGGCCTAAGCATCTAATAAAGGTTTAAATATCTTCTTAAGTTTACTGCTTACTTAAAACCATACATCTAAGGGCAATGCTATAAGGCAACCCTGCTGTTTTGCTGTGTTATGGCAAAAACCAAGGTGTAACGGTTGGAATGGTGAAATAAAATGGCAACGCCACATCACCCCAGACGGGGGTCAATGGGATATTACCCTAGGGTACGCGCTAAGAAAATGCAGGGGTCTATACGATCATGGCCGGAAGTAGATAACCAGACGAAGATCCAGGCATTTGCAGGCTACAAGGTTGGAATGACACACGTGGAGATGGTAGATTACAGAAAAACCAGCGTTACTGCCGGGCAGACTATAGCCTCAGCTGTAACAGTTGTTGAAGTACCTCCATTAACGGTGGCAGGAATAAGATATTATGATGAGGATGACACGGGACTTGCTGTGGTATATGAGAAATGGGCAGAAAAGCTTGACAAAAATCTTCTCAAAAGAATAACAACTCCAAAAGCCAGAAAGGAGACGCCAAAGCCTGAAAGTGTTTCAGAGGTAAGACTCATAGTACACACAAATCCCTCTTTACTGACGGGAGTACCGTCAAAGGTTCCAGATATTTTTGAAATTAAGCTAAGTGGATCTAAACTGGAAGATAAGATGAAATACGCTGATGAAAAACTTGGGAAAGAGATAAGGTTCGATGAGTTCTCTAAGCCAGGGAAATTTGTAGATGCCATTGGGGTTACAAAAGGCAAGGGGTTTACCGGACATGTTGAAAGGTTCGGTGTAAAACTTCTCCCAAGAAAAAACAGGAAGCACAGAAGGATGATAGGTACCCTGGGACCGTGGCACCCGGACTGGGTTAGAAATACAGTACCCCAGGCAGGACAGATGGGTACGCACCAGAGAACGGCTCACAATATCAGGGTAATCAAGTATTCTAAGAAGGAAGAAAACGAGGATATCAATGTCAGCGGTGGATTCCCAGGCTATGGCCTGGTGAGGAACGATTATGTCCTTGTGCATGGTTCAATCCCGGGTCCGTCAAAGAGACTCATAAAATTCAGGGATCCAGCAAGACAGAAGACATCCGATGTGGAGAATCTAGTAGTAAGCTACATATCCAAAGAATCAAAACAGGGTGATTAAAAATGAAAACTCAACTTTATAATTTGGAAGGGGAACTGTCTGAAGAGATTGACATTCCCGAGGTCTTCCAGTTTGTACCAAGGGAAGATCTTATCAGGAAGGCATTCAGGGCCATTTCTCTAACACTGAGACAACCTTATGGGGCCTCTCCTCTGGCTGGAACCAGGAGGGTGGGACATAACGCTGGACCAGGTCATGGAAGTTCAAGATTACCAAGAACATCCGGTTCATCAACTGCAGTTCTTCTGGCCCATGTGGTTAAGGGAAGAAGTGCACATGCGCCAAGATCAAACAAGGTACTGTTCAAGAAGATCAACGATAATGAAAGGAAAATAGCACTGAAAAGTGCAATAGCCCTTACAGCTTCTCCAGAACATGTAAAGAAGAGGGGCCATAAAGTCCCTGACGAACTAAAGTTTCCGATTGTAGCATCCGACGATATACAGAAATTCAGCAAGGTTGCACAGGCGATGAAATTTCTCCAGAATCTCGGTCTTGACGAAGATGTTGAAAGATCAAAATTTGGGAAAAAGATCAGGGCAGGAAGAGGGAAAATGAGGGGAAGAAGATACAAACAACCAAGAAGCATACTTGTGGTTGGCACGGACAGATCAGCCCTAAGGCCCTTCGAATCACTTCCAGGTGTGGAAGTTGCAACCGCTGAAAGCCTGAGCCTGAGAAAATTGGCCCCAGGTGGAAACGGTGGCAGACTTACAATTTACACAAAATCAGCAATATCAAAGATAGGGAGGCAGAATTAATGCATCAGATTATTTACAGTCCAATAGCAACTGAAAAAAGCATGTTGCTTATGGAAAAGGAGAACAAAATTACGTTTGCGGTCTATAAAAATGCAACCAAGAAAGCGATTAAAGAAGAAGTTGAAAGGAGACTGAATGTAAAGGTGGTAGACATCAATATACTAATAGTAAGATCAGGAAAGAGGGCCATCGTGAAACTGGACAAGGAATATTCTGCGGACGAAATAGCCGGCAGGATAGGAATATTCTGAGGGATTAAAATGGGAAAACGAATCATACCGCAAAGAAGAGGAAGAGGGGGACTTGTATACAGGAGTCCAAGCCATAGGCATGTAAGAGACATAAAACATCCAAAGGATGGGAAATATACAATAAAGGATATAATACATGCACCAGGACGTAATGCACCTTTGCTTGTACTTGAAAGTGAAAATCTCACCAAGGACTACCAGATAGCTTTCAATGGAGCATATTGCGGCCAGACAGTCACAGTGGGAAAAGAAGGTGAAAATCTTCCCGGAGTCACTACATTCATCGGTCAGATTCCAGACGGGTCTTACATATTCAATATCGAAAGTATGCCTGGTGATGGTGGAAAATTCTGCAAGACAGCAGGTTCAGCATCTCTCATTGTCAGTCATGGTGCCATGGTTACTGTAAAGCTCCCATCAGGAAAAATGAAGTCATTCAACCCACAGTGCAGGGCAACAATTGGTGTGGTGTCTGGTTCCGGAGCAAAGGATATACCTGTGCTGAAAGCAGGAAGAACTGCACACTACTTCCAGAGTAAGGCAAAGAGACCATACAGCGTGAGGGGAGTGGCTATGAATGCAATCAATCACCCACATGGAGGAGGAAACCATCAGCACGTTGGGCGTCCCAGCACAGTGGGAAGAGGAACACCACCCGGTAGGAAAGTCGGAAGGCTATCACCCCAAAGGAGGAAGAATTAATGGCAACAAAAAAACAGGCATCCGTTAAGTCTATCAAAAGAAAGGCACGGAAGTCACAGAAAGTAATAATGGGAAGATCGAAAGAGTTTATGTTCAGAGGTCTTTCTCTTGAAGAATTACAGAAGATGTCACTGGATGAGATAATAAAAATACTCCCTTCCAGGTCAAGAAGGTCACTTCTGAGGGAGAAGAACTATGAACAGAACCTTGTCTACCAGAAACTTGAAAATGATGATCAGGAACTTAAAACACATGTTAGAGATGTGATAATACTCCCAAAGGCGGTCGGAAAGGTTGTGGAGGTATATAACGGGAACAGCTACATTAAATTCGAAATTAAGCCTGAAATGATAGGACATTACCTGGGGGAATTTGCAATGACAAGAAAAGAGGTCAAGCACTCCGGACCTGGTGTTGGGGCAACACGTTCGTCAAAGTTCATGCCGTTGAAGTGATCTAAAATGAAAGGATATTCAATTGAAAAAATTCCTGAGAAAAGTGCAATTGCCAAGATCAGGGAAACAGACATATCTGCAAAAGATGCAATAAACATAGCCCATTTCCTGAGGGGAATGGACCTTGAGAGGGCAAAAACGACCATAGAGGGTGTAATGAAGAAGGAGATCCCAGTACCATACTTCAGATATCTCGATTCAGTGTCGCACAGGAAGGGGCAGGGTCCAGGACGATACCCAATTAAGGCGGCAAAAGCATTTAACCAGCTCCTTCTGAACGTTGAGGCAAACGCCGAATTCAAGAGTCTTGATACCGATAACCTGAAAATAGTTCACATTGCCGCTACAAAGGGCAGAATGATTAAAAAATTCACACCCAAGGCCTATGGGAGAGCCGGTGCAAATTTTAAGGATCTTATAAATCTGGAAGTCGTAGTTGAAGAGGAGGAGGAAGCATGAAAGAGAGAAAATTTGTTGGTGACTCAGTAAAGAAACTTCTGGTCACTGAATATATAAAAAGAGAGACTGACACTGCCGGTTTTGGAGGACTTGAAATGAGACGAACTCCCTTCGGCACCAATCTGACTCTTCAGGTCAACAAACCCGGGCTGGTAATAGGAAGGCACGGAAGTAAGGTTGCAGAAATCACTGAGACTCTTGAAAAAAAGTATAAGGTGGAATCTCCACAGATTGAGGTTAAAGAAGTGGATAATCCAGATCTGAATCCCCAAATCATATCAAAGAAGATAGCAATTTCACTGGAAAAGGGATGGGCATACAGAAAAGCGGGAAACACTACACTGAGAAGGATAATCGATTCTGGAACACGTGGAGTGATGATAAAGATCGGAGGAAAGATATCCGGCGAAAGAGCAAGAAGCCAGAAGTTCATGTACGGTTCAATTAAATATTCCGGGGAACCCGCAAGAAGCGGAATGGCCATTGGTTTCTCGGCTGCCAAGCTAAAGCAGGGAATCATAGGTGTGAACGTGAGAATATTGAAAAATGATTACAGGTTGCCAGACGACATAAAGGTGCCGGACAGAATCATACAATCCAGGAAGGAGGAAAAAGATGGAAACAAGGGCGAAACAACTGAGAACAATGAGTAAGGATGAAATAATGGAGAGGCAGAAATCACTTGAGGAATCTCTTCTCAGGGAAAGATCAGCTGTAGCAATGGGAGGAGCTCCTGCAAGCCCAGGAAAGATAAGGTCCATAAGGAGGCAGCTTGCCAGGATATATACTGTACTGGGCGAGGGGGAAAAGAATTAATGAAGGATAAAAATTTCACAGGGATACCAAAAGAACTCCAGCCATGGGAAGGTTTCAACAGGGATACTCAATCAGTAAAAGTTAGCGTTGACAAAAGAAGATATGGAAAGAATGTTACAATAATCGAGGGGATAGATCCCAAACTGGAAAATGTTGACGATATAGCAAAAATACTGAAACGTAAAGTAGCATCCGGTGGGACCGTGAAAGACGGAAAGACAATTGAGCTGCAGGGTGATCACAGGGATTCCGTGAAAAGATATCTGGATGAGATGGGCTTCAAGACGGAAGTGGTATGATGAATACGTCACTACAACTGCATACACAGGAATTCATGGGAGAAACCCTTGAAGTGGTAAAAAGCAGCAACTCCTGCAATCTGGGTATAAGTGGCATTGTGGTGATGGAGACAAAGAACACTTTTGTGCTCAGGAATGACAGGAAATATGTCATACCCAAAAAAGGCACAGAGTTCAGGATCAAGGGAAAAAACGGGAACTATCAGATCCTGAGAGGCGATATCATTGCCCTCAGGCCAGAGAACAGAATTAAAGAAATTAGAAGAATTGAGAAAATGTTAGGAGGAAGAAGATAATGAGTAGAAATATAGGACTTGATGTAAAACCACCCACCGAGGAATGCAAGGATCGCAACTGTCCTTTCCATGGTGATCTCTCCATCAGAGGACAGATCATTACCGGCGAGGTTGAGTCAGCATCAATGCTTAAAAGTGCAGTCATCAGAAGAACTTACAGGAAGAGCATAAAGAAATACGAAAGGAAGATGACACAGTTTTCTGAATACCATGTCCATGTCCCAGACTGCATTAAACTGCAGCCGGGAGATATGGTGAAGATAGCTGAATGCAGGAAACTGGCTAAGACAATCTCATTTGTGGTCGTGGAGAGGATGTCCCAATGAGAGGAATTGCAGGAAGA
Organism: Thermoplasmata archaeon; assembly: GCA_021820245.1. Taxonomy (GTDB): domain Archaea; phylum Thermoplasmatota; class Thermoplasmata; order Thermoplasmatales; family Thermoplasmataceae; genus Oxyplasma. The sequence goes on along the minus strand of JAKADT010000008.1, from coordinate 18,347 downwards.
CAGCAAAGGGGATTACCCCTTGGGGCTACAATGCCATGCGCCGACAACAGCGGAGCCAAAATAATAAGCCTCATAGATGTGAAAGCGTACCATGGGGTGGCCAGCAGGATACCCGCGGCAGGAGTGGGTGACATGTTCATCGCTGCTGTAAAGAAAGGTACCCCTGAGATGAGGGCAAAGGTCGTCTATGCTGTTGTAATAAGACAGAGAAGACCCTACAGAAGGTCCGACGGGACAATGATAGAGTTCGAGGAGAACGCTGCGGTTCTGGTCACTCCGGAAGGTGAAGTGAGAGGTTCAGAAATAAAGGGCCCGGTTGCAAGAGAAGCGGCCGAAAGGTGGCCCAGGATAGCTGCAATAGCTTCAACAATAGTTTAGGTGTAAGACATGAAATCAAAATTAAATGTATCATTGAGCAAGGATTTGAGGAAAAAATACGGAATAAGGAACTTTGCCGTGGTTAAAGGCGATATTGTCACAGTGAAATCTGGAGGCAAAAAATCGGAAGGGGGAAAGGTAGTGGATGTTGATCGAGTTGCCGGTAAAATTTCAATTGAGGGCATCACAATAGCAAAAGCGGACGGAAAGCAGAAGGAATATTACCTGGATCCAAGAAACATCCGCATAACAAGGCTGGATCTTTCAAAGCCGGAAAGACTTCAGAGACTTAAGTTCCTTGCAGGACAGAAAAACATACAGGTTGAGGATGTACCCGAACCCGTTGACACCACAGCAACCGAATCGGCCCCTGCACTCGAGGACGAATCCAGCTCACTCGGAGGAGAAGATGAGGTAAAAGATTCAGATGAAGATACAGGAAAAGAAGGTCCAGAGGAGGACAAGGATGAACTGACACTGGATGATCTTGACGAAAAAGACAGTGAGGATGAGACTGATGATAACAAAAACTAAACGACAGATGGTATCAAGGGCGGTAAAAATACCGAGAAAGGTTCATTTCTGGGGGGTCAGCCCGACTCCTGGAAAACACAATGCTGCTGATAGCTTACCCATGCTGACAGCACTGAGGGATTACCTTAAACTTGGTGACAAGGAGAGGGAAATTACAAGGATACTGAACAACAAACTGGTCAAGGTCGACGGAAATACAGTCAAGGAGAGAAGATATCCCATAGGTTTCATGGATGTAGTATCGGTGGAGGGGCATGAGCATGACTACAGGGTACTTTACGACAGCAAGGGGAGGCTTACTCTCACTCAGGACATGAAGGGAAATTCAGGAACAAAACTGGCAAAGGTTGAAGATAAAAAGACCACAAAGGGAGGAAAGATTCAACTGGTCCTACATGACGGGCAGAACATAATTACAGAAGATAAATCCATAAAATCAGGAGATGTACTTGTATTAAAACTTCCAGGGAAGGAAATACTTCAGATTCTTAAATTCCAGGCGGGAAACAAGGCGTTTCTCACAGGTGGATCACACGTCGGTAAAGTTGCAACTGTAAAGAAGATCGAGATCAAGGAATCCTCACATGCCAACATGATTCATTTCGAGGAGGGGTTCTCAACAGTGACAGATTACGTGTTCATAATAGGTACTCCGAAATTCACCTTTGAATTCAATGAGGTGGCTTTGTAATGGCAGATAAAAACCAGATGCAGGAAATTTCCATAGAAAAAGTTGTCCTGAATATAGGTGCAGGGTCAGCTGGAGATCGACTCATAAAAGCACAGAAGGTTCTTGAAATGCTCACAAACCACAAGCCTGTGGTCACAACATCCAAGAAAACCGTGAGGGATTTCAACATAAGAAAGGGACTCACCATTGGAACAAAGGTTACACTCAGGGGGGAAGACGCAGAAGATTTCCTGAAAAGGGCATTCTTTGCCAGGGACTACAAGATCCAGAATTATTCATTCGACAAACAGGGGAATGCATACATGGGGATTCCAGATTACACTGATTTCAAGGGTATGAAATACGACCCGGATATCGGTATATTCGGGATGGACGTAGCCATAGTATTCAAGAGAAGAGGAGGATACAGGCTTTCCAGAAGAAAAATCAGGACAAAGAGATTACCTGACAAAATCAGAGTGAAAAAAGAGGAATCCATGGAATACCTGAAAGAAAAATTCGGAGTAACAATACTTTAAGGTGGAAATATGAGTCAGATTAAATTACAACCAAAGAAGAACTTTGGAAGGAAGAACGGGTGCCTTAGGTGCGGCAGGAAGAGAGGAATGATCAGGCGGTACGGGCTAAGGCTATGCAGGCAGTGCTTCAGGGAAACAGCACCAGAGCTTGGATTCCGTAAATACAGTTGAGGTGATACAATGAGACACGATCCGTTGAATGATATAATAAACAGTATAAAAAGTGCGTCAAGAACAGGAAACAGAACAATTGAGGCAGAGCCTGCAGCAAGACTCATAGGCAGGGTGCTTAAGGTGATGCAGGATTACAACTATCTCCGAAGCTTTGAGGTTGTTGATGAAAGCAAGGGCGGGAAATTCAAGATAGTATTGAGTGATACCATTAACAACTGCGGAGTGATAAAGCCCAGATTTCCGGTAAAGAACTCTTTGCTTGAGAAATATGAGGCGAGATATCTTCCGGCACAGGATTTCGGAATACTCATACTCACGACAACAAAAGGCGTCATGAGCCACATTGAGGCCAGGAAACAGGGCCTTGGTGGAAGACTTCTGGCGTATGTATATTAGGTGATGAAAAATGATAAAATGGGAAGAGGTCTCTTCATTCGATGTCCCGAAGGACGTTAAACTTTCAATCGAAGACAATGTGGTTCACGTCTCGGGCAAACTGGGACAGGTTTCAAGAACACTCAGGGACAACTATGTGAGAGTGAGGCTGGAAGACGGGAAAATAAAAGTTGAATCAAGCAAGAAAAACAGAAGGTCCCACGGTATAACTGGAACGTGGGAATCAGAAATCAAGAGCATGTTCCAGGGAGTCATGAAAGGATTTGAATACGAGATGAAAATAGATTACACACACTTTCCAACAAGGGTTTCAGTAAGAGGTAATACCGTTCTAATTGAAAATTTCCTTGGAGAAAGGGCACCAAGGATGGCAAAGATCATCGGAAACACCAAAGTCTCAATAAAAGGGGACAGAGTTTTCCTGAACGGAATAGACAAGAGGGAGCTGGGAGAAACAGCATCAAATATCGAAAGAGCAACCAAGATCAAGGGATTCGATCTCAGGGTGTTTCAGGATGGCATCTATCTTCTAAAGGGAGGTAGCCAGATATGAGCGACAGAAAACCTTCACTAACAAAGGAAGAAAAAAGGCTGCTGAAGATCAAGAACGAGCAGGGAAGGAAAAGACCTGCTTTCAGGAGACAGGAATGGTTCAGGTACAAGAAGTTCGACGAGGTATGGAGAAAACCAAGAGGTATGCACTCCAAACTCAGGGAACATCTTTCCTGGAGGCCACCGAACGTGGACGCGGGTTATAGATCCCCACGGGCTGTCAGAGGTCTTCATCCATCAGGTTTCAGGGAAGTTATGGTGTACAATCCAGCTGACCTTGAAAAAATAGATGTGGAAAAAGAGGCTGGAAGGATATCTTCAAGGGTGGGATCCAGGAAGAGAATCATGATTCTTGAAAAGGCAGACGAACTTGGGGTAAAGTTACTTAACAGGGGTGAAAACTAAATGAGAATAGAGACGGCCAAAAGGGTGGCCGCGGAGCAATTCAAGTCAGGTATCTCACGCGTCTGGATTGATACAAACAGCATCGAGGAGATTCTTGACGCCGCTTCCAGAGCTGACATAAGGACCCTGATCGACAGGAAAGTAATACAGGTAAAACAGAAAAAAGGAAATTCAAACAGCAGACTTAAAAAGAGGATACAGCAGCTTGGAAAGGAAAGAAGGCGTGGAGAGGGTTCAGTCAAAGGAACAAAATATGCCAGGTTTCCAAGAAAAGACAGGTGGGTAAAGACCATCAGGGCTCTAAGGGATGAACTGAGAAAAATAAGGGTTGAGAAGAATCTGGATTCAAAGACATACAGAAAGTTCTACAGAGAAATAAAAGGTGGTTCCATAAAGTCAAGGGCCCAGCTGAGATCACACATAACATCCAAACTGGAAAAGGTGGGTAATCAATGAACAGACCAAGCGTAATGAAGAGAAAGAGGCTTGGTGTAACCAACTACAAGAAGAGGCTGAGCCTTCTCAAGTCAGGACAGCACAGGCTGGTTATAAGAGTATCAAGAAAGGGTATAGTTGCGCAGCTTGTTGATTATGATCCTGCAGGTGACAGAATAGCCCTGACAGTTACTGAAAAGACACTGACCAAGCTGGGAATAAATCTTGAGGGAAACAACACGCAGGTTGCGTATCTTGTGGGTTACAATCTGGGTTTGAAAGCTAAGAAACACAAGATTCACCAGGCCATACTTGACACAGGAAGATTCAACATCATAAAAGGTGGGCGAATTGCCTCCGTCCTCAAGGGTGTTACGGACGCAGGTCTTAAGGTACCACACGAGAAATCTGTATTCCCAAGCAAGGACAGGCTTGCCGGTAAGCACCTTAAGAACAAGGTGGACATTAAGGCAACAATTCCAATAATGGAGGAGAAAATATGAGCGATGAGACATGGATCCCTAAAACACAACTGGGAAAGCTGGTTGCTGCCGGCGAAATTAAGACAATGTCAGAGGCATTGAGAACAAAACTTCCACTGAAGGAATACCAGATAGTGGACTACCTTCTCCCAAACATAGTCGATGAGGTTGTGGATGTTGAGAGGGCACAGAGGATGACAGATTCAGGAAGAAGGATGAATTATTCAGTTACTGCTGTTGTTGGGAACAGCGACGGTTTTATAGGACTGGGCAGAGGCAAGGCCAAGGAAGCTGCTCCGGCAATAAGGAAAGCTATCAACAATGCGAAGATAAATCTCATAGAGATCAGAAGGGGATGCGGTTCATGGGAATGTGGATGTGGAAGAGCACATTCACTACCATTTGAGGTAATAGGGAAATCAGGTTCTGTTGAGGTCACACTCAAACCGGCTCCACAGGGAGTCGGAAGAGCAGTTGGAGACGTTGCCAAGATAATACTGAGAATGGCTGGAATAGACGATGCATGGGGATTTGCCAAGGGGCATACCAAAACCACGGTTAACTATGCACTTGCAAGTTTTGATGCAATGAGGAATACCTCAAGAATGAAGATAAATTCCGCAATTCAGCTCAGTACGCCAATTTATGTGGGGAGTGTTGGAAATGCTAGCGATAATCAGGATTAGAGGATCAACCGGAATCAGGCCAAAGGCACAGAAAACTACAGAGTTGCTCAGGCTGCACAAGATAAATCATCTTGTTCTCATGCCTGAGGATCCCGTTATAAAGGGAATGCTTCAGGAAGCCAAGGACTATCTCACATGGGGGGAAATTGACCAGGAAACCCTTACAGTACTTCTGGAAAACAGGACTCTCTTCAAGGGAAGGAAAAAAATCGAGGAGAAGAGTCTCAAGGAAAATACAGGTTTCGCAACCTACAAAGCCCTCGCAAAGTCCCTTATTGACGGAAAAGTGAAGTACAGGGATATTAAGGATGTGGTCCCGGTGCTAAGACTGAATCCACCAAGAAAGGGGTATGAGGCAATTCGCAAGCCTTATCAGATGGGTGGTTCTGCTGGATATCGGGGAAAGGAGATTAACGAACTCATAAAAAGAATGATAAAACCGGGGGTTGACCTGAATGGTGAGAACTAGAACAAAGAAACAGAGAGGAGGACATTACGGAAGAGGGATGAAATCCGGAAGAGGAAAAGGAAAGAGAGGAGGATCCGGAAATGCAGGATTGCACAAGCATCACTGGGTAAGGACACTCATTAACGATCCACTTCATTTTGGAGGGAAAGGATTCACCAGTCACCACCCCGTAAAGGTTGAGGTTCCACTTACATTATCAGAGCTTTCAAACATTCTTCCCAACCTTGAAAAAAAGGGGTTTGCAAAGAAGGAAGGAAAGATATACCGGATCGATCTGGTATCTGCTGGTTATGATAAATTACTTGGAAGTGGGGAATTCAGGGAGAAATCTTTAATAAAGGTGAATAAGGCAACAGAAAAGTCCATAAACAAGCTTTCCGCTCAGGGGTCAACGGTAGAAGTTAATGGTGGAAATAAAAAGGAATAAGAGAGCAGCAATACCCATAATTGCTGTCTTTGCCCTGGTTGTACTGGGGTTCTGGTACTTTGGGCATCTGGGACTGATAAAACTCATAATAGCCTCGGCTATAACTGCTCCACTGTTTCTGATCGGATATCTCATAGTGAGTTATGCCGGTCCGAAATCCAGCAAATTATACGGACTTGAAAATTTCACAGCCAAACTACCGGCAGTAAAGAAGGCAAAGGGACACGTGGAGTTCAAGTGGAAAATAATATGGACTGCATCTGTTGTTATCCTGTACTTCATACTTACAAACATTTACATCTATGGTTTGAACACCACACAGACGGTTGACGTTTTTGCCTCATTCAGGGCAATTTTCGCAGGGGCTTCAGGATCCCTGATGGACCTTGGAATAGGGCCTATTGTCACTGCAAGTATAGTCATGCAGCTGTTTGCAGGTGCGAAAATATTCAACATAGACCTTACAAATTCAGAGGACAAGGCCATATATCAGGGAGTCCAGAAACTCCTGGTAATAGTCATGATATTCGTGGAGGCAATTCCACAGGCATTTGGTTACCTGGTTCCGGACGCGGCACTGGTAAGCAGTATAAACTCAGCAATCCCAGGTTACGGGCAGTTCCTCTCAGAGTCCATCATAATACTCCAGCTATTCTTCGGTTCATATCTGGTCTTCCTCATGGATGAGGTTGTTTCAAAATATGGGATAGGATCGGGAATATCGCTGTTCATAGCTGCAGGAGTATCTCAGCAGCTTGTAACAGGTACTTTCAGCTGGCTCCCATCCACAGCCGGTTCTGCACTTTCACTGATTAATCCTCCAGCCGGGGCGCTTCCGAAGATGTTTTTCATACTTGGCCATGCCACATCAGGATACCTTCTCAGCACTGGTTACCTTCAGATACTGTTCCAGCAGCCAAACCCAATTATAGCACTCATAGGAACTCTTTTCATATTCTTCATTGTGGCATATTTCCAGAGCAGCAAGATAGAACTGCCCATATCGCATGAACGTGTGCGTGGGGCAAGGGGACGTTATCCACTCCAGCTGCTCTATGCCTCAAATATACCGGTCATACTTGCCACAGCTCTTCTTGCCAATATATCAATGTGGACATTATTGTTCTGGAGTAGCCCTGTTCTGAGTCATGTTCCAATTCTCGGGCACGATGCCCTTTTAGGGTCCTATCCCACTGCCACACAGATATCGCAGCTTGGCATATCCAGCACTACTCCCACCGGAGGTCTGGCGTTTTACCTGTTCACGCCCAGTGGACTTTCAGACTGGTTTTTCCCGCTATTCCAGCCAAGCATATACCAGAACATTCTCCTTGGACATTCATCAATGCAGGAGCTCGTACACATAATAGCATTTGTTGGATTTATGGCAATTGCGAGCGTTATGTTTGCGAAGTTCTGGATTGAAACCACAAATATGGGTCCTGCATCTGTTGCCAAACAGATAAGGTCAAGCGGTATGCAGATTCCTGGATTCAGGAGAGACCCGAAGGTCATGGAACGCGTTTTGAAAAAATACATTCCCGCAATAACAGTATTCAGCGGATTGACTGTGGGACTTCTTGCTGCGGGAGCTGATCTGATAGGAACTGTTGGTAATACAAGCGGAACAGGTCTCCTGCTTGCCGTAGGTATAGTTATCCAGTTCTATGAAGCCATGGGAAGAGAACAGCTGATGGAGATGCATCCCGTCATAAGGCAGTTCTTTGTTGGTGGTTAAATGCGGGTTGTCATATCAGGTGTGGCCGGGGTTGGAAAATCCACGGTTCTTGAAATTGTTAAAAAACGCTCCAACTATGACATCATAAATTTTGGGACTCTTATGTATGAGATGGCCAGAGATATCAAGCTGGTGAGCAACAGGGATGAACTCAGGAAACTGAATATTGACACCCAGATAAACCTCCAGAAGAAAGCGTCATCAGCAATCGGTCATATGAATGATGTAATAATAGACACCCATATGTCCATTAAATCTCCCAGAGGATACCTGCCGGGACTGCCTGAATGGGTTTTGAGGGAATTGAAAGTTTCATCATACTTTGTACTGGAAGCCGATCCTGAAACCATAAAGGCGAGAAGAGAGCTTGATGGCACAAGATCCAGGGATGAGGACAAGGTTAATGAAATAAGAGAGCATCAGGAGATAAACAGGTATTATGCGGCTGCTTATTCGGTATATACCGGTGCCACTGTAAACTACATAACAAATGTTGAAGGCAAACCGGAAGTGGCAGCCGAGAAAATTGTGGGAAGGTTGATGTTCGTTGGTTGAAAATAAGATAGACACACAAAAACAGCAGGCAGACCAGATGAAGAAGATGATGGGCTACCAGATGCTTCCCATGCTCATGAGTTTTGTTCTGCTGATAATCATTGCAAATCCATCCTTGAGAAGTGTGATAGGTGGAGCACTGAATGATGTTTTCATGCCCGTTTTCGGGTTCAATTATGCGTATCCGCTTATCAGCATCCTGATCAGTGGAATTATCATCGGTCTCATTACATCCATTCCAAGATATTTCTTCACCGACTGGATAAGGATGGGGAAAGCACAGCTCAGGATGAGAGCTTTCCAGAAGGTCATGAGGGAAGCTTACAGGAGCGGCCAGAAAGATAAGATTCAGAAGCTGAGCAAGATGCAGTCGAGCATGATGATGGAACAGAACATGGTTCAGATGAATCAGATGAAACCCCTCATGGTTCTGAGCATATTCACTTTCCTCATTGTCATATGGCTTTTCTACTTTATCAGCGCACTTCCATACCAGATGATATCTGTTCCCTGGTCATTCAACGTGAACATTGCAACATCACATCTCTGGGTTTTCCCGGCATGGATTGAGGTGGAGTTCATTGCCAGTCTTGTAATTGGATACTTCGTCAGCATGATAATAAAATTCTTTGACTTTTCATACAGGCTGAAAAAGTACCAGTCTGAAAATCCGGGGCAGATAGAATACAATGCGGGTAACAATTAGCGGGCCTATTGGCAGCGGCAAGTCCACTGTTGGAAGACAGCTTGCCTCCAGGTTATCATACAAATTCATTTCAGGAGGGGTGTTTTTCAGGTCACTTGCCAGGGATCATGGCATGACCATAGAAGAATTCAACAGATATGCTGAAACCAGGCCTGAGATTGATCAAAAGCAGGATAATATGATTCTTGAGTTCCTGCGGGACAACGACAACATAGTTCTGGAATCAAGACTGGCCGGGTGGCTCTGTGTCAGGAACAGTCTGGATGCATTCAAGATTTTCCTGAATGCTTCATTCAACACAAGAGTCCAGCGGGTCAGTTACCGTGACCAGAACAACGAAACCGGCGAAATGGTAAAAATGAGGGAGGAATCAGAGTGTCTCAGGTACCGTAAATTCTATGGAATAGATTATAGCCTTACAGGCATTTATGATCTTGTAATTGACACCGATACTCTTTCGGTTGAAGAAGTGGTGAATAAAATTGATGAATCAATCAAGGGAAAAAATTTCTGCTGACTTCCTGGACGGTTTCATAGTAATTGACAAACCCAAGGGACCAACAAGCCACCAGATTGATTACTGGGTCAGATCCATCCTCGGAATAGAAAAAGTGGCGCATGTGGGTACCCTGGATCCATCTGCAACTGGCGTGCTGGTAATGGCGCTGGGAAAGGCTGTGAAGCTTGTGGAGATAGCACACGAAATGCCGAAGGAATACATTGGCGTTATGTTCACCCATGAGGATGTCAACGAAGATGATGTAAAAGGGGTTATGAAAGAGTTCACGGGGGAGATATACCAGATCCCACCTGTAAGATCTGCCGTTTCAAGGAGTCTCAGAACGAGATGGATCTACGAACTTGAAATCATTGAGAAAAAGGGAAGAGACATCCTGTTCAGGGTAAAATCAGAATCCGGGACTTATGTGAGAACTCTGTGCACAGATATGGGTTATGTACTTGGAACAGGGGCGCAACTCATGGATCTCAGAAGGACGGTAAGCGGTATTTTCACTGAGAAGGATTCGGTAACACTCCAGGATCTCAGCGACGCCAAGAAGATAGCCGATGAGGGTGACAGCAGTGTGCTCAGGAAAATAGTTTTTCCCATGGATTATCTCTTCAGGGATTACGGCAAGATAGTGGTTAAGACGTCGGCAATCCAGAATATTGCACATGGATCTGACCTCTTTCCCGGGGGAATCAAGGCCATCATAGGAACACCGATTCGTGGTGACAGGGTTGTTGCAATATCGGAAACGAATGAGATACTTGCCAGCGGTAAAATGCTGGTTTCCCATGACAGGATAACGGACACAAAGGTTGTTGATTTTGACCGGGTAATGCTTGATCCAAAGCCTAAGAGAGTCAACTTCATATCAAAAGTCCAGGAAAAGCCTGCAAAGGCAGTAAGGAAGTTCACAATACCGGAAGAGAAGAGGAACAGGGTTGATAGGTCAGATGACAGAAAATTCAGGGAAAGTAACAAGAAAGTGGTACGGGGAGATAAGGAACGGAAAAGAGATATGGGTTTACAGAGATCTCAGGACAAATTTCACAGAGATTTTCGACGCCCTGAGAAGGGGAGAGACTCCCGCAACAGAAATGATAAGGGAGAAAAACGAACCTTCCCTGCACGACCTCCTTACGGAGTACGGAAAAAAAAGAATAAAAGATGAGTTCACCCAGGACAGGCTTCTCATAAAGTTCTATTCTCTATACGAGGAGATCACCGAGATAATAAACCTCTATCTTGAAAAGCTCGATTCATTCGGTATACTTACAGGGGTGGAGTACAGTGAGGATGATCCATGCCTTTACTTTCGCTCCATGGCTGGAATTGCAGATACCGACCCATCTATCTCAATGGTTGCGAAATCTGCGGGCATAGGTGTGTCTATGTGTTCTTTCAGGACCGAACTTTTCCAGTTCACCAGTGAAATGGCTGTAAAGATCATGCCAAACACTGTGGATCTCATAGGTGGTTCCCTTGCCCTTGAGTTGCTATGGAGATCAGGGGGGTTGAGGAACATGGTGAAATTCCCAGCCAGCACATTTCAGGTGCTTGGTGCGGAAAAGGCATTCTTCAAGCACATGAGAACCGGAACCCCTTCACCAAAGCATGGTTTCCTGTTCAAGTATCCGGGTATATCATCGCTTCCGCCATCAAAAAGAGGAAAGATATCACGTACGGTTGCAAACAAGCTGGCAATAGCAGTCAGGGCGGACTTTTTAGGCACCAAGATAGATACTGAATCCATGAAGAAACTTATAACAAAAAGGATCCAGGAGGCAAAATCAAGGTAATCAGAAGCTTTCGAGCTCCTGCTGCCCTGAATACTTCTCTCCCCCCACCGGTACTGGATATTCTCCTGTGAGGCAGGAGATGCAGAGTGAATTTTTCTCAATGGTGATGCTTTTCACAAGTCCATCAATGGATGTATACCCTATGCTGTCTGCACCGATTTCATTTCCTATGTCTTCCATAGTCTTACCGGTTGCAATGAACTGATCCTTCGTCTTCATATCAACACCGAAGTAGCATGGGGCTATGATCATGGGGGAACCCACTCTCACGTGGACCTCCTTAGCCCCAGCTTTCCTGAGAATGGCTATTATATGTTTCATGGTGTTGCCACGCACAATACTGTCATCAACAAGCACAACCCTCTTTCCCTCAATTTCTGATCCGATTGGGTTAAGCTTGAGTTTGAGTGCTGATAGCCTGGATTTCTGGTTTGGCATTATGAACGTCCTCTCCGAGAACCTGTTTTTTATGAGTCCCTCACTGTACCTGATTCCGGATTCAAGCGCATATCCAAGTGCCTGTGCCCTCCCGGAATCCGGAACAGGTATCACAACATCTGCTTCAGCAGGAAACTCCCTGGCAAGTGTTCTCCCAAGTCTTATCCTGGTCTGAAACACCTCGACATCGTCTATGACGCTGTCCGGTCTTGCAAAATAGACGTATTCAAACATGCAGTGTGCGGTCTGCCTTGAAGGCATCACAAATATGCTTTTAGGGCCATCAGGTGTGAGTTCAATAAGTTCACCTGGCCTGACATCCCGTATTTTTTCCCCATTGAGTATATCCATTACACAGCTTTCCGAAGCAACAACGTAGCCTTCGTTTGCGTATCCGATAACAAGGGGCCTGAAACCCATAGGATCACGGAGTGCAAACAATCTGTCACCAACCATTATGGCACATGAATACGCTCCTCTGAGCCTGTTCACAGCGTTCCTGAAACCAGCTATAATGCCGTGGTTGTTTATCTCTGTGGAGAGTTCCATAAGCATGACCTCCGTGTCGGAACTGCTTAAGAATGGGACTCCTCTTCGCTTAAGCTGTTCCCTTAACTGGTTTGCGTTTGTGATCTCCCCGTTATGTGAAATTGCAATATATCCATATGAATTTGAAACGAGGAACGGACCTATATTTTCAAGGCCCTTTGAACCGGATGTGGAATAACGTGTATGTCCAATTCCCACCTCACCGCCGAGTATTGATCCACGCTCCATGTCCCTATCGGTAAAAACTTCGTGAACAAGTCCCATTCCTTTCTTGACACTTATGATCTCGTCATGATAGGTTGCTATGCCTGCACTTTCCTGCCCGCGGTGCTGTAGTGTACGAAGTGAGGCAATAAGGTATGGATACGCTGTCGTCCTGCCTATAAAGCCGACAACTGCGCAGTGATCATTTGGCTTTTGCCCATCTATAGGATCTGAGTTTTGGGGCTGGATATCCACAGTGAGAGCACCTCTTCTCTCTTACATGGTATGAATGATGGCCGCATCTTCTACATCTGATGTGTACCTTCTTGCTCCCCATTTTACCCATTACAGAAGTTCCATTGCTCATTGACTGTCACCTCTAGAAGGAGAGATAAATATCACATTATCTCCTCTGACCAGAATTCTATCATAATTCCCTTTGTTTTCACCATATATGGTCTCCCCTGCGTTCCTGATCACAAGGTTCATGTATATGTCGTAACCCTCAAGTATGCCTGAATAGGCCCTGTTTCCCTTGACATCCACAAGAACATTGTGGTCAATGGATCCCCTCAGTACATCCATGGGTCTGGCAATATTTGACTGTTGTTTTGGCATTTAAATTCAGGCGATGCATTGTAAAAATCTATTTAACATTATCTTTAACTTTTTTCAGGAAAATAATTCAGCACAATAAAGGCAATCGACCAGGTTTCCATTTTCTCTTATATGGCAACGTTCTAAACAGGAATAAGAAAACAAGGAACAAATGGAGCGAAGATCTGCATGAAACAGGATCACAGGTTTTCAAATTGTTTCATTATATCATCCTCCTTTGGTTTTTCTTTCAGGAAAGCTGCTGCTATCATTATGATGAATCCAATGATCCCCAATATTATTCCGGCAACTTCAATGGACGCAAGATATTCAAGAGATTGTGGTATATATTCATAACTTATATGAGGTGCTGACTTTCCGAAGAACACCAGTGTGTAATTTCCAGATCCCATTTCATAGGCTCTGTCCGTGGATAGAGAGATGGTGGAATTGATTGCATAATTCGATATATTTCCAGATCCTGCAAGAGAAAGATCTGATGTCCTGACGAGAGAAACATTGGGAGATGAATTTGTCACAAGGAGAAAAGTGCTCCCCTTGAATTCCATATTTGAGGTTACAAATTCATCAGGACCCATCTGTGAAAAGGTATTTCCTGTTACCAGCTTACCGCCTACAAGCGCAGTTCCGACCACCATCAGCACTATACCTGTAACCAGTACTACGAGCCCGATGTAAAACAATCTCCTGCGCATGCCATGCTAATGCAATATACATTTAAGAGAGTTTCCAGGATGTGTACATTTCTTCCGTCCACATAAATGTTGGAATTGCAAATACGCTTAAAACTTATATTGATCCTGACAATATAGTTTTTACTTTGCCGTAGTTATTATGCATAAAATTCACCAGAAATGCAAATAGCCGGTCAATGTCATACAAAAGGTGAAAATATTGAAAATGCCAAAGGAGATTAAAGCTTACTGTCCAAGATGCAAGAAACACACAGTACATGAGGTCGAAAGAGTACGTAAGAAAAAGGCAAGTGAGTTCAAGGCGGGACAGAGAAGATTCAGAAGAGCGACGTCAGGATATGGAGGTTTTCCAAGACCAAAGTACGAGGGAAGGGAAAAACCTACAAAGAGGGTTCCCCTGAGACTGAGATGCCTCGTATGTAAAAAGGCAACCACTCCAAAGGGAATAAGGGCAAAGAAATTCGAACTCGTGGAGGTTCAGTAATATGGTGGAACAGAAATTTGTAAAACTGAAGAGCATAGGTAACAAATTCATAAAGCTCAAGTGCAAGGACTGTGGGAACGAGCAGATTACCTATACGAAGATTTCCAGCGTCGTGGTCTGTAACATCTGTGGATCGACCATGGCCAGGCCAACTGGCGGAACACTGGAAACAACTTCTGAGGTAACAGGAGTTCTCTGATGAGAAAGAATTTGCCTGAAGTCGGGGACCTTGTTGTGGTCACCATAAAAGAGGTAAGGAATTTCGGTGCCAATGTGAAACTTGATGAATATCCCGGAAAAGAGGGGTTTATTCATATAGCTGAGGTAGCCACCGGTTGGGTCAAACACATCAAGGATTACCTGAGGGAAGGTCAGAGAACAGTATGCAAGGTCCTCAATGTTGATAATGCAAGAGGTTATGTTGATCTCTCCCTGAAAAGGGCAAATGAACACCAGAGAAGAGAGAAGATATCTGAATGGAAGAATGAACAGAAATCCCAGAAACTGTTTGAAATAGTTGCAAAGGCGCTTAAAAAATCCCCAGAGGAATGCTACAATGAATTTGGGATTGAACTGGAAAAGAAGTTTTTAAATCTTTACAATGCATTCGAAGAGGCTGCAGCCTCAGAGGACTGGCTTCCAGAGGTCAAAGCTGAATGGAAAACAGTTTTCCAGAGAATTGCCCGGGAAAACATCGTGGTTCCTTACGTCAAGATCGGAGGATTCATAGAGGCGTATTCCCTTGCTTCCAACGGAGTTGAACTGATCAAGGATTCCATGGAAGAGGGTGAAAAACAGGGGGCTGAAATACAGTATGCGGGTGCTCCGAGATACAGGATAACCGTGACAGACAAGGATTATAAGGCCGCTGAGGATTCACTGAAAAGGGCTGTTCAGGCAGTTACCGACAGTTCAAAAAAGAATGGCGTTGTGGTTGAATTCGTAAGGAAGCCGTGAGGGATGAATTCACTCATAAGAAAATGCCGGAAATGCAATACTTATACGCTGGAAGATCATTGCGGTAAATGTGGATTGGAGACCGATCCTGCCATACCACCGAAATATTCCCCTGTGGACAGATTCCAGAAATACAGGATAATGGAACTTAAGAGTGAGATGAATGGAAAAAATAGTAGTTAATCAGTATAAAAGGCCCAGACTCAACAACCCTGTGCTAATAGGGGGTCTTCCGGGCATTGGTAACGTTGGAAAGATCGCTGCAGAGTACCTCATTGAGAAAATGAAGATGGAAAAGATGGCAGATATTTTCTCGCAGTATTTCCCGCCCCAGGTTTTCATTGGCGAGGATGGTGTGGTCCACCTTGTAAGGAACTCCATATATTACAAAAAAATACCGAAGGGTAAAAACGACCTGCTGGTGCTCGTGGGTGATTTCCAGGGATCAACGCAGGAGGGTCAGTATGAACTTTCCTACAATATCCTGGAGTTTGCACAGAGGCTGAACGTTTCTGCCCTTTATACCCTTGGTGGCTACAGCACGGGGAAAATAGTTGAATCTCCCAGGGTTCTCGGGGCAGTTACTGGTGTGGAATTCGTGAAGCTGCTCAAGGATTACGGGGTTGTATTTCCAAAGGGAGAGCCAGGTGGTGGGATTGTTGGATCTGCCGGTGTAATACTCGGTATGGCAATGGAGCTTTTCAATATCCGCGGTGCCTGCCTTATGGGGGAAACCTCAGGCTACTTCGCTGATCCCAAAGGGGCAAGGGAACTGGTAAAGGTACTTTCATCCCTTCTGGACGTGAACGTAGACATGAAGGAACTTGAGGAGAGAAGCAAGCAGATTGAACAGATAACCGAAAAAATGCAGGAAGACGTTCAGGGAAGAACCCAACCTAAAGACGATCTGGGGTATTTTGGATAATCCACTTTTCAGATTCGCCCTCCTCTATCTTCGCAGTTTTAATTGACCATTGGCTCTTAGTTCCTAACATAATGGGTCATGCCAATTTTTGCACTGGATTCCTTACTGCCATAGAATTTCGGATAATTCACATTGAAACAAAAGATTCACATCATCATAATCCCCATACTGTGTAATAAGGCCATACTTCGGTCCTTATGAGAATATGCAAGACAGGTGGTTTAGAGATCAGGGTCCTCAGAGAGAGGTATTACTCATGCAAAATGTCCAGTATATGGAATAAGGACAAGAAAAGGGGAAAAAAGAACCGGAGAGAATATTGGCTCCGGGAAACACGGAGGAATAGTGAAGTCAAGATTCATGGGTATTATAACGGAAGTTCCACCCGTCTTTTCATAGGAAACTCTCATAATATCTCGTATTAGACGTAAGAAATCGTATTGTTAACACTACATTGACATACTCACGAATATACGACATTGTAACATTTACGTTGATAGGTACCTGTGATGCCAGTAGGATGCCTTAACAACCCCCTCTTTCGTCTTTAACCGATGCTTGAACAGCCATGGCATTCCTGAGAAGTGCCGTCCAGCCAGATCTGAGGTCTTCTCCGCATCACTGTTTTCAAGGTAGAGAAAAACTTCTCTCCTGTGTGCCTTCACAAAGTGAAGGAAATGGGATGTGATATCATCACCTCTGTCAACGCCAGATAAGAAATGCCACAAATCCTTGGAATACAGCCTGAGATATATATAAGCAAAGAGCGGTTATAATGGTAATATTAAATCTTTCCACAACTTTGTCAAGACGGAATACCTGTAACAAAACCAATACTGGAAATTTCTAGGCGTATCGGGAGTGATTAGAAAAAAAGCATAGGACTACAACTAATATAAACCGCATACATCCATTAAAGATCCACAACTGAGGTTAATTATAAATTTCCCAAACCACAAGGAATTCCGGGAAAGATTTGAAAATCAAGAAGTTGAGGCGAGATACTAATTGAAAATTTAAGAAAGGTGTTCTACATTCTTCTTGATCAGACCACAAAACCTGTAGGTCGTTAAAACATGAGAAATCCAAAAGCAAGAGTTTTTTATACTATATTAACATGTTTATTTAATGCTTTCAGTGCCGCTTTTGAAGAAACTCATTACTACAGCTATCATAATTTCATTTTTTGCATCCTTTCTTAACCAAATGGGGATATTACAGTACCCATTAGGTGCTTCTTCTGGAACGGTCTGGAACATCGGAGTAATAATATGGCTTGTATTTACAATACTCGCCATTCGCCTGGTCCTTATGATACCTGAAAAATAAATAGCCCAGGTATCGATATTCACTGCTGCACGATTGAGAACAAACTGTGAGAAATTAGGGGTTATAAATGAAAATCACATTTTACACCCACTACTATTGAAGACATTAGTACATCGTTTCCATAATAAACATGCCAAAAATCATACTCAATAACGCTATCCAATCATGGTGTTTGAAAGAACCAAACCGCATATAGTACTGAATCCGAGAAGAGGGAGTATGACAGAGCCAGGATAATCCTCATGGATGCCGAAGGAAAAGGAGTGAATGCAATTGCAAGGGAACTGCACACCAACAGGACAAAGGTCTATCTCACCATAGACAAGGCTCTCTCCTTTGGTGTGGAGAAGGCAATAAAAGATCTTTCCGGAAGAGGAAAAAAGAGAACCATAGGAAACGAGGGTAGATCTTTCATCATAAAGACAGCATGCACCAAACCGTCTGATCTTGGATATCCACATGAGATATGGACAAACAGGTTACTGACAAAATACATCAGGGAAAATGCACCGGAAGAATACAACCTTGGCAATATATCAAACGGAACTGTATCCAAGATACTGACAAGGAGCAATATCCGCCCATACAAGATAAGATACTACATTGTCAATCTTGCCGGGGAATCATGTTTAGGGTACAACCTGACGACGCGTCAGTATCAATCGGCTGAGGTCATGATACATATGTTAGCAATC
>JAKADT010000007.1 GCA_021820245.1 Thermoplasmata archaeon | reverse complement strand
TCCTTCTATATCGAGAAAAATTGGCTTTATATCCTTCTGAGCTGCGTGGTTCTCTTCGATCTTCTATTTGCCATGCTCGTGGTACCGATCTTTGTTCATTTCTGATCTTTCACGCATCACAATTTATCACAGTGAGCGGGAATACCCATCTCTTCAGAGGTGGGATGAAAGCGAACACAAAATTGATATGTTTTTGTTGTATGTAATTGTGT
This sequence comes from Thermoplasmata archaeon, assembly GCA_021820245.1. GTDB lineage: Archaea > Thermoplasmatota > Thermoplasmata > Thermoplasmatales > Thermoplasmataceae > Oxyplasma. The sequence goes on along the minus strand of JAKADT010000007.1, from coordinate 36,135 downwards.
CCACCCCTGGGATGGGAAGGCACTCCCTTGAGGAGTAAGACAGTTAAGCTGGACTGTTCGAGAGAACATATCGGTTTCGGCGGCATGATCTTCGTGAGAAGAAGGGACATATACCTCAATCCCCTGCTGGAATCAGGCTGTGGAGCGTTTCCTGAAAGGGATAAAGAATAGCCTCCTTCCTCCGGTAAAGGAATGTCAACCAGCCAATAGTAGCCTAATAAGGTTACAAGCCCACCTCTTCAGAGGTGGGCAGTTGACTTTCTACCATATTTAAGTAGTTTTTAAAGATTAAGATTCATGTTTTCAAAAGATCCATCAGAACTGGAAAGAACGAGAAGACTTGACAATGAGGAGATATCCAGATCAATAAGGCTGGCCCTGGCGGCAGAACTTGATGCCATAAATTTTTACCTTCAGCAGTCCAAACTGATGCCTGATGGTTCATTCAAGAAAGTTCATGAGGATATTGCGAAAGAGGAAGTGGCTCATTTTGGAGAATTCATAAGATTATTGTATGACTATGTTCCAGAAGATTTTGAAAAGATAAAGTCCGGATGGATTGAGGCATCGAACTTGCTGGGAAAGGCTGTAGATTTTCCAATGGATGTAAGAGAAAATGGTAGGGAACTTCATGAAAAAGCCGAGAGTCCAGAACAGACTAACAAACAACTACACTACGTGATCAATACAGACGAAATTCCATGGGATCAGGATGGATTGCCAGTGCCTGAAGATAACCAGAGGATAATACCACTATCGGAGGTGAACGTTGAATATAAAATACGCAGGCACAGTGATAAGATATATAAAGAAATGGAAGAGGAAACTGCAATGAGGAAATTTAATGCAATGTTAAATAAGCTCCTCATAACAGACCATGAACTGTCCCTGGTAAGAAGATCCACTGAAATCAAGTCCGGTGACTGGTCAAAACCAGGTAATGTGGCAAAGGATATTGTGAAGGCAATTGAACTTCTGGCAGAGTCCGGATACACCCATAAACCAGAAATGCTTATTTCAATTTCTGCCTATGATCTGCTTCTTAGAGAGATCGATTCCACGGGACAGACAGAATTAACCGCAGTTGAAAACCTTGTTCATAAAATAAAAGTTACACCACTGATCAGGGAAAACCAGATCATTGTTGTGGCAGAAGGTTCGTTCAAGGTTTTTATAAAGAATTACCCGGAAATTAGCAAAATAGGAGAAGACATTTCCCATGATAATTACGTCATATACGCTAAACTTGCCCCGATGCTCTATGATAAAAATTCATCGGTAAGAATTTCATGGAAAACGAAATAATTAAGGAAGTTTCTGAAAAATCACTTCGGTGCCTATTTTTATCAGCATAAACTAAAAAACGTTTATAACTCTTGCAGTTATTAAGATCCAAAGGTACGCAAAATGCTTAGCTTTGAACGTGTTAAAATAGATCATGCCGATCCGAAAAAAAGGCTCCAGGGGTTTACAATCGAACCTCTGGAAGAATATTCAGACAGTTCGGCCGTAGCAGAAGCGAGCCGTTGTATAGGTTGCAACATCTGTACCCAGGCATGTCCGGCAAGTCTTGACATTGGCGGTTATATAAAAAGTACATCTGTTGGCGATCCTGCACAGACAGTGAGGATAGTTTTCGAGAATCTTCCATTTCCTGCAATAATTGGACGTGTATGCACGCACCTGTGTGAGGATATCTGTGTTCTTTACGACACCGGTGGGCCAATTGCCATAAGACATCTGAAAAGGTATGCCGCAGATAAGTTCGATGACTATTCAAGCATTATCAATGTACCCAGGAAAAAATTCGTTGGAAAGAAAGTGGCAGTTATAGGTGGGGGCCCCGCTGGTCTCACTGCAGCCTATTATCTTTCCATACAGGGTGTGAAGGTGACAATTTACGAAAAATTCCCTGCTCTCGGTGGTTTCATGAAGACTGGCATACCGAGGTACAGGCTACCACAGGAAGTTCTGGACAAAGAGATTGGATATATCCTGTCCCAGGGGGTGGAAGTCCACCTCAATACAAAAGTTGGAAAAGACATTCATTTCAAAGAACTGATGACTACATATGACGCTGTATTCATGTCTGTTGGTAACCAGAAACCACGAATGACGGGAACTCCGGGAAGTGACGCAGAAAATGTCGTCCACGCAACTGAATTTTTAAGGAGAGCAAGTTTCGGGGAAAGAGTGGACGTGGGGAAGAATGTTGTAATAATCGGGGGAGGCTTCACCGCCAACGATTCATCAAGAACTGCTCTCAGGCTAGGGGCCAAGAACTCATATATATTTTATCGTAGAAGGGAAGTCGATCGACCCGGTTACCCATCCATGAACGCTGAAGAGGAAATGGAAGAGGCAGAGGAGGAAGGCGTACACTACGTGTGGGAAGTGACACCCTTTGAATACGTAAAGAAGGGAAACAGGGTCGTATCAGTCAAATACTGGCAGAATGAGATGGTTTCAGATGGCAGAGGAAGAGCAAAGCCCGTACCAAACAAGGACAAAGTGCAGGAAATAGATGCAGATTATGTAATAGAGGCAACGGGGCAGGAGAATGATTACACATTCATGGAGGAGGAATATCTCAGGAAACTCAGGTTGACTCCACAGGGGCAGCCAATAGTGAATCCACAGGGAATGACATCAATTCCTGGACTTTTTTCAGGTGGAGATTCCACAAACGGAAACCGTGATCTCATAAGCGCAGTAAGGGATGCTGATCAGTCTGTTCTTGGAATACTGGAGTACCTTAATATCATGGATAAAGTTTCGGAAGAATTCATACCTCTGGTGGACAGATGGAAGAAATATTCTCCCATGGCGGCTAAAATAGCTTATTCGGAGAGGTCGGCATAATAATACAGATCATTCGGAGGTTATGAGATCGAATCCAGTGTAAGGTACAAGTGCTTCTGGAACCATAATCCCTTCACCATCGTCGGTCTGGTTGTTTTCCATTATTGCAACGAGCACTCTTGTAGTTGCAATAGCCGTTGAGTTCAATGTGTGTGGGGTCCTGTTCCCATCTTTTGTCCTGTATCTTATGTCAAGCGATCTGGCCTGGTAATCCGTATCGTTTGAGGCTGATACAACCTCACGGAATTTCCCCTGGGACCCAAACCATGCCTCTATATCATATTTCTTGGCTGCCAGTGATCCAAGCTCCCCTGAACAGACATTTACAACCCTGTAAGGGATGTTTAATTTTCTGAATATATCTTCAGAATTCTGCAGAAGTTCCTCGAGAAAATCCCATGAATCTTCCTCTCTGCAGAAAATGAACTGTTCAATCTTGTTGAACTGGTGAACCCTGAAAATACCTTTTGTGTCTTTCCCATGAGCTCCAGCCTCTTTCCTGAAACAGGGGGAGAATCCAGCTATCCTCAATGGTAACTCTTTTTCATCAAGTATTTCACCACGCAGCATGGATGCTATGGCATGTTCTGAGGTTGAAATGAGGTAAAGGTCCTCCCCATCAATTTTATACAGTGTGTCCCTGAAAGTCTCCATGTCTGTAGCACCGGCCATTGACTGGTAATTGAGCATGAATGGGGGTTCCACAACAGAGAAACCTCTTTCCGAAAGAAAATCAACCGCAAAGTTTTCAAGTGCCATCTCCAGTTTTAAAAGTCTGTTTTTCAAATAGTAGAATCTTGCACCGGCAACCTTTCCTGCCCTTTCCAGATCAACAAGGCTCAGCTTTTCAGCAAGATCAACATGACTAATGGGCTTTTTCTCTGTTATCATGTACTGACCTGCGTTGTTTGTGGCATTTCTGAACTCTGGAACATCATCCCTGAATACCTGTGCGACTCCCCATGTCTTCACAACCCTGTTATTTTCGTCACCCTTGCATATAGGTACGGTTTCATGGAGAAGATTTGGAATAGCATAGACTGCGCTGTTCCGTTCTGTCTCAATATTCTTCTGTTCAGTTTCCAGCACAGAAATCCTGTTATTGAGTTCCCTGACACTTTCCTTTATGGTCTCAACATCAGCATTTTCCTTAATTTTACGTGAAATGCTTTCTGTTGCAATGTTCTTTTCGTGTTTAAGATCGTTAATCTGCTTGAGATTCTCACGCCATTTCCCGTCAAGTTCAAAAAAGCGATCTATGAATTCTTTACCATAAAACCTGTTCTCAGCCACCTTGTAAAAAATCTCAGGATTTTCTCTGAGTTTTTTGACATCGATCATGGTAACAGAAATTCAATCACATATTTGAAATGTTCAGTACCTTTTATAGATAAGACCAGTCACCAACACCTTCCTCACTGTCGTTTCTGGCGTCCTTGAATTCCCTTATAATTTTCCTCTCGTCCTGACTGGATTCCCTCTCTCTTCCCGTTTGTGACAACACCAGATTGCTTTTCAGATAACCGGCAGAATAATTCTCTTCCTGTCTCTTTATCTGGGACATAAAACCGCCGGCGTAACCGAAAATATTCAATATTACCAGTGAACCCGGCATTATTATGGTCAGTGTCTTAAGTATGCCGTAGGAGGTGTAAAGGTCTGTGAGAAAGCCTGAATAAGCAACCAGCTTTGATCCAGAGACCGCAATGACACCGGAGCTCAGATATGTCCCAGCAGATCCGAGTAACCCGGTCCTGAAGGGTAAGAACATCATAGTGAGAAACATAAGCACGGAGGTGGCCACCATGGTAGAGATGACCGCTTTCGATGGAGTTCCAGAGGACCTTCCAGCAATATATCCAGCAGCAGCCGGACCTGCTATTGGAATCCACCACATCAAGATCGAGAATACAATTCCATAGAATATCCCCTTATGCTGTGAATATATCATGGATTTCATGTTTTCGTTCTTCTTCATGGTTCTGTAAATTGTCCAGTCTCTCCAGGAGGCTTTCAAATTTCTGATCCTGGATCTCTTGAGAGTCATACTCATGTCGGACACATATTCCTTACAAGATATTTAAACATATCTATGTTTATTGTTAAGGAGCCTTTTTCTAGGCTCCATACTTGTCTGACCTGTCTGAGATCTGGAGAAGGTAGTCCATAACGTTAGTGCTGTTAATCTCAAGGCCACCTTCCATACAGCTTATTTCATCAAAGCGTTTGACGCGATCTCTCAAATTTCCAGAGGTAACAAATAATATTGGTAAGTGGTCTCCGGAATGATCTTTCATCTCACATGGCGTGCTATGGTCCCCGGTTATGGCTATGGCAGTGTTTTCAAGCTGGTTTTTAAGTGGGGCAATTGCCCTGTCAACTCTTTCAATTACGCTCTTTTTCAGGATGGGATCTCCATCATGTCCGGCAACATCGGTTCCCTTGAAATTCAGTATAACGAAGTCATGAGTCTTCAGTGCATTTATCAGCGCACTTACCTTTCCCTCGTAGTTTGTGTCAGTTCTTCCAGTGGCCCCTTTTACCTTGATTATATCCATACCAAGCATGTTGCACAGTCCTGTAATCATCGGGATTCCGGCAATGCATGCACCCTTCATGCCGTATTTCTTTTCAAAAGGTATGAGATCTGGTGCTTTCCCTGCACCTCTTAGGAGGACTTCATTGGCAGGTTTAAGCCCATTCTTAATTCTTTCAGTATTTACCGGATGGTTTCTCAGAATGTTTCTGGCTTTTTCTAGAAATCTGTTCACAAGTTCGGCGGTTCTCTTTCCAGCCTCATCAACCCCCTTTACGGTCTCGACCTTCTTTCCAACCTCATGAGGATCGGAATCAGTTACTGCACTGGAGAGACCTGGACCATGGATGACAAGGGCTGCTCTGTGTTCGACCCCCTCCTTCACCCTGAAAATGTATCCGTCAATATTCATATTAAGGGAAGATGCAAGCAAGTCTGTGCCCTGAGAAATTCTGTCAGCCCTTCTGTCCATGACAATCCCTCCGCTGTCAACGGTTCCAAAATTTGCCCTGAATGCTATGTCTCCCGGAAGTACCTCCAAACCAAGTCCCAAAGCCTCGAATGGCCCCCTACCGGTGTATACCTCTTCCGGGTCGTAGCCCAGAAGTGAAAGGTGAGAAGTGTCTGATCCAGATCGTATACCTGGTTTAATGGGGTGCATCACTCCGTTTATTCCGAGAGAAGCGAGGTGGTTGAGATTCGGTCTGTAGGCAGCCTGTAGAGCAGTTCTTCCATGAAGGATCTTGTTTGGTCTGTCTCCAAGTCCATCCAGGACTATAAGGACAATTTTCTTCACCTAACTCCCCCCAAGGAGATCCTATGCGTCAGCGTGGGGAGGAATTGGGAAGTGAACCTCAATCCTTTGCCGTATTTTACCAGTTTTACCCTCTTCGTGCTTATGTCCATCTTCTTTTCTCCTCCATTTTTAATTATTGGTTCACAGCGCATGTTTACGACGGGAACCTTCAGGCCTGGTTCCGCGGGGTTGTGGGTCCAATGGGGGTGTGTCAGGAAGGTCTTTAAGATCTGAACGCCGGGAGTTCCTTCCCTTTTTAAACATAGATTCACAGACGATGGTATATGCAAATCGCCCGCAATTGTGAACGTATCTCTTCCCACTAACTCCTGCCTTTCTCTCATATCTATCACCAGGTCTTCAAAGACCCCTGATCAACTACCGGGAAATGGAATATTCAAGATCACCAGGATAAATCAGGTACCTTCCTGCCACGAATCGGCATATCTTACCTGTTCCTCACTGAGATTATCAATACTGATATTCATTGCCCTGAGTTTGATCCTGGCAACCTCGCTGTCGATCTCTGGAGGAACAGGATAAACTATGTTTTCAAGATGATCATAGTTTTTCGCAAGATATTCAGCTGTGAGTGCCTGGATTGCAAAGCTCATATCCATTATCTCAACGGGGTGGCCCTGGCCTGCAGCGAGATTCACGAGCCTGCCATCCGCAATGAGATTTACAAGATTCCCATTTTCAAGCCTGTAGGCAGTAACAAGATCCCTGACCTTCTCCTTCTTAATGGATCTCTTTTCAAGATCAGTAAAACATATTTCGTTGTTGAAGTGCCCGGAATTGGAAAGAACAACTCCGGGTTTGGCTGTCAGAAGATCCTCATATTTTATTACGCCTTTCATCCCTGTAACTGTAACCACAAAGTCTGATTCCTTAAGGGCCTGTGACATGGGCTTTACCTGAAATCCATCCATCAGGGCTTCAACTGCCTTTACAGGATCTATCTCCGTTACTGTTACATTGGCACCAAGTCCCTTCATTCTCATTGCGACTCCCTTTCCACAAAATCCGTATCCCGCCACGGTAACGTTGGAACCGGCAATAAGGAGGTTTGTTGCATTCATGATCCCGTCAAGTGTACTCTGCCCTGTACCGTACCTGTTGTCAAAAAAGTGTTTCATCTGGGCATCGTTGACATCAAACATTGGGAATTTCATTGCACCATCCTTCTCCATGGCTTTAAGTCTTACAACTCCTGTCGTGGTCTCTTCGTTTCCTCCGCGAAGTCTCTGGATGAGATCCTTCCTCTCTTCAAGTACCAGTTTTGTAAGATCCCCTCCATCATCAATTATAATGTCTGGTGGAGTGTCCAGAGTCCTGTGCAGGTATTCATAGTACTCTTCTTCGGTTTCCCCTTTTTTTGCAAAGACCTTCATGCCGTAATCACTTTTCAATGATTCTACAACCGCATCATCGGAGCTTAAGGGGTTACATGAGGACATGGTTATATTTGCCCCACCCTCCTTCAGAAGGAGTGCGAAAACACCTGTCTTTGCCTCAACATGCAACGCCATACTGACATTAAGCCCCTTAAACGGCTTTTCTTTTTCAAATCTTTTCCTTATCTGTGCTGAAACCGGCATATGATCCCTGGCCCAGCTCAATCTTAAAAATCCATTGCTTACCATTTCAATCCATCCCTCAATTTTCCAGGATTCAATCTCATAAGAATACCATCTTCGTATACTTTTGTTTCCATTGACGCATCTCCGAGATCAAAAGAAGGCTCGAGCAGAAGAAGACCACCCCTCTCTATGATTATGTTTCCAATAAAGAGAAAGAACTCATCAAAAACTCCTGCATTAAGAAACTGGGTGATAACGTCCTTTCCACCTTCAACAAGTATTCTCCGAAAACCCATGTGGTAAAGGTCATGAACTATATTCCCGATGTACAGTTCATCATCATTTCTCCTGACTATTTCGGCTCCATCAAGTTTCCTTCCACTGACTGAAGTGAAAACTATTGTTCTTGTTCTACGGTCAAGAACATGAGATTCAGGGCTTATTCTCAACATTCTGTCAAGTATTATTCTCGCAGGGAGTTTCTCTTCAGCTTTAAAATGATCGCTGGTGTCCAGGTATGGATCATCATTTATGACAGTTCTGGCACCAATCATGATGCCGTCGCAACTCCTCCTGAGATCTCGAACTCTTTTCCAGTCTTCTCTTGATGATATGGAAACTCTCCTTCCGTTGGCACCGGCTATCATTCCATTAATGCTCTGTGCCACGTTTATTATGATGTGGGGTCTACCATCCATCCCTGGTCTATGCCATTGTAGGATAAAAATGATGCATTTGCAGCAATATTTATGATTCAATTAGCTATGTTGTCAGTTAAGATGAAAATAGGTGGGCTTGGATATCCTTCTGAGTTTCTGGATCTGTTTGACGGGAAGGATTTTGACCTTTATCCACACCAGGAGGAGGCAATAAGTAAATTCCGGGAAGGAAACAATGTGGTGGTATCTGTTCCAACAGCTGCTGGAAAGTCACTGGTGGCCTATTCAGCCATATATGAAACTTTCAAGAAGGGTCTCAGATCAATATATATCGTCCCGCTTAAAGCTCTTGCAAGTGAAAAATACTCTGAACTTTCCAGACTCGGAAAACTTGGAATAAGGGTTGCACTTTCCATAGGTGAGTACGATACATCTCCCTCGTTTATAAAAAACTTCGATGTCATTGTATGCACATCAGAAAAAGCGGACTCACTTCTTCACCACGATCCTTCCGTTGCGGATGAACTGGGCCTGGTTGTGGCGGATGAGGTCCACCTGTTGGGAGACGAGTCCAGAGGGCCAAAACTCGAGATGGTAATTTCAACCATTAAATATGTGAACCCGGCAATAAGAATACTTGCTCTTTCCGCAACAATATCCAATATAGGTGATGTTGCGGAATGGCTTGGATCAACTACTGTGAACAGTGATTTCAGACCGGTTCCCCTTAGGTCCGGAATCATTTACAGAAAAAAAATAACTTACCTGGACGGAGAAGAGGAAAAACTGAAAGGCGAGGATGAGGTGATCAGCGTAGTGAACTCACACCTTTCAAGGGGCGGACAGACACTTGTATTCGTCAACTCCAGGAAGAGATCTGAGGACTATGCAAAGAGGATATCTCTCGGGATGGATACGAATCTAATAATGAAAAATTTAGATTTTTTCCCCGAAAAAGGAGAAACTGACAGGTACGAGGAAACCTTAAGAGATCTGGTTCAAAACGGTGTAAGTTTCCATCATGCCGGACTTTCCGGGGAAACAAGAACAAGAATTGAAAAAGGGTTCAGGGAGGGACTTCTGAAGGTTCTGGTGGCCACACCTACACTTGCTGCAGGTGTAAATCTTCCAGCAAGAGTCGTTGTCATAAGAGACCTTACACGTTATTCAAATGGATATTCACAGTTCCTGCCAAACATGGAGATACAGCAGATGCTTGGCAGAGCTGGAAGACCACAGTATGACAGTGAAGGATATGCTTACCTCTATGCTGCATCAAAAACTTCCTTCGACATGGCAAACACCTACCTTTCCACGGACCCTGAACCAGTGAAATCCGGGATGCTTCAGGACAGTCTCCTTAGGTTTAATGTCCTCGGTTTAATCTCAATGGGTATAGCTACCTCAACCGCGAGCATCATGGATTTTCTTTCAAGTACATTCGCCGGAAAAACACAGGAAATGGTAAGTGAAAATAAAATTGAGGGAATTTTGGAATTTCTCAAGGATAACGAGTTCATCAAGAATACCATGGGTATATTCACTGTTACAAAATTCGGGAAAACTGTCAGCGATCTGTATATAGATCCAAAAACAGCAATAATACTGAGGGACTATTTCAAGGAGAAGCACAGTGATATTCTGGCTCTGTACACAATCTGCACCACTCCTGATGTGTTGAATTTCAGGGCTAACAGGGATGAGGTTGAGTACATAATGGAATATTTCATGGATCAGAACATAATTTTCCAAACAGAAGATGAAGTACACAGTGCAAAGACTGCAATGGTTCTTATGGACTGGATCAACGAGGTTCCAATTAACAGAATTTCGGAAAAGTTTAACATCGGCCCCGGAGACATACAGGCAAAAGTTTCATCATGCGACTGGATTTCATACTCACTTGCGAGGCTTTCTTCCATGTACAAGGCAGAGATCAGGAGGGATCTTGAAAACCTCAACTACAGGATAAAGGAAGGAGTAAGGGAGGAGATAATAAACCTGACAATGATTTCAGGAATAGGTCGTGTAAGAGCCAGGAGGCTATTCTCGTCAGGTCTCAAGACGCTGGAAGACATTTCCAGATCCACCCCGGAACTGATATCGCTTATTCCAGGGTTTTCAACCAGGCTTGCACAGGAAACAATAAGGAATGCAAGAAGGATAACAGGTGAAATCAGATCATGATTGACCATCTCTCTGTACCAAGGAAAGAGGCTCAGAACATGCTGAAAAAGCTTCGGGATCTTGACGCCGTGGACTGCAACTATAAGGTCATAGCTGAGGGTGATTCGGTCTTAATACCACTTAAAGTTCAACAGGAACTTCCACGGATCGCCATGGGGTATTTCAGGTTGAAGCATGATGGAAGACCAGATTTGAGAAGATCAGTAAAACCGGTTAAGTTTTCAGGTTCATACGACGTCATAGGTAGCATTGCAATAATGAAAAGGGGGGAAATGGACGATCCGGAGAAACTAGCCAGAAACATAATGGAATCCAGGAAAAATATACGGTCAGTATTTCTCGATAAGGGAGTAAAGGGTGAATTCAGGACAAGAGATCTGGAACTTATCTGTGGGGAGAATAGCACGAAAACCATGTACAGGGAAAATGGCCTGAGGTTCGCAGTGGATGTTGGAAGCGCCTATTTTTCACCAAGGCTGGCCACGGAACGTTATATAGTCGCAAAGGGAACCGAAGATGGTGAACGAATCATTGATATGTTTGCGGGAATAGGTCCCTTTTCCATAACAATAGCGAGTATGAAAAAATGTGAAATCTATGCCTTCGACAGCAATCCCGCTGCAATTAATATGATGAATGAAAACATAGCAATGAACAGGATTTATGGGCAGATCTTCCCTCAACTTGGAGATTCATCTCATATGATTGAAAATTACAGGGGAATGGACAGGATTATTATGAATCTACCACACAGTTCTTTCTCATTTATAGAAAAAGCATATGCCTCACTTCGCAGGGGCGGAAAGATAAATTATTATGAGATACTTGATGATGCGGGTCTGGAGAAAAGAATGGAAAGGTTCAGGGACATGGGGCTTGAACTCAGGAGCAAAAGAATAGTCCACGGTTATTCGAAGTTCCTCAATGTATATTCAATGGAACTGGTTAAAACGGCTGTTTGATGGGAAAATAATTAAAGTCAATTAATAATGAAGATGGGGAAGGGTAAGTGAAACATGAGCATTGGAAGAAGGATAGGTAATCTGGCGGGTGAAGTATACGAAAAAGTGCTCATTGAGGAGATTAAGCAGTACCCCATACCAAAACATATAGGCATAATTACTGATGGCAACAGGCGCTATGCAAGATCGGTGGGATTATCAGACAATCAGGGACACCTGAGGGGAAAGGAGAAGCTGGAGGAGGTTCTGGAGTGGTGCATGGAGATCGGAGTCAAGATTGTAACTGTTTACGGTTTCTCAACGGAGAATTTCAAGAGAGACAACAGTGAGGTGGATTTCCTCTTTCATCTGATAGATGAGGCATTCAAAGACCTGATGAAAGACGAACGAATTAGAAAGAACGGGATCAAGGTGAAGGTTATTGGAGAGATAACCAGGCTTCCGGATTACCTGAAGGAGACCATCAGGGAGGTGGAGAAGACGACAAGAGGTTTCAAGAATTTCAAGTTCAATCTCGCAATAGGATATGGCGGACGTGAGGAGATAATAAATGCAATTAAGAGGCTTGTAAGGGATGTTCAGTCCGGAAAGGAGGATCTTGACGCCATAGACGAGAAGAAATTCCGTAAGTACCTTTACGACGGTTCAATCCCGGATCCTGATCTGATCCTCAGGACAAGCGGGGAGGAGCGTATATCTAATTTCCTCCTGTGGCAATCGGCCTATTCGGAGCTTTATTTTTCCGACGTCAACTGGCCTGAGCTAAAAAAGGTGGATTTCCTTCGTGCAATCAGTTCGTATCAGTCAAGGAAAAGGAGATTTGGAGCCTGAGTGTATATATCATTTGACGACACGGATTCGAGAAATGCGATGTGCACCACATTCCTGGTCACTGAACTCATCAGGACAGGTAAATACGATCTGATAGGGTATCCTTCCCTTGTTAGGCTGAATCCCAACATACCATACAAGACAAGGGGTAATGGCGCAGTAAGGGTAAGGGTCGGAAAGGGAAACGGCAATAAAACTCTGTGCGGTTATATCAGGGGTGATCCTGTTTATTCTTACGAAGGGTCAGAGGGTGAGGAAGATCCTGAATCCATTTTTGATGATATTTACAGCATTGTGGAGAAAAATTACCAGAGAGAGGAGAACACTAACCCCGGAATGGTTGTTTCTCCAGATCTTTTTCCTGAATATATGTACAAGGAGGCTGTAACAGGCGAAGTGGGTCTGGATCATGCGGTAAGATCGAACATGGAACTTGGATCAAAATTTGGTGGAATTGGGAACGGAAGAGGCATCATAGGTTCATCGGCTGCCATGGCATGGAGAGGAAAACGCATGACTTATGAGATAATCGGGTACAGGGAAGGTGCACATCAAATCCCGGAAGATATAAAAATGGAGGCAGCATTATACGCCGACGGTGTGGATGGAACGTTCAACAGCGTGGATATCCATAACAGGTATCCTGCCATTTTCCCAAATCCCAGGACTCCAGTGGTATACGGTATAAGAGGTGTAAACAGGGATAGTCTTCTGCAGGCATCAGACACAATTAACCGTAAATTGCCGTTTGAACTGGACTCAGTGATTCTTTTTGAAACAAATCAGGGTACTGATGATCACGTTGAACACTATGGAGGGGATCTCCAGGATTTGCATACATACAGGATCACGGGATCCGTTGGATCCAGGCCGTTCACATCAGGGGGTTCGCACTATTTCTCAACCCTGACTGTCAGCGGCAGGGAGGTCAGAATGGCCGCATTTGAGCCCACAAAGGAATTCAGGTCATCTTTCAGGCAGCTTCTCCCTGGGGATTTCATAACCATTTACGGATCATTCCTAAAAGATACAATCAACATTGAAAAAATGGAAATACACAGCATTTCCAGAGAATACGTCCGTTTTCCACCCATCTGCAGGGAGTGTGAAGACAGAATGGCGAATCGCGGGAAATTCAGTTATGAATGTGAAAAGTGCGGGACCAGATCCAGTATTCCAGCATACAACGAGAAAAAAAGATGGTTGAAGCCTGGAAAATACAATGTGCCCGTGATGGCAAGAAGGCACCTTTCAATGCCTTTTGGTTTTTCCCCCATAAGCATGGAAAAAGAGAAAAGGGAGTTGTTTGCCTGATCGGAATTACGGGGGTCCCGGGCACAGGAAAGACCATGATATGCCATATGCTGAACCAGAGTGGTTTCAAATGCTACAGCCTTGCGGAACTGGGAAGGTCAATGGGATGCATTACTGGCGACGAAGCCAGCATTCAATGTCTCAGGGAGAAACTTGATACAAAATTATATGCCATAATCGAGGGACACTATTCGCATCTGATGTACTGCACTCATGTCATAATACTTGAGAGGGACCCAGAAGATCTGAGGAAAGTATACGATTCAAGGGGTTATGGTCGGGAAAAGACAGAACAGAACATTGAGGTACAGGAATCAGGGACAATCTATTCCGAAGCCCTGGATCTTTTACCATCAGTAAGAATATTTACTGTCAAGAATAAAGGATGGAACAGGGAAAAACTTCCGGAGGAGATATTGAAGATTCTGGAACCGATTTACGTAAAATGAACGGGTTGAAGAAGTTCCTGTAACAAACTGACAAAAATTAAAATCAAGCAGGTCATGGCTGTTCATGGTACTGGATTCCTACAGATCAAAAGTTGACGGGACACTGACAAAACTCTCCTCACCATTTCTAAATATGAATCCAAATGCGATATCGTTGCTTTCTCTTGTAATGGCCGCACTGGCTGGTATTTTTTATTATATTGGATCCTATTTTCTCATCCTTTCATTTATCTCCATTGCACTTTCAGCGCTTTTTGATGCACTTGATGGAAAAGTTGCCAGGATCAGGAATCTACAGTCCAGAAAGGGAGACCTCATCGATCATGTTTTTGACAGGTACTCTGATATTTTCATTCTGCTGGGGATGGTTTTAAGTGTGTATGGGAATCTGAAAATCGGTCTGCTGGCAGTCATTGGCATAATGCTTACCAGTTATATGGGTACCCAGTCACAGGCACTTGGTCTGGGCAGAAACTATTCCGGCATACTTGGGAGAGCAGACAGGCTTGTCTTCATGCTCGTTTTCACACTAGTCCAGTTTTTCATGCCCGGTTCACTTACTTTCTTCAGTTTAAGGGTAACGGTAACTGTCGTACTGCTCATCTGGTTTGCTGTTGCCGGGAATTACACGGCCTTAAAGAGGTTCAATGACGCTTATCATTCAAGTTGAACCATTCCAAGACCTCATTTCTTAAGATCCCACATTGTAAAGATCTGTGGAAAATAGAATCAGGATGCGGCGATTTCCACGATAAATTCCACCAGTGATTTTGCCTTTTCCTGTGTACTGGACTGGGCAAAAATCCTGATGATTGGCTCCGTTCCGGATGGTCTTGCAAGTACCCAACCCTCCCTGAGGTATAGTTTGAGACCATCGGTGAAATCGATCTCCTCGGCTCCTGCCCTGTTGAGTATCCGCTTGCGGACCTCGTTCCATTCTTCCTTCAGCTCAATTGAGGTCTTGTACATGGAGTACTGCGGTAGATCTCCAAGAAGGGCGGAGAGTTTCTTCTTTTCTCTTGCCATAAGATCCAGGATAAGTGCCATGGTCATTGCTCCATCACGGCAGTACTGATGCCTGCCGTATATTATACCTCCATTTTCCTCCCCGCCAATAAGTGCCTTCTCCCTGATCATGGTTCTCGATACGATGGGGGCGCCTATCTTTGTCTTTACCAGGATTGCCCCATTTTTTGCACAGACATCCTCTATGCAGTCGGAACTGCTTACTGGAGTAACGACCTTTGAACCCCTTGAGGTGAAGTATTTCACAATGAGCGCCAGACTTCTGTCGCCGTCAACAAAATTCCCATTCTCGTCAACAAAAACGCACCTGTCAGCATCTCCGTCGTGGGCCACTCCGAGGTCAAACCTTCCAGTTTTCATCAGTGCTATAAGATCACCGAGATTTTCAGGTTTAGGCTCAGAATTCCTGGAGGTGAAGTTTCCATCCGGATTCGCATTCAGGGTAACGACTCTGCAGTTCAGTCCTGTAAGCAGTTCAGGGGAACTTCTGAACGCTGCTCCATTTCCGGTGTCAATGGCAACACGGAACGCAGCCTTCTTCACATTTTCAGGGGTGATGATTTTCCTGATGCCTTCAATATAATCATCCACCGCTGAAGGATATGAAGTCTTCAATCCGCACTCCTTTCCTGTCACCTTCTTAAAATCGGACTGTTCAACCACAAGTTCGATCTTTTCCTCGTCTTCCCTTCTCATCTCCGTGCCATCCCTGTCAATACACTTTATTCCGTTGAACCTGGGTGGGTTGTGTGATGCGGTTATTATGACACCATATACCCCATGTACCTTGCAGTAATACTGAATTGCGGGTGTTGGAAGCATCCCAAGATCGATTACATTAACTCCAGTGGACAGGATCCCTGATTCAACGGCACTCCATATCATCTCGCCGCTGACTCTGGTGTCTCTGCCCATGGCAATACTCTTTGTCTGGAAGACCGTTCCTATTGCCTGTCCAACATGTGCGCAAAATTCGGGTGTAAGATCCTCATTGGGAACTCCCCTTATGCCGTTTGTTCCAAAAAGTCTCTTCGCTTTCTGGTCATTATTAATCATGGATAGAAATAATGAACAACATTATAAACTCTCTAAATCAGTGGAACTTCTGCAGATCATAAGTCCTCCCTCTCCAGGTAATCTGCTTCATGTGGTGCGCTGCAATCAGGTTATAGAAATACAGGAAGGGAATGAATATACTTATAAGCGTACTTGAAACCTTTCCTTTTCTGGTTCTTCTTGCAGATTTTATTCCGTTTGTAACTGTTGGTATGAGCAGCAGGAGGAATAGATGCCATATGAAAATGGAGGCCAGAATAGCCCACAGGAAAAGGAAAATCGTGAGCCCATAGAAAATGATTCCATAGGTAAAGACGCTATCTGAAGATGAAATGGAAAGAGCTGTCTGCCGGTTGGCCCATTCCATGAACGTACTCATGTCATCTGATGAATTAATTAATGGTTGGGCCTCCGGGACATAGGCAATATCAAGTTTATTCTTCTTGCATATTTTAGTTATGGCAATATCATCGGAAATAAACTCGCAGAAAAATTCAAAATCGCCATCACGGAATATGTCTTTCCTGAATGCCAGGGAACCACCCCATCCAAACCTTGTGATCCCCGATTCCATCATTCCAAGCCCAACAAAACCCCAGACCAGTTTGATCCTTGCCCATACACCGCCAACCGGATTGAAATATGGAAATGTTGTGGAAGCACCATGCTTCAAGTCTCCAAGTGGATCAAGAAGTTTCTCCAGCCAGTTTTCCCGGGCCATTATGTCAGAATCAGCAATAACGTATGCATCGAAATCTCCAAATCTTGTTATTGCTGTAGCTATGGCTCGAACTTTCCCACTGCATTTAGAACAGGGAAAATCAGCCACAAGATAATCCACATCCAGTGACTTCAATATATCCACTGATGGGTCATCGCTTTGGTCAACAACAGCCATAAGACTGTAGTTCCCATATTTCTGTCTCTTTAAGGAATCGATGTTATCTCTGAGAGTAAGGTCAAGTCCCCTGCATGGCACTATTACAAGGGCGTTTCCATGAAATTTAACGTCAGTTTTTTCCTGTTTATATCCAATCAAGGAAATGAAAGTGAGTCCAAGTGCTATTAAAACGGAGATCGCACCTAAAACATACAGCGATACGAGAAAAAAATTCATATTTCTTTAGTTCAAACGAGGGTTACGTCTTCTGTATCAACCTGTCCTACACCCTCTATTTTCCCAAGTATATCCTCTACTCTGGTGATTTTTCCTTCCTCATCCGGAACTATGACTTCAAGCCTCAAAGCAGAAAGTCCAAACCCTATCTCCTGTGTCTCAATTTTGTTGATTTCGCACAGCTCTTTTATATTTTTTCTCACATCCGACTGCAGTTTATTCATGTCTGTTTCCGCATCACCTGGAAGAATCTTGAAAACAACGGCCACGTCTCCCATCTTCAACACCTAAGGTCCCACAAAATTGCACTTGGGGCACTCATAGTCGGTTGTGTGCTCCCTGCACTCCTTGCATCTGCCTATGACCTCTTCCCCGCAGTTGGGGCAGTCAAACAGTGAATAACCAATTTCGACAAGTCCGATACCGCATGACGTGCAGTTCTGTTTGTATCTCATATATTTAACACCTTAACATGGATTATTGCATATCTATGGATTAACCCGTTCCGCCATTGGTGAAAAATATATAATCCTTATGCACTATGAACCACGTGAAAAAATGATCAAAACTGTAGTTGGAAAAAAAGGTGTTTTCATCCCTTTCGGAAGTGAAGGTAAGGACCATGTTCTTGAAAGCCCTGATCTCTTCATAGCATCAGAATCACCATTATATCTTGGACTCATACTCAAGCCATCAAAGGGTCTCTGGGAATACATGAAAAACAGTTCAGAAATCGTTCTGTGCCATGGAGATAGGGAGAATTGCGTGGAAATGTCCATTCCTTATAAGATAGAGGTTGGAGAGAACACAATATTCTTCCTGAAACCTGATAGTGCAGAAACATTAAGGAGAATTGGGATCTGATATACAGGAACTAATCCATTACAGAAATCCTATGGTGAGGAAGTTTATTATATTCAGGATTACGGCTATTGCGAAAACAACAATAAAAACTCTGATATTCCAGGCCATAACCTTCTGTCCGTCAAGTGGTGGAATCGGAAGGAGGTTGAACACCCCGAAATAGAGATTCAAACCGCCAACAAAACCAAGGATGGTATGAAGAATAGGTGCCATGGGTATGAACAGATCCGAAAACACAAGGATAGATCCCATCACAAGATTTGTGAGAGGTCCCGCCAGTGCTGACTTACCAAATTGATCCTTTCTGTATATCCCGCCAATGTTGACCGCTCCTGGAGCAGCAAAAATGAACCCAAAGAATGAGGTTATGAATGCAAAAATGATTCCAAAGGACCATATCTTGAAAAAAGCTATTCCGCCATAGCTTCTTGCCACATATCGGTGTGCCATTTCATGGAGAAAAAAAGCCGTGGCAACCGCAAGGGCGCTCATGAGTATGAGCAGCGCCGCTTCAGGTGCGGAAACCCTGTACCCGCGGTCTGAAATCATCGCTATGAAGAAGCTCAAGGTGAGCATCACGAATGCAACTGCGATATCCTCCCTTTCTCTTGAATATCCACCTGAAAACCGGTTCACCTATCTTCCCTCTCCATATTCTTAATTCCAGCCATGTAGTCCATGAGTGCAATGACATCCATTGCTGTGCTTATCCCTATGTCGAGCATATACATCAAATGCAGAGGTTCGGATGGAATATTATCCTTCAGCGCCTTTCTGACCATTTTCATTATTTCAGCATCCTCAGTTCTCGGGATATTTACCCGTCTTATCCTCTCCATTATGTAATTATATATATTTACTGCAACAACAGCATCTTTCCTGTCAAGGTTACCGTAGATCATGAAAATCTGGACATCAGTTATCTTTTCCACGCCGGTATCTTTCACAATTCTCTTGATCACATCTCTGGAGAGAAGTTCGTACTTATCGGGATTTGGTTCACCAAAATATCTGTCCGCCCGCAGGAAATCAAGTACTTCAGCCATTTTATCAACAGGTATCTCTGCCTTATAGACAGCCTCATTTACGTTGAATTCTCTTCCGGCCTTATATTCAAGTTTCAAGAGCCTGTTTATGTAGGTCAGGAGCTCCGTGAAATTCTTCCTGGACTGGAGCTCCACATAAAGATCATCATTAAGGCCCTGGTCAAGCATCTTAGCCTGTCTTGACATTACCCTCTCAGCGTCATCAAATTTATCAAGAGCAATATAGCTCCTTATGATGATCTTCAGGCCGTCCCTGTCCACAAGGGATGGATCGGTCTCATAAAGATCAGTCACTGACCTGTAATCACCGTCATCGTAATAGGTCCTTAGAAGCTCATTTGTGAACTCCATGGCATCCTCCATTGACTTAGAATTTTTCAACCCTCTTGACAGTGACCTTATTGCTTCAGACCTGTCTCCTCTCCTCATAAGCATCCCTGAATACATGCGTGCCACCTGGACATCTTCAGGATAATTCTTGAACATGTTTCTCAGTATGTCCGTTGCCTCATCATATGATCCATCCTGTGTCAGTTTCTCAGCAATAGCCTTACCAAGGAAAAGATAACCACCATTGGAATAGATGTCTTTCAGTTTTTTCCTCACATCAGGGTCTCTCCAGTGACTGTTGCATACAAAAATCAGGGCATCTTCATCTTTTTCGTCCCTTATGGTAAAGTTATTCAGAAGTTTCAGGAGATTCTCAATGTCATTCTTTCCGCTGTAAAGCTTCACAAGAAGAAGAGGTGGAGAGTTCAGATTGGAAATGGCAACGGAAGCCTCATTGTAATTTCCTGTATTTATGAGGGTTTCGGCATAATTATGTATCTTCGTGGGATCCATACCGTTTCTTATGGCATCCCTGTAACATTGAAGTGCCTTCTCATACCGACCGTTTGTGAAGTATATGTCACCGATCATGACATCTATTCTTGGGGTCTCAAGATCACTCCGTACATCTTCCAGGAAAGATATCCTGTCATGCTCAAGATCCATCTTCTCAACTATGGAGAGGTGGGAAGCTATATCAGATTCTTCCAGTCCCCCCTCTACAATTATATTTCTTGAAATATCATAGGCAGTTTTCCACTCGCTCCTCTCAAGAAGCATGTCACGTTTCAACCTTTTTACCCATCTGTTGGAGAATGAGTTATAGTCACAAAGGTCAATAAAATTGATTGTGAATTCCTGGCTTTTTGCACCAGACAGGATATTATAAATGGCCTGAAAATCTATTGAGTCCTGCCCACCAGACCTGAAAAGTTCCTCGTAAACAGAAATAACATCCCTGAAGTCTCCGCATCTCAGTGACATTCTTGCAGAAAGGTCCATAAACATAAAGTTTTCAAGATCTTCAATCGCGCGACGTATATTTTTTCTAGATCCGGTGTAATCCCCTCTTCCTTCCATTATGAGGCTCTCATAATATATGTAAAATGGGTCAGGATGTGGATTTTCAAGCTTCGTAAGTTTCGAATAGGCGTCTTCATACAGTCCATTGCGAATCAGTATCCATGTGGCAGGATACATGAAATCTGAGGAATCCACAATATCCCCGGTACGCTTACCGCTTCTTACCTGTATCATATACTCAATAATATTTCTCAAACTGCTGAACCTGTTTTCCGGTAGAAATGAAAGTGACTGTTCAATCTCACTGAACCTGCCGGAATTGAAAAGTGACATTATATCAATATATGCAATTGATACCGATCCAAGATCTGAAACATCCTCCCAGTCAACATTTTCTTCAGCATTTGATCTCCCTCTTATGAAACCAATGATCTTTCCGATGTTTCTACTGCCGGGCGTATCAAGTCCAGTGATGCAATTCTCAAGAGCCCTTAACTGTTCGGAGGTCCTTGCACTGAAAAAAATAGAGTCCCATACTTTCGGGTATTCCAGAGAATGTGGATTGAGTTTCATCAGGCCCACTGCATCCATAAATTCTCCAGTTCCTGCAAGTGCGACAATCACCTCAGGTATCAGTGCGTTCCTTTCATCACCATTTATAAATTTCAAAAATTTTTCATACTCCAGGTTCCTGAAGAGATAATTTCTGTAAAATTCCCTTGCTGACTCGTCATCAGGGTCAAGTTCCAGGATTTCTTCGGCAGTGTAATAGCATTCACTGGCCATGTCAAGGGACTTTTCAAGGTCCATCTTGATATGTAAGTTCTCAATGGTTTTTCCGTAAATGGTCATCATTTCAGAAACATCTGTTAACGCTTCAATTGTCATAGATGTAGATGCCTTGGCCCTTATCATTGCTGTAAAATCCCCCTCGTCGAGCTTTGAATACGGTACTTTCCTGAACGTTTCAGAGCAATCCGCATATTTTCCAGCTTCATACTGTAATCTGGCACATCTTATCCTGTAATCCACATTGTCAGGGTATTTTTCCATCATATCCTGGTATACCTTTATGGCACCGTTCAAATTTCCAGTTCCAATCAGTGATTCTGCCCTTACCATTATGAGGTGTTCATCCTGGAACATTTCAAGGCCTCGATTACACAGATCAAGAGCTTTTCCATAGAGCCCCGACTGTAACATAAGATCGCATACAGTGTTTATCTGGGAGGAATCTTCAAGCGAAAAAATGTTCATTTCCCCAAGTAAATCGATCAGTTCGGTTCTCTTTCCAAGTGCATTGAGAACCTGACACATCTTAACCGTGTACAATGGATCTGGATCGTACTGGATCACAACAGTCAGGAAATTCTCAAGTGTTTTCAGGTGGTTGCTCACGTTGAGTGCATCAATTACAGATACCACGTCGTCCTTATGCCTGCCTGATCGCATGAACCTGTCCCACAGACTGGCATTTCCGCCTCCTGATTCAGCCGATTTAACCACAATGTAACCTATCTTTTCATCTGAAATATCAGACCTGGAAACAGCGTCAAAAAATTCCTCATTCTGTTCCCATCCGGTAGTGGTCTCAACTTCCACCAGTCCTTCTTCAGGTTTCCCACCTTTTATGAGTTCTATTCCCCTGAAAAGTTTCACATAATTATTTGATGGAAAAAGCTTTCCAAGAGAAACCAGGATCCTATTCCTGAGATTCTCACTCAGTTCGGTCCTGCTTCTGACCAGGATTGCAGATACGTTTTCATCATATTTCATCTGTTCCTTCTGTGTAAACTCATCCTGGAAATCGGAAACAATGGATACAATTTCACCTGACAATTCCTGGAAATCTTTTCCCATGGATGCTTCGGAGGTCATCTCTATCATGGAAAGTAATTTCCTGCCATTGATTCTGGTTTTAGGCAGTTCAGCCATTGAAGGTGGATCGATCCAAGCCTATTTTAGTTTTCCCAGTCCCGAATGTTCAGTCAAAAATAAAGAAAATTGCTGATCACAGTCCTCCGCCAAGCATAAGAACAACCACCTGGAGCGTTCCGTAAATAACAATGGAGACGATCCAGATCATTATGACTGCATGGTGAAGGCTATGTGCCACTCTCCCTCCATCAGCTATTTTCAGGGCAGTGCCGGCAACAAATGAATGCAGGAACAGGATTGCAACAATGAACATCTCTATTATGAGCAGTTCGGATGGTGGTTGGGCAACAAATATGCCAAAGTCGTTGAGGCTGGATACATCGAGGCTTGAAAACACCTTGCTTATGATCTCCAGGACGCCGTAAGATATGGCCAGGGAAAAGGCAAGCCCTCCCGTGATTCCATAAATAACCCCAACATAGCTTGACACGGATGAATGCCTTCTCTTCCTGAGTCTTATGACCTTGTCAAAGTTATCGGCCACAACCAGTCCGGCTTTCTCGGCATCAGCTCCTAGGTCTATACTTTCGACAAATGATTCTGAGAACACCTCGATTAGGTGCGAACCAGTTTCTGCACTGAAATTCTTCCAGGCTTCCGTATTGCTGATCCTGTAGGTGAGTCTTTTGTAAAGATTCCTTATGTCCCTGGTCAGGGACCCAAAATCATGAAGAACAATTGACTTAAGTGCCTCAATGACCATGTTTCCCCTTGCAGAAGCCGATCCTGCAAGCGACCTTATAAAGCTCCCGAACATGTCATCTTTCTTCGTGATTTTCTTCTCCTCCCTGGACCCCACTATGCCGGGCCAGGCAAATGGAGTTATTATTATTGCAATATCAAAGTAAAAAGGTATCTTAAGCGCAAGTCCGGTTGTCAGGAGGGCTGTGAGCAGGACCATGGAAATGACTCCTGCCATGATGAATATCTTTCTTATCTTCAGCTGAAGATCTGTCTTGATTCCGGTGTCGTGCCATATGGGATCATTTGGGAGTACCATCTTGATTCCATACACAAGCAGAGCTTCCCCCATAATGATGGTTATCATGCTCAGGGAAAGGACCGCTATTATGTTTATTGGTATGAGTATGGGCATTATGAGTATGAACGTTATGAGAAAGGCAAAGGCAAGCAAAAGTGAAATGTACATATCCTTGTAGAGATCAAAGGTGTACAGGCTTGAGATATATGTGGTCTCGAAATTACTCATAACGGTACCGGCTTCATCCCTCACAAACTCCTCGAAATCCTGCCCGCTGTCGATTGCATGGCCAAATCTGGCAAGGAAGTCGGCAAAAACTTCACTGGGCGTCCTCTGGGAAAGAAACATTGCAGCCTCCGAAAGCCCTCTTTTCCAGTTTCTCACAAGGTTTACCAGTTTTGCCATATCCTCCCTGACAGCCCCAAGCTTGTCCTTTTTTGATAGAAGTTCGATTATATCTATCCTGTTTGCCGCGCTCACGGAAAGTGTTGCAAAGGCGGTTATGAAAAACGGTATATTTGAGTTTATGTTGTTTTTCTTGTTGTCCCTTTCGAGAATAGGCCTGAGAAATATGCCTAGAAGCATCACTGCACTCACGGCGGATACAATGAGAAAAACAAGGCTCTTTGTCTCCCCGTATAGTATAAGGAAGATGCCGGAAAGAGCCGACGCGAAGAGCACTATGGCTACATCCTTCTTTCCGAACTCTATTCCTGTAAATCTTCCAAGCCTCTTTGCATCCATCATATTGATCATCCGTAGAGAGCCGATACAGCGCCTTCTCCCTTTATATAGAACGTTTTTGTGACATTGAACACATCATAGTACGAGTTGACATTCTTTCTTATGAGTCCCTCTATGATTCTTGTCCTCTTGAACAGCTCATCATAGATTGCTTTCGGATCTCTCATGCCTGCAGTGGCGGCTATTCTCTTTTCAAGGATGTAGCTGTTGTTCAAACCCCTGAAGACATGCTGATCGGTCGATGGGTCCCACTGGAAAACCTGCTTGGTTGAAACACCCCCAAGTTCTTCGAAATAACCTTCAATCTCGTTGATGCTTGTTGTACGCCTGAGAAACCTTCCATTGACATACACTGCCTGCTGTATCAGCGCTATGTTCAGGTTATCCATGAACGTTACCGGTATGTTGATTGGAGTACCGGTAAACCTCTGTATCATCTTCTTTACCGATGATGCATGAAAGGTGGCGAGAACAGGATGTCCAGTCTGCATGGCCTGAAATGCCATTGACCCTTCGGCCCCTCTTATTTCCCCAACGATTATGTAATTGGGTCTGGACCTCAGGGCTGTTCTGAGAAGATCATAAAGTGTGACTCTGCTGTCTTCAGCTCCCCTTTCCCTGGTTACGAGTTGCTGCCATGCAGGTTGTGGTGCCCTTACTTCAGGGGTATCTTCCGCGCTGAAGATCTTGGATTCAGGCCTGATAAATGGAACCATGGCATTGATCACAGTGGTCTTACCGCTGGCTGTTTCACCGCATACAAATATACTCTGACCGTATTCAAGGGCCAGCCACAGGTAGGCTGCCTCCTCAGCAGACATGGTGTTGTATTTCACAAGTTGTACCATGCTTATCGGTATATCCGCGAATTTTCTTATTGTGAAGCTTGGCCCCCTGGCCGAAACATCGCTGCTGTAAACAATTGAAAGCCTTGAACCGTCAGGAAGTGTTGCATCAACAATTGGCGTCTTGTCACTAACTGGTCTCCCCACTCTTTCACTGAGTCTTTTGCTGTATAGTGAAAGTTTATTGTTGTTTCCAAAACTTATCCTTGTTCTCAGGGTTCCAAGAATCTTATGCACTATAAAGACATCAAACGCCCCTATTCCGCTGATATCCTCTATGTGAGAATCCCTTATGAGCGGTTCTATTGGACCCAGTCCAAGTACATTTTTCTTCAGGTTGTAAAGAAGTCTTGCATTCAGGTCAGGTGTCACAGTAGCAGTGGATCCCTTGACCTTGTTGGCTGTACCTATGGAAATTTTCTTTTTGTATATCTCATCAAGATTGTTCTCAAGAACTTCATCATTCTCGGGAGGAGGATAGTCAGCCGCAACTGCCAGTATTAGATTTAAAATCTCATCCATGAACAGGTCCTCCTCATCTGTTAAATTAGGTTCAATTGGAGTGTAAATTTTTTCACCGAATTCATCCAGATTTATGTGAATGAATATTGGATCACCTACCGGATAGATGACGTCGATGGACGCCATGTCCCTGAGTGAGTTGTCAGGCACAGGCATAAAAGTTGGAGTTCTCTGCGTTGTGGATCTGTACCTGTCCAGGTAAGCCCTCAGGTGTGGATTGCGGCTCTGAGCCACTTCCAGACTGTCAGATATTATCATTTCTGCCATTTTATTACCTCATTTTCATCATGATACGCTTGATATTTCCACTATCAATCCTCTTCCCGGTTCTATCCTGAATGGAATTGCCTGCTGGAAAGATTTCATAGCCATTGGGTATTTCATCAGATCGATGGTATGCTTTCTCTCTCCGGCCAGATCCCTGGAGGTCAGGTTTATTATGGTTGTGGAGAGCTGTTTTATGATGGTCATCTCTTCATTTGTGAAATCCTGTGGGTTTACGGTTAGTATGACCACTCTTCCCTCAGAGAATTTCCTCAACTTTGAGAAGAAATCCGATATGTCAAAGTCCCTGAACATATCCTTCTTGAAGGAATCCACAACAACCATCTGTTTCTCCTTTATGCCGTCGTTATTCAGCATCTCGTCTACTGTAGACCTTCTGCTTTTTCTCAGCAGGAATACAGTTGTTATGTATGATATCTGTCCCGAAAGGATTGGGTTGAAGAGTGAATATCCAAGTGCCTCGGCCTCAGACACGAATTCCCGAATGGGAAACTGTGATGATATGTATGCTATCTCTGTTCCATGTTTCATCACACCGTAGGACAACCTGAGAGAGAGAAGGGTCTTCCCCTCACCATTGCCACCTATGATTGTGACAATCTGGCCAACGTAAAGGCCACCACCCATTCTTCTGTCGAGTTCATCCCCCTCGATTGTGAAATTAAGGAACATGTTAGATCACTAGTCAATCTCAAATACCATTTGCTGTGTGACCCCATCATTGAGAGTTATCGCTATGGTATGATACCCTGCCGATAGGGTTATATTTACGGTTATTTCACCCACCTGTGAAGGCATGAGCTCCCCGTTTGTCCCAGGAGGGGTGCTGTAATTTATGTAGCTCCCGGTTACTATTGATCCATTTACGATTGTGTTTACGGTGTTATTGGTGAACTCGAAACCCACCTGACCCGTATTCTTTACATAGAACACGTATCCTTTGTCGTAAGGGATCTGTGATGGGTCGTTTATTATTTTGAAATCAGTCTGTATCTGTGCAGACGCACTGGTAGATGATCCCGTGAGACTGTTTGAAAGGTGAAGCGTCTCACCACCCAGGACTCCCACCACTGAAGCCGTGAGCACCATTGTGGCGATGAACATTATCATTTCTGATGTCGCTATTGAAGCCATTAAACTTTTACCTCCGTTATTACTTTATAGCCGGTGTTAAATGCTATTTCCACCTGGTAATCTCCAGCACTTGTCTGGAAAGTTACGCTTCCATTGGCCGTTGGAAACAGATATTCACTACTGTAACTGAAGTTTTCGAGACTTCCGTTAAGCAGCAGATTTGAACTCATCAAATCCAGTGTTATGCTGCCTGTGTTTGTCATGTTGATTGTCACGTTATAAACCGAATTAAAAGGTGACACGTTATATCCTGTTATATTAACCTTCGAATTTATGTAGTCATACATTTGCTTATTCTGGTCATTCTGGGCATTGCTCAGTTGAGTTTCTGAATGAACGTAGTCTGAATAGATTATCCCGAAAAAAATAAGGGAAGAGCTGAGCAGAATTGCCACAGCTGCTACGTAACTAAATCCCATACAGTTCGTCAACTCCCTTCTTAAGAGTTCTAAACTCCCTCTCCAAGGACTCAACAATGTCTCTGCTGATTTCTCCACCATTTAGTTTTTCGATGAAGAGCATTGTTACGATGTGGTCCTGAATTGTCGGCTTTATTTTGTATTCCTGGACAGGTGTTATTATTCCAGTCATCTTGGTGAATTTTATCATCTGTTCCTTTACGGTAGATGAGATCCACCCGATGCTTTCGTAATAGTCCAGTATGTCTATGGTATTTTCAGGACCGTAGTTATCCAGCAGGAATTCCAGCCATCTCAGGGCCACCATCAACGATATAACATCGTCTCCAATAGCCTCGAGCTTGGACTTCCTGTGGGTTCTCCACACGTTTCTGTTCCTCAAAGACTGTTGATCTTCGCCTTCACCTTCATCTGCAGGCTTCTTTCTGTTCGCGTCTCCAGAAAGCATTCGTTCCACGTTTGTAATCTCCTTGAACAGGGTGTCAACCTTTCCAAGGAGGGAATTTTCCTTGCCTTCACTGTATCTCTGTTGCAGATTGTTAAAGAGGGTTTCTATGTCGGATTTAGAGAACTTAGTTGGTGAATTGAGAATTTTTTGTCTCAGCTCTTCTATTACAAATTTTGGTATGGACTTATCAGCAGAGTCCAGTTTGCTCTGCAAGTATCCCTTTAGTGATTCACTGATCATCTTTGTCTCCCTCCGGCTCTATGTCCGATACCAAACCTTCCACATCAGGGGTTCCGTATAGTTCACGGAGATCGTTAATTGCCGATCTCACAAGAAGCTCAACTTCATGTATCTCTTCCCTCAGGGCATCAGTTATTTCCTTTATCTCCTCGGGTGTAGTGTCCATGAATGGGTTGAATTTCTTGGATACCATCTCATATAACGATACTACCATTTTAACATTCTCCTTGATTACGTCCAGTTCAGTTCTTATATCGGAAATACTCCTTTTCGCACCATCAAGTGCAGTATTTATTTTGCTGATTTCGTTCTCTGTTGAGGTTATTCTCTGGTTAACCCCATCTATGAACTTGCTGTCAAATTGGGATGGAGCCCCCTGGATTGGGCCAGGGGGTTGTTGCTGAGGCACATTTTGGGTAGCCACGTTCGCTGTGGTCTCTCTTCTCCTCCTTCCAAATATATTATCCAAGAGACCCATTGTTAGTCACTGTACTCCGATGCAATGGAACTTATTGCAGTTCCATCACTGTTTCTGTGAAAGCAGACGGTGTTGTAAACTGTATGATTCCAGGTGACCCTACTGATGGGGTTATCTGTCCAGTTACACTCTGTCCCTGTCCCAATCCTCCAAATACTGCAGATGTGTTCACTAATAGAACTACTTCCGATCCGGTTGTCAATACTGGGTGAGAGCTTGTGAGTGAGTTTGTCGGGTCTCTTATGACAACTATTGCGAAGTTAGCCGCGGTTGTTACGTTCTTAAGTTGTACATCTCCGGCAGATGAGTTCTTTCCGTTTTTGAATCCAACTGATGAAGTAAGTACACTGAATACGTTGGATGTTCCATTTGTATCAACTGCAAAACTTGCATTTGTGGAGGCTGCTGTGTACTTAAGCGATGCCAACTGCCCTTTGTATTCCAAACTTAGCGACACATTTGACAGATCTACTGGAGAACTCCCAGTGTTCAAAGTCACATATATTGCTGTCCAGTTCAAAGTTCCAGACTCAGGATTCGCCTTGTTATTATCCATTCCATAAATGGACTGGACAATCAACCCGGTGGAAACCTGGTTTGTTGTTTGAGACCCAGTGCTCTGCGCTCTCTGTTGTAATGATCCGGCGGTGTTGATCAATACGGTTGCTGCTACTGCTGCGACCAGTACCATGGCTATAAAGATAATCAGGGTACCGATCCCAGTTTCAGCCTTATTGTCCGCCTTAAGGCTGAAAACCTTACGAAGCTTTTTAGCTCCTCTATATACGGCTCTATACATTAGACACCTCAGACCTTGAAACCTCAACTATATTAATATAACTTTTTTGTATAATTCACTACTCATATTACTGTAAGAACCTATATTTCCAAGGATGCAGACATACATGTATGCCATTGTGTAGGTTGATTAAAATCAATGGACAGATAAGTATCAAAAATTACCAGTTCAATGGTTCCCGTATTCAATCTCATATTTTCCGTTTATGTAATCCTGGCGGAGTCTCTGGTAAGAAGATGCGTTCAGTTTTGCATATTCCCTGAGGTCTTCCCCTGTTCTCTTAACTTTTCCAGGAATCCCCATAATAAGTGCGTTATTCTCTCCCACAAAGTTTTCCGTTACAACCGATCCTGCTGCCACTACGGAACCACTTTTTATAAGGGCCCCATTCATGACTATGGATCCCATACCTATTATCACGTCGTCCTCGATTGTTGAACCATGCACAACTGCATTATGACCAATTGATACATTATTTCCAATCTTTGCCTCGTGATTCAATTCAACATGAATGGTGGCATTATCCTGAATGTTGCTACAATTGCCAAATGTTATCTGGTTGAGATCACCTCTTAATACAGCATTATCCATGACCATTGCAAAATCTCCAATTTCCAGTTCCCCGATCAACACACTGCTTTTTGCGATATAACATTCCTTACCAATTTTTATGCCCATGTCTGTGAATTATCTGATATCTATTTAACATTAGGAGTTTCTCCGTTAAAACAATAAAAGTCCGTTGGTTCATGCCGACATTCGACTGCCACCTATTAAGTCACAGTGTCAAGGAGTTAATGAAAAGGAGTCCGATCAGTATATTTTCACAATAAAGAAAGGAGTTTGTGATAAATTGGATATTTACTATGGTTGTCAACTCATTTTCTCATTTAATTCTAAATGAAGAAACTTTATATGCTTTGAGAAAATTGTCCGACATGTGTAGGATTAGAAAATCAGTCCTATATAATTTGAGGTGAAATGAATGTCCGTGCCTTACAGGGTAACCGTTAGAATTTCAAAGAATACCATGAACCAGCTGGAGGAACTCGTCGAGAACTATCAGTATGACAATGTCTCCGACGTTGTTAGGAAAGCAGTTGATGAATTCGTAGAGAGACATTACAAGAAGGGTCCGACTAGCAAGGTAGATGTGCTTCTTCCAAAGAAAATTATCCAGGATCTTGAAAAGGACGTTGACCAGGGAAGTGCAATCTCTCTGGAAGATCTAATTAGGGTAATTCTCAGGGACTACACAGCCCAGAGAGTAAGTAAGGAACTCGATCAGTTAGACAGCAAAGAACCCAACCGGCTTACTAGCCAAGAAAATATTAAATAATCTACACTTATTTTCTGCTGTAAATTAATGGTTGTTCTAAGGGAATCGGTATCCGAATTAAGAAGTGAATTTCCGGCAGGTTTTATTGAGAGAGTTATAGATTTTTCCAGAATAATAGGTTATTCTGTTGAAATGGATAGTGAACTTAAACTGGAATTTAATCCGGATAGGCAGGATCTTCTATC
The DNA here is from genome assembly GCA_021820245.1 of Thermoplasmata archaeon. GTDB lineage: Archaea > Thermoplasmatota > Thermoplasmata > Thermoplasmatales > Thermoplasmataceae > Oxyplasma. The sequence continues at coordinate 5,136 of JAKADT010000007.1, read as the reverse complement.
ATTTTACTCTCTTGAACATGCAATTGAGTGTTTTTACGACGGACGAAAATGGAAGGGTTTCAAGTATAGTGAGTCTGAAATAGAGTTCAAGATTTACCGGACAGTTGAAGAAATCAGGCCGTTTGCATTTGGTTTCGTCGCAAAGGGGAAACCCATAGCTGCAAAGTTTAATTCTCTAATAGGTTTTCAGGAGCGGCTTCACAGTGGAATAGGAAAAAACAGATCAAAGGTGGCTATAGGAATACACAACCTAGATAAAATCACCCCTCCAGTAGAATACAGGGTCGAAAATATCGACTCGAAATCTTTTGAAACTTATGATTCTTTCATTCACGGAACTGCCAGAGAGATTCTTTCAAGACACCCAAAGGGACAGGAATTCTCCAACCTCATCCCTTCAGGTGACAATGCCGTATTCATTGAAGATGGCAGGGGAGATGTACTTTCCATGCCTCCTGTCATTAATGGAAAGAAGACTGCCCTGGATGAGGGGACAAGGAATTTTTTTGTAGATATCACCGGTATGGATAAAATTGGAGTAAGAAACGCCTCAATCCTTTTAATGTTTGAGATGTCAACTCTTGGTTATAATATTGAATTTCCGAGGATGACTGGAAGCGGGAAAAAAATTTGCACTGAAATAAAAAATTATCTGGAAAGGAAAGTGAGACTGACAGGAAGAATGGTAAAAAATGTAATTGGAATCAATCTATCAGTCGATGTTATCAACAGTGCACTGAATAAAATGGGTTATGCCGTTGAAAACCATTCAGATGGAATTGAAGTGAAAGTACCTGGAAACAGAATTGACGTGATGGGTCCAGTTGATATCATAGAAGATATTGGAAAAGCAATGGATTTCTCAAAACTTGATGAAGTTCCGTTAAAGCTTTTCACCATGGGAGAAGGGATTAAAAAAGTTTCAATGCTCGAAAAGGTAAGAGACGTTATGATCTCAATGGGATTCAATGAGGTTATGAATTTCGTTGTAACTTCCAGTGGTTTTTATGGAGGTGAACACTATAAAGGGGGCTTTGAGATATTAAACCCAAAGAGCCTGGATTTTTCAGTGATAAGGGACAGGCTTTACCCGGGAATGATCAATTTTCTTTCAATAAATAAAAGAAGGCAGCTGCCACAAAAAATATTCGAAATAGGGGAAATAGTGGAGAAAGGCAGACAAATGTCGAAACTGTGTGTTATGTATGAAAGCTCGGACGCATCATATTCCGACGTTAAATCAGTTCTAGATAATCTAAACCTGAGAATATTCCCAGGAAGTTATGAAGTATTACCTGAATCCATAGATGATATTATCCCTGGGAGGGGAGGTTTGGTAGCAGGCGATGGAATAAACGGCATAATGGGTGAACTCACCCCGCACATCATTGAAAAATTTCAGCTCAAGAATCCCGTCTCATTCTTTGAAATTTACCTATAAAGGTCAATAAGGCTAAAGAATCTATAAGAAACCTGCAGGACTAATACCTCTATTCCTTTCCAAACAGGGATTCTATCTGTTCAGTTGTGAGGTAAATCTTCAGTTCTTCTATGAAATCCAGTAACTCCTCACGGCTGTACTTTATTTTAAAATTATAATTTCCCAGCGATCTTTCAACCAAAGGTATGGGAATACCTGTTTTTGTAGATATCAAACCAATTGCCCATGTAACATCTTTTTCTCTTAAATTCATGTTTTCAATCTCAGCATCATACTCATCACCAATCAACGAAACTATTTCCGGCATGTCCCTCCCAAACGTGTGTGTAGTACAAATAAAACAGCATGGAAAGTTTCCAAGGATTTCCCGGTAAGATGCTGAAACTACGCAATTTTTTTCAAGAAGAAGACTGGAAGCATATGGCTCCCAAATTGCAATTCGCTTGTAACTCCCATTTTTGATCAGGTCAATTGATTTTGCAGCATCCTCCATTCTCCTGATTTCACTTTTTCCTCTTCCGTCTAGAAATTTCCTCATCATAAGTATCATTGTGGATGAACTGCTGCTAATATTAAGATCGTTCTTTCCCTCCTTGTTCTCTACGATGAAGCTGCCACCAGTAGCTATTGGGCGAAGCATTGAAATAGAATCCGAAGTTAGTGACATAATAAGCTGATTCAAGGTTGGGCTCAATATAACCTGAATTTTTCCGGCAATTGCATCTTCATTTAACCTCGTGGTATTCTTATATAGTTTGAATCTCACAGTAATTCCATATTTTCTCGCAATTTTCCTTAAGGCAGCAATCACGAAAATATACTCTGAAGATACAAGCAAACCCACAGTAAAATGGCGGTTATTCTTCTTTTCGCTATCCGAAAGATAAATTCTCAATTGAAAGGGGTTTTCGCGTTCTCTCTTTATAATACCATTATTCTCCATCTTCTTTAGGGTTTCCGAAATATATGATCTTGAATAACCAAGGGTGGAAACTAAGTGGGTCTGCAAAATGCCCTGTTTTCCACTTTTTGTTATGAGTTTGAGTATCCTTTCTTCTAACGATAACTTTTTCAAATGAAAATGAAAGAGAAATCCGCTGATAAATTTTTCATTTAAAATTATGACCGCATATCATAAAACATATTTTCAGAATAACAGGATACATATTGTGGCCATTTATCCATCTATATACAATATAGTCAGACACTCTTAATAATCAAATAACTAAAATAGTTAAGTATATTGAACCAATATCGAAGGAATGACTGAAGAGCAGGTTATTGGGTCACTTAATAACCTGGCATACGAAATCATGGCCTACAGGGAGAGGCAACTTAAGACCGAAAACATATCATTCTCGGGAATGGTTCTTCTTTCTTATTTAGGGAAACGTGGACCTCAAAAACTTTCTGTTCTGGCTGCAAGAATGGGACAAACCAAATCTTCAATGACTTACCTGGTGGATTCGCTCGAGGCAAGAGAGTTGCTGAAAAGGGAATACGATGAAAATGATCGTCGAGTCACATGGGTCAAAGCCACAGAAAGATCTTTGAGTATGTTCACCATTCATGACAGGTTTGAAACCATTATGGAAAAGGCATTATCGAAAATAGATCATAAGAAACTGATTGCAGCATCAGAGGTCATAGACAGCATCGCAGCGTCTATAAACAGCGAAAGAACCAGGAATGATTGGAATGGAAGAACAGAAATACGATAGAAAATACGCTAATTTCGTTATGATGCTGCTTGCAATGATAATAGTGGCAGTAATGTATGTTGAAGGAATGCTAACACCATCACTCCCATCAATAGCAGAGGGCTTTGGAATCACAGTAGATCAGGTGAGTCTTGTACTCTCTACTTATCTTATAACTGGTGTTGCCCTCAGCCCAATAGTAGGGAAACTTGCCGACATTTACGGTAAGAAAAAGATGATGTCAATTGTCATGCTTCTTTACGCCTCTGCTGTTACTGTGACAGGGTTTTCACCCAATTTTACATTTATGGTCGCTTCGAGAGCAGTTCAGGGGATAGGCCTCACGATAATGCCACTTGGAATGTCCCTTATTAGGGAAGAATTTCCAAAGGATATGGTCCCAAAGGCACAGGCACTGATAAGCGGAATGTTTGGTGCAGGTTTTGCCATCAGCCTTCCTCTGGGTTCCCTGATTTCAGATAAATTTGGATGGAGGTGGACATATCACACTGCAATACCATTCATAGTTTTGCTTACAGTACTTACAATTGTGAAGGTACATGAATCCAGGTACAGGAGACCAGACGTAAAGGTCGATTATATTGGCGCATTAGCTCTCGGAACGCCTCTTGCACTGGTTGTACTTGCTTTATCAGAGGGTTCTGCATGGGGATGGACTTCTTTTCTCTTCCTGGGCATGATCTCAGTTGGTATGTTTCTGTTCATTCCAATGTTTATGTACGAATCTTATTATCATAAAAAGGGTGGGGAGGCAATTTTCGACCTGAAACTTCTATCTGAAAGAAACGTCCTCATAGCTAACATTACGCTGACTATTGCGGGTTTTGGGACGTATCTTTCGATGCAGGCGCTTTCCTATAAATTCGAGACCCCCTCACCTTATGGCTTTGGTCTTTCTATTCTTGGGACAGGTCTGTCAATGGTGGCATTTGCTGGAGGCATGATAGTTTTTGCCATCCTGACTGGGAAAGTTATTTCAAGAGTTGGGATAAAACCACTTGCAATGCTTGGGTCATTCATAGCCGGAGTTGGGTTTTTGCTGCTCACGACAGCCCCCGGATATGTAATGACACTGGTATTTGAATTTGTTATAGGATCGGGAATGTCCATAATGAATGCGTCGTTGATCAATCTGCTGGTACTCTCAGTGGATCCAAGACATATGGGACTTGCAACATCCATGAACAGTACATTCAGATATCTAGGAAGCAGCGTAGGAGCACCTGTGGCTGGGGCAATACTATCAGCATTTGTGGTTCAAAGCTTTGTTAACACGTCCTCCGGAACCGTATCCTTTTTGTTTCCAGACAAGACCGCGTATTTCTATGCGTTCCTTATTGGTGCGCTGTCGTTCTTTGCAGCTATATTAATGATAACCTTCGCAAGGGAGGTGTTGGGTAAGAGGAGTGCTTCAGAGAAAATAAAATCCGAAGAGAAAAAGTTGCCTGTTCCGGAATAAAAGGTGAAATATCCTGCCTTACATTTCTCAGGTTTCCAACTACAACAACATAAGCTCTCCGTAGCTGCCAATAAATAGGAGCTGACCAGAACTGTGTCTCCGGGAAAAAAAGTCTGGACAATCTTGCAGTTGTTCGCCATTTCGTCACCCCATTCTTCAAGAATTATTCTTTCACAAGGTATCGTGCATGAAAATTATTTCAGGCTTTCTTTATTTGTTCTCCATGAATAAAAGGCGTCAGTAAAGCATAATTCCTCAATGACACCTGTCTGTTCGTTAACAATCAGATATAAAGTTAACATTACTGATTCATGGGCCTAACACTTTGGACCATGGTAGTTTTCTATGGAAAGTCGCGTGGGACTTTCATTGTATGGTAAATTTTTCAATTGATCAATCGTATACAAAATCATAGATTTCTAAAAGGAAGTTAGGTTTTTCCTCAAGATTCCGTCAACCTCTGCTGTTAAATCCTCCGGTTTATCTTTTGAATTATTTACGATTATGGAAAAAGA
>JAKADT010000006.1 GCA_021820245.1 Thermoplasmata archaeon | reverse complement strand
CGGTATATACCGGAACTGGAGTAAGAGTGAGCGTTACAGATGTGTTATTCTCCACGTTAACCACCGTTGTATTCCCACGGTTATAAAGAGTATCAGCAAGGATTGTGAATCTTCCTGTTATGTTCATGTCATAGGTGAAATTCCCGGTGGAATTTGTCTTACCAACGGATCTGAACTGAATACTATCTATCTCTATATACGCAATGAATTTCGTGTTGGAAAGAGCTGATGTGGAATTCACCAGATGAATTGTCAACGTGACTGGGCCGGATCCGGTTGCGTTTGATGAACCCGATGACGCGTTCAACTGACTGGATATGGATGACCCGCTAACTCCTGGAATTCCACTGGTTGAACCTGGAGGAAACTGTGTAATTCCACTTCCTATTTTAATGGATATATAAAGAGAGAAATTGCGATCTGTAATGTTGCTATCCAGAGTAAGTTTGAGAGTTTTGGACTTATTGAAACCTACCGCTTCAGCCTTAATCAGGTAGTTTCCATTTATTGCAGTAATAATATAATGACCTGTAGAGTCAGTTACATTATATTTTACCAGTTTCGCTGACGACGAGAGAAGGTAAACATAAGCTCCCTTAAGTCCTGTTTCAGGACCATGTATCTTAACATAACCACTGACATAGAATATGTGACTCTGCAATGGAACCAGTGTGAAATTGTATGTCGTATTTCCTGTTATATTCAAATTGAAGAATTTAGGATTATAGAAAGTCGAATTAACAGCGAAGGAATAATTTCCTGTGTAAGATAGACGTATAAGGTAATGCCCAGTTGAATTGGTTGTAATATTATCAGCGAATATTGTACCGTTGATGTCCGTATAGAAAATGACAGACGTATCAGCCACCGGATTGCCATCCAGGGAGTTCGTTATGTTACCCTGCAGTGTAAGATTCATGGTGCTGTTGGAATAGTTGATCCGCGAATTGTTTCCCTGGAGGTAATGTGTTATATTTCCAGAGATATTTTTAGATACATTTGTGCTGTTCTGCTGACCTATTGTGGACCCTGAAGGCATTGGATCCTTGTTTGTGAGCGTAATATTAACATCTGTGAGGTTCGTTATAACATTCCGTTCTGTGTAATTATAACCGTAGGCAGGATCCACAGCGGTGATGATATCAATTCCATATGGAACCTTGATCCTGTAAAACCCGGTGCTGTTTGTTGTTGCATTGCCGGAAGACCTTCCGTACAGACCGACAGTTGCGCCGGATATTGTCCTGTTTTCCCTGTTGAGTATAAATCCTGAAACGTTGAACTGGTCCTTACCGGACACATTTATTATTAGATTGAAGTTTGTCATTGACCTCCCGGACACAATGATGTAATACGGATCCGGTATGGGATTCATGCCCCTTTTGCTTATAGTTATACCATAAGTTCCGTTGGGTATGTCCAGTGAATATCTGGCAGATGATGAAGACTGGGTGGTGTAGCTTCCAAACTTACTTGAGAAGTCCACTGAAACACCTGGAACCAGCGTATTGTTCCTGAATTCTGTCAGACCGCTGATATTGTACCTCTCAGCTGGTGTGAGTGTGACATTCACCCATGCGTTTGAAAGACCTATGGTGTCTATACTTACAATTTTTGGATTGAAACCCTGTATGAAATATGAAAGAGACCCTTTTCCCTGATGGACCATCACATAAGAATAGTATCCATTTGATCCTGTCTGCACCTGAGTGTAATACTCTGTTTCTGATACAGTCAACATTGAGCTGGGTATGGGAGAATTAGTGCTGGATGCGTTCGTTACATACCCCTTTATGGTCACTGATGACCCACTTGTTGATGAAAACCCTGTTGACTGCAACCCACTGGTTAGCCCTCTTATGTCATCCCATAAACTCATCAGGAGGTGCAGAAGAAACCCTGGAAGGGAACCTAAGAGACTTGAAAGGCTTGACATGTTCAGACCTGAATTGTTGAAACCTGTAGAACCGGCCACACCCTCCAGTTGTGACAATCCAGATGATACTCTCTGATTCTGGAATACATGATCCACTGGAACTGGATTTGTGCTCGGATAGGTCATTGGTAAAGTAGCAAAAACAGTAGGAATAATTAATGCTCCTACAACCAATAGAGCCAAAGATTTTGGTGACAATATTATGTTCTAGTCTCCAGAACTATAAATACATTTTCTATGTTCATATGATTAATTTCTTACCTTTACAGCCACGCCCTTTTTCAGCTGTTTCATGGCATCATAGGGCATTTTTGCAATGCCAACACCCTTTATCTCACCCTTATGATGGAGAACAACCTCATCCTCAGGCCTTATATCTGATGTGGCATCCAGCACACCCACTGAGTAAACATTTGAAGTCGGTTTAAAATTGTCTATTTCAACTAAAAACTTTCCATTTTCCATGAACCAGTTCGCTGAAGATTTATTGATTGTGTATTTACCAAGCCTATCGTTAAAAACTATTGCTGGTTTTCCTTCAACAACCAGCATCTCCTGGTTGTAATTATTTATTACCCTGGCTTTTTCAATATATTTTCCGATCCAGCTTCCGAATTGGAACTTTGCCCTTGATACATGGTGATCAATCCTGTTCCCCTTTTTTGGATCTATGCCCTTGATAACCTCATCTATTGCAGAGTATAGTGCCCTGAGATTTGCATCAGATTTTATATTACCCTCGATTATAATCGAATCTTGGGGAAGTACATCCCGGACAAACCCCAGATCTTCCGTTATGTAAGCTATGATTTTTCTGTAACTGTTCTTTATTAGATAGGATGAGAGTGTCTCTTTCATCATTATTTTCTCGTCATCATACCAGTGGCCCACAACAGGGATATTATAAAACATTGCGGGATAGATGTTCTCAAGATCCCTTGGGACAAGTGCAACCGGAGATGTTACTATGAGTTCATGGATATATTTCCTGAATTCTCCAATATGTGACAGGATTGCAGTGTGTGTTTTTGAGGTTGAATACGGTTTTCTTGCGGAACATGGTAAAATCAGGGCAACTTCTCTGTTCACTGGCTTTTCATATTCGTTCATTATTTTCCGTCTGTAGCGCTCAAGATCGGGCCTCTGCAGTGATTCAATACTGTTCGCCATGATGTAAGGTGTCCTTGACGGAAATATCTCTTCTACCGAGCTATAGTGTGAAAAATCAAGAATTCTCAGAATCTCAAGAGCTTTCGAGGAGAACTGGAACTTCTCCACTATTTCCCTGAGAGTCCGGTTTTTAATGCTCTCTCTCAGCACCTCCATCTGGTACGTTGCGAAATCCATATTATGGCTTAATGATGATTCAGCCCTGGTTGCTCCCAGTGAAGTGTACTTAATGCCCCTGTAGCTCTGTTTCCTTATGAAAATATCATCAAAAACTGATATTCCCAAATAAACCAATACTGGAATCAGGAATGGATCGCCAATTCCAGGGGCGTAAATCAGCTTTTTCCAGCCAATACTTTTCCTGATGGATAGAATTCTGTCGACAAGGTTTTTTGGTCGTTCTATGAGTTCCAGGGTGTTGAGTACCATTACAATGTCCTCAGATTCAATGATATCCTTGCTGTCCTGGTTTCTGATTAATTCCGGGTAGGTTAAAGTTTTCTTAAAACTATTTCCCAGGATCATCAATTCTTCGCCAGAGTTAATGAACTGATCTGGATTCTGCGTATTCACAATAATTGGATATTCCCACCTTTCGTCCAGTGTTCCAGATCTTGCGAGGGCGAAAAAATTATCGTCTTTAATCACTTCCGGGCATCATATCTGACCTCTTAAATTTAACATTTCGAATGGAAAATTCCCTTTTATATGGTAGAAGATGAGAATGACCCAAAACAAAATAGATTTGCCGGATTAATGTTCGTTTCTTTGGATGACAGATGTGAAAGAGGTCGGATAGCATATTGCTTCGTGCGTGCCTGTGTGCGCAAAGTGGATGGCTTGGAAGTGAGGAAGGGACCCTTCAGGCCGAGGGAACGCAATCCTATGGAGAATCCCCGGCAACCTTTAAAACTGGTGGGTCCTTGCGAGATCCGGATTAGAAAGTCATGCAAAATTCCGAATCCATCTGTTGGGAGGATGGATGTCAAAGATTTAATATGACGATAAATTAACTGGAATGGGATTAGTAATATTAATGGAATCAAACGCCGAGAAAATTGAGATAACAACTCCCGGAATGGAATTATCCACCACCGAGGAATATGTCCCTGGAAAAAACACCATGGAAGATGAGGGGAAGATTGTCTCCACAATAAACGGCCTTGTGCAGAGAGATGATAAAAACCTTATCCTTTCGGTAAGGAAAATGAAATCCAAGGTTTTCCCTCAGCCGGGTGATGTTGTTTACGGACAGATAGTAAAACTGGATCAGCGTTTTGCAATTGTCAGCATTGCAGCAATATGCCGTTCTGATGATGAACTTATATATTATCACGGTGATTCGAACCTGAGGCTCGGGGAGGGTGGCAACAGAAGAGATGTTGGAAGAAACCTTCTTAGGATTGGAGATCTGGTAAGGGCCAGAGTAATCAAAATATTTAGGGGAACACCGGATATTTCAATAAACGGAAAACATTATGGCGTATTGAAGACTCTGTGTGACAGATGCAGGAATCCAATGGAATTAAAAAACGGGTCCCTTTACTGCGATAACTGTGAGAAAACTGATTTAAGGAAGATTACTGATGATTATGGAGAAGTTTTAACGTTTGGTGATGGATATGAAAGGAACTGATGCAGATAAGGTTAAAAATGTGGAACAGCTTTCCAGAGAAGTAGTAACTATGCGCAAAGAACTTGAGGATGTCAAAGAGGTTCTCAAGGGACTTATACAGGTTGTTATGGGAAGAGAGGATAATCTCGACGAAGACGAATATAACTGAGGTAAAGAAATGATAATGCCAATGAAAATGCTGGAAGAAAATTTGAACAAGCAGGTAGCTTTGCTCTTGAAGGATAACCGAGTCCTGGAAGGGAGACTTACAGGATACGATGAATACATGAATATGGTGCTGGATGAGGTTCAGGAAAATGCTGAAAGCCTCACGCGAAAACTTGGAACCGTCGTGATCAGAGGCAGCAACGTTGTCAGGATCGTTGCCAAGTGATCAAGAGATTCTAAAACAACAACAATATATTTTATTGCGATTTAAAGCCAGATGATGATTTTTACCATATCTTTATTTTTTTGAAGACCGGATCGTCTTTCCTGAATAGCCCTCCAAATACCTTTTCGAAATCCTCATGAGCGTAAACAGGAAGCTCGGCCCTGTATTTATCAGGAGAATGTGGATCGTTTGAGACCTGCCATCTCAGTGTCTGGTCTTTTATATTCATTCTCCAGCCTTGTGCCCAACCCAGGAAGAATCTCTGTTCTGGTGTGAGATTGTCAACCATAACCCTCTTTTCCGGGTGCTTTTTTAACTTTCTCTGAAGAGCCTCGTATGCTATACTTACGCCACCCAGATCCGCAATGTTTTCTCCAAGTGTCAGTTCCCCATTAACATGGAGGCCAGGAAGAGCTTCCTGTGAACCGTAAAGATCAACCACCTGCTTTGCCCTTTCCATGAACGCCTTTTCATCTTCCTCTGTCCACCATTCTTTTATGTTCCCGTCCGCATCAAACTTCCTTCCCTCGTCATCGAAGCCATGCGTGATCTCATGAGCTATTGTCCCACCTGTTGCCCCATAGTTTACAGCGTCATCCATTTCACTGTCGAAGAAAGGCGGTTGTAATATGCCTGCAGGGAACACTATCTCATTTTCAGTTGGCGAAAAATAAGCATTCACAGTGGGAGGAGTCATTTCCCAGAGGTCCCTGTCCACGGGTTTATTGACCCTTTCAATATGTCTTTTAAATTCAAATTCATTGCATCTTAGTATATTTCCCAGGTAGTCGCGTGCTTCTATTCTCACGGGTGAATAGTCTATAAACTTCTTTGGATAACCAATCTTTGCCCTGAACTTCTTGAATTTTTCGATGGCCTTTTCCTTTGTTGCTTCGCTCATCCAGTCTATGTGACTTAACCGATCCATGAAGACCTCCTTTATGTCTTCGATCATTTCGTTCATTTTTTCCCTTGATTCTTCACCGAATTCTTCCTCGACGTATATTTTTCCAAGAGCCTCACCCATGTGTGAATCAATTACGGATACTGCAGTTTTCCATCTTTTTTCTGGATCCTTCTGGCCAAACAGTTTTCTGTGAAAGAAATCGAAATTCTCGCTCTCCACCTCAGAGTGCAGGTATGGCGCAGTTCCATTGATCACTTTCCACTTGATGTATATTTTCCAGTCCTCAAGTGGTATTTCCTCCAACATTTTACAAAGTTCATGGAAAAATTCCGGTTGACCAGCGATTACATAATTAACTTCACCGAGATTTATTCCGGTAAAATAACTTTTAAGCCTCATTTCCGGAAATTGATCATCTATTTCAGTGAACTGGACCCTGTTGTAATTCTTCTCCGGATCCCTTAGCTCAACAGGACTCCGACTTGACTTTGCCAGTTTTGTTTCAATGTCCATTATTTTACTGGAGAAGTCCTTCGAACTGATCTCATCATAACCATACAGGATGAACATGTTCTCAATATGCTGTTTATACTGTTCCCTTATTTCCTTGAAAGAGTCCAGAATATAATATTCCTTATTTGGTAGAGTCAATCCACCCTGTGCAATATAGAAGGAGTAAACTGAGCTATTTTTCTCGTCTATGTCAGAATCTGCAGAGAAAAGTACTGGAATACCCGATGAATGCAATGTTGAAAGGGATGAAACCAGATCAGCTATGGATTTTATATTTTCAACCATTTGTAATATTTTCTCTATAGGCTTAAATTTTAATTCATCAATGAGTCCCCTGTCCATGGATGATATATAGAAGTTTCCGATCATTTTCCGTACATTGTCAGATCCCCCTTCAACCTCTTCGGCACATTTTTCAAGTATTTTTCCAAGAATATATCGGTTTTTTTCATAAAGTTCAGAAGAGGCCCCCCAGTATGAACGATCTGACGGGATAGGATGTGTTTTCAACCAATTTCCATTGGCATAATCGTAAAAATTTTCGGCTAGATCAATGCCATGATCAATATATTCGACAGAAAATCTAGGATCTTCTGGTTTTTCATCGTCTCCAATTAGTGGGAACTTATCTTTAAAAGTGCCAGTGCTCATATATCCTGAAATGATAATTTACCATAAGGATTTCTTTTGTCACCTGCATTAATTGGTTAAGTACTACGTTTCCACCTGTTTCTAACATTTGCTATGTGAAAATCCCCTTTAGCATTATAAAAATGGAAACTGGTCAAGATGTTATGGTGATGTAAAACTCTGATAAAGCAATTCGACCACATGAGGAGGGACAATGCCTGTTCATGGGGGAACTTGAAAGTTTTAGAATGGCAAACGAACAGTTGTTTCCTATCCTTCTGACTGAATCAAGATACGCTACATCAAACTGTGCAGATTTAGATTAGCTTAACCTTAATTATATGGGCTATCAATCCTGTTACCCATGCAATTAATAACCCAACTCCTACTCCTTTGAAGTATATGTTCCCGTTAACATATGAAATTGTAAAAAAAATCACGCTCAATACCAGTTCAAGTGCTATGAGAGAAGTAAGAAGATGTTTCTCTAGAATGTTCCTTCTCCACTCTGGCAAAACCTGGTCTTTCTTTATCAAATTTGTTACCTCTGGTTGAGACTTGATCCTCCTTTGATAATGTTTTCTATAAAACCAGTACCTCTGTTTGTGTTGAGATCTGACGCTTGATTTTCCACTTCACTCATTTTCTTTCACATTTTGGTACACCACCATGTAAGAACATCATGTTCTGTAGTATCTCATGCTACAGGAAACATCCAATTTCATACTGATGGCGTATCCTCATATTTGCTATGGGAGATCTGAAGCGGTTAACCTAGACGAGACATGTTTTCATGTGAATGGAAAGAAATACTGGCTGTGGGCTTTCAGATCAGCGCTTATCGTATCAATCTGTTGAGGAGTGAGTTCCGATGGCCTTCCGGATCTCTTTCCTTCCCTGAGATCATTGAAACCTTTCTCATTGAATCTCATTACCCATCTCTCCATGGTTCTGGAATCTTCACAAAGGATTCTTCCTGCTTCATAGCAACTCATACCTTCACTTACAAGGAAGACTCCATGCAACCGGTGATCGTACCTCGATTCCTCTGAACGAGGTATCTCATTCCGTATTGCCACAGACTGTTCCTTTGCGTTGTTGATTTCGAGCTTTTGCGTAGCTAAATAATGTCTAAGAAAATTAAAACTATACGGCAATACTTATTACAATATATACAGTAGCAAGCCTGTACGATTGCAAGTTTGTCAGTTCCCAAGATATGGGTTCAAACCTATGCACATTAAGCCTTTATGAGTTTATAATGGGCGATTCTATGCTTTGTTGAGTTATAATCTGCTTAATCCTGTGGCATTGTAGGTGGAATGTTTCTCACCTGCAAAGTAGATTGTTAGGTTCTAGAACTACATGCAATGCATTCGCAGTTGCTTTCCGTCATATGTTTGAGACCGTCAACAGGCCCTATCTGATGCCTTCTGTCAAATTTAGTTTTAATGTAATCAAAATAAGTGAGGTCGTTATGTTCGTATCTCCTGAAAACGGCATAAGCACATAGGTCAGCAAGTTGAATCATTCTTGTATCCTTCCCGCTTGCAAAATATGGGATATCGACTATGTTACGTATATTACCATATGGAGTCCCGTTGTTTCTGTATCCTTGAAAGAATTCCATGTATTTGTCTTCATTGGCGTGATCTATAATAATCATGCCTTTGTTTTTTGGACCCCTTGAATACCCACGCGTTAGGAATAGATTAAATCTTGAAGCAATATCTGAGAATACTGTGTATAGATCTTGGGTAGGTATAGTCGCTTTTGAAATATCCATCACGGACGAAAACAAAATTGCCTTTGGAAAAACCGTGTTCTTAAGTACATTAAAGAGATCACTAAACAGGTTATTTCGGGTTTCCCGATCCAGTTTTCCAAATCTGCCTCGCCCTGATCTAATCTCATTCGAATGGAATGGTATTTGAACTTGAATTCCTGGGAAATAAGTTTGTTGTATGGCATTCATTTGATTTGTTAAACTTGTAACTTGTCCTTCGTGAATTGCTACACCACCAATTACGAAATTATTATTCTGAGACCATGAATGACAATCTCCAGATTCATCTAAGTAGAGGAAATACATTTTACTGTAAATATCAGCATAATTATATTTTTGTCGGTTGTTAATCCATGATGAATAAGAAAGAAACAACCAGGTATGAATGTATCATAACGGATCGCAAATGCAACCCTCCTGATTGTAGATGATCATTTGTTAGTAGTATAAATTGATATCGATTGATATCAAAATAATGCCTGCATTTCGTGTTATAAGTACTTTTACTTTGAAGAATGCGTTTTTTCCAGCATATAGTTTGCTCATGGAGAAGAATATTATATTACTAACAATTTAGTGATATGAATTAAGACTATGTTGATCAAAGCAAGGAAAATGATATTGATCATAAACATAAAAGGTAAGGAGTATGATCAAGAAGTTCTCTATAAATGGGATCCTGTGTGCTGGATATGAATGACAATCGTAATAAAACACTTGGGTATCTAAACAAAGAAGATTTCTATAAACCCAAGTTTCGTGCAAATATCAAAAACTGTTTTACTCTAAGAAATTCGTAATGTGATTTATTTTCAATCACGTGAACGGCCGTAACAAATCAGTTTTCATTGGTTTTTAGAAATTGTCCAAAATGAGTCAAGAAGAAGTGAAAGATATAAAAGTTAGAGCTGTAGATAAGTCCTAAAGAAGTTGGTCTGTAGTGATGCAGAGAAAATGGAGTCGTAAGAAAAAAAGTACTTACAAGTGGTATTGAATTAACACCAATGACTAAAAAGTTTCTTAGAAGTATGAGGCAGATATATAAGCAACCAGCACAAGTAGCTACGCAGTAATGTTCAGGTATTGGACTTAAGATCTTAGTCCCGGCTTCCGGATTTGAACCAGAGACCTGCGGATAACGGCGGTTTTCCTATTGCCGTGGATTCCCTCTACAGTCCGCCGCTCTACCAACTGAGCTAAGCCGGGTCATTCGCTCAATCCATTTCCGATCTTCTTTTTCTGAGACCGCAAACTAAATTGAGCAGTCTACGTTTATATTACTGTTGTTTATTATTTTTTTCATGGGGTATCATGCAATATGCAATGCACTGAGGATAACTTGCGAAACAACGAAGTACACCTTATTCACCCGTGCAAAATGGTCAGCATTTATGAATTTCTAACCAATTTGTCCCTTTGTAGCACCACAAATTTGAGATGTCTGGTCACTTTACTAATTTTCAAAAAATGTAGTATTCTTGAATCGTAATGATATGCCCACCTCTTTTGCATTTCTTCAATTTTAAGGCAAGACCGGAAGAGGACACAATCTCTATGCAGGTGCAGTAACTTAAGTAAGAAATACAGGTTTTAAACCATCCTGAGAAAAGATCCTGGTCAAAACCGTAATTTTTTTCAAATGCAAAATTTTTAAGAAAATTAGAGATACGGTGAAAGATACAAACTTGATTGCCAGACATTCAAGTTATAAAAAGGATGCGTGAAAATATGGAAGTCCAAACTGAAATGACCGGAACACTTGGTAAGTATTACGGCAATAAGATAGTAACCGCCCTGATTGGAATAGAGACAGACGTAAATCTTGTGGAAGCAATAGGAAAGGAGATAGCAAGGGAAAATAATGTTGAGGATGTACTGATCGTCACTGGACAGTTTGATATAGTCATAAAAGTTAGGTTTCCAGACTATGAAGAATTCCAGAGATTTGTTGTGAATCGGTTGAGCAGAATGTCCGGAATCAAAGGGTCAAAAACAATGATGGTTCTTTCAATAAAGAAAGAAATGGGAAAAAATCTGGGGGCGTGATAAGATGGATCAGAAATTATATGATGAGATAAATTTTTTGCTGGATGAGTTGGCTCAAGACACATCTGTACCGAGAAATGTCAGAAAAAGTGCAACCGATTCAAAGACCAGACTCTCAAATTCAAGAGAATCCCTTGATCTAAGATGTGCAGGGGCAGTTTCTACTTTGGATGAAATGGCCAACGACCCAAATGTTCCCTCACACGGAAGAGCAGCTTTGTATACAATAATAAGCAAACTTGAGTCTCTGGCAAAATCCTGAAAATTTTTATTTTTTCCGGATTATGTCCAAGAAATTTGAAAAACATTGATATTTATTCGTAAAAATTTTACAAATATAGATATAGTAATATTTATTAGCAATGGAGAAATATTAAATACACAATAATATTTCGGTGAGTTAACATGGTACTATCTGAAGAGAATGAGAAGCTTGCCAGATATCTCATAATATCTGACATACCGAGGAGTGTGGCGTATACACTGGTATATATAAGGAACAAAGGGGAGATTACCAGTGTTGAAATAGAGCGTGAAACGGGTTTGAGACAGCCTGAGGTTTCAATCGCAATGCAGTGGCTGCGGCGTAAGGGTTGGATCAACAAACGTAATATGAAAAAGGAGGGAAAGGGAAGACCCATTCACGGCTATAAACTCTCAAAGAATTTTGGGGAGATTCTTGAAGAGATAATTCAGGATCTTTCAAATAAGATTGCTGAAATCAATACTGACATTGAACAGTTAAGAAACTTCCAGAAATGATTTAAATAATAGGTTTTTTTAAACCCCATTATTTTATTTTAATAACCCTGGCTTGCTTTCCTGATCCGACGATTATCTCGTTTGCCATACCAATGAAGAGACCAACTTCAACGACGCCGGGTATTTCCCTAATTTTACTGTGGAGCGTTTCAGGATCCTTTATCCTTCCAAATTTACAGTCAGCGATGAGGTTGTTATTGTCCGTAACAAAACTCCCATTTTGCCTGAGAGTGCATTCTGCACCAAGTTTTTCAATGTGTCTCACGGTTCCTGATGCAAAATAAGGCGTCACCTCAACGGGCAGAGGAAAGGAACCAAAGTCATTTCCTGCCATTTTTTTGCTGTCTACTATAATACATACATTCCTGCTGTTGTATGCAACTATTTTCTCCCTTAGGAGTGCACCGCCACCTCCCTTTATGAGATTTCCTTTTTCGTCCACCTGATCCGCACCATCCACATCAATATCCATCATGCCCTGAAAATCGTCCAGTATCTCTATACCATGTTTTCTGGCAAGATCGGACGATTTCAGTGAACTGGATACCCCCTTTACCCTGAGTCCAGAGGCAACCCTCTTTCCAAGTCCCTCTATGAAATAATCCACGGTAGAACCTGTTCCAATCCCAACAATCATGCCGTCTTTAATATATTTCAGTGCTTCATTGGCCGCTAATTTCTTTTCATCTTCACATAATGACAAAACTGTTCATTCCCCCTGAAATATTTAAAGGCTGTTGAAAAACCTTTGCCATCAACATTTCTTTTCATCATTGAAGCTTCAAGGCACCATCCACCAGCTAACCTCTACTTTTCGTTTTAATGCCTGGTTCCCCCCTTTTCGGGTAGTTCATCTGATCACAACTGGGGATCAAGGTGCATTTTAAATTTCCCCAGATGTTTATATTTTATATTTAAATGCAATGGAGATTACATGGAATCAAAATCCTGGAAAGAATCATACACTGAGCTGGAAAGACTTGTACTGCCACCTGACACAAATATTTTCAACGCACTTTACGGGGGCAGGCTGGTGGAGTGGATAGACAATGTGGCTGGAATAGTTGCAACCAGGCACTCAAGGCGCAGGAATGTCACGGGAAGCATAGACAGCCTCTTCTTTCTTGTTCCAATCCATCTAGGAGATATTGTCACTATAACGGGAAAGCTCAACTTCGTTACCAGATCCACAATGGAAATAGAGGTAAACGTAACCACAGAAGAGGGTCTCACAGGCACAAGAAGAGTTGCAACAAAAAGCTTCCTTACATATGTCGCTGTTGACCAGGACGGCAAGCCTACCGATATACCACCCCTGAAACTTGAGACCGAAGCTGATAGGAAAATATATCAAGAGGCAGAGATAAGAAGCAAAGCAAGACTTGCGCAACTTGCTAAAATAAAGGCAGACCTCAAGAAATAATACAATTTTTCCAACCCTGTAATTTATATCGATGGATTTTTTCGTCTTCACAATCCTTAAAAGAATTATATATTGTGTGCACTTATGGTACTTATGGTCATTAATGCCACAAATGTACTTAGTGTAATAAATGCCATTAGTGGTAGCAGCCAGCAGCTTTCAACCATGATAAACCGCGTTTATGCTGTTGTGGCTTCAATTTCTGCTGTACTAATAGCTCTTTTATGGATTCCAATTGCAATTGGATATTTCAGTACTGATGAGAACAGGAAGTTTGAGGCTCGAACCAGAACCAAAAATGCCCTTATTGGAACCCTCATCTATATCTTTGCAATGAGCGGGGCCCTTTACGCTGTCCTCAACTATGTCATAACAGGCGCGTGAATTATTGATAGGTCTTTCTGAAGCGGAAGGACTTGTCTCCGCTGTACTGACAGTGATCGACGATGCACTGTCACCCTTAATATCACTGTTCTGGTATTATGCAATTTACTATGGACTGAGCCCACACTATTCCTTCGGTATTTTCAAAATAGCGGGCATATCGGGGCTATATAACAGTCTGCTGGGGAACATCTATATCCCGATTATCTCACTCGTCCTTGTGGGTTCATCGCTGGTGTACGTGGTCAGGAATTCTATTCTGGAGCCAAATTCACCTGGCAAATTTGTGATAAGACTGGCCATTTCCGTATCTGTGGGTATCTTATCATATCAGGTATCCATTGCTGTGCTTGACATTTCCAGATCTATATTTCTTGTTCTGTGGAACGGGAATATAAACTGGTATGGTATACTGATCAACATAAACATACCTGCTCAGGTCTCGGGTAACCTTTCTGGAAACAATCTCGGCAGTCTTTTACTGAACCTTGTATTTTATTCCGGTTATTTTGCAGTAATAATGGCACTTCTGGGTATGCTTGCACTGAGGCAGGCATTGATCCTTTTCTTCATTGTCACTCTTCCTGTATTTACAATTCTCTCAGCAATACCCGGTATGGAAAAGACAGCAGTTAGCTTCTGGAAGTTTTTCATAGGACTTTCGGTACTTCCATTCTTTGTCCTGATACCGATCTACATTTCAACAATGTTCCCAGATGATTTTATTCTGAGACTTGCACTTATAAGCCTTGCAGCAATGATGCCGGTTCTGCTGTTCAGTCAGTCACCAATTTTCAGGTTCAGCACAATCGCATCGTTTCTATCCGGAGCATCACTTGGATCAACCATGGAATACGGAGCTGCAACTGCCCAGGGATTCGCTTCGATTGCGACAGGAGTCTCAGATATAAATTCCATAACAGGCGTAACTGCACTCCCCCTGATGAGGAATATAAAATTTTCACCTTCCTCGGAAAATGGGGATCACGGTGTTGATTTTAAGATGATGGAGAAGAATGAACTGAATTCAGGAGCTGATAGTCGTGAAGATAGTCGGTGATCGTGTGGCAAAAAATGTTCTGAAATACGAGGCAAATATATTCGGCTTCGAATACAGACGCTTCATGATGATTATTCTGGCAGTAATAATATCCGCACTAATTTTCAGGTTGAACCTTTATTTATCTGTTGCATTTCTTCTTCTATCAATGATATTTCTGATTGCAAGAGTAAACGATAGAGTTCTTGGAACAGTGATGGTAACATGGGCAAGAAAGCAGTTTTCAGGCACTGAGGGTATTTTGAACAACACCTACGAACTGCATGAAATGAAAGAGTGCATATTTTCCCTTTACGATAACACAATATCTGGAATTGTGGAGATTTCATCCCCCCAGTTTCACTCAGTTCCGGGAAGTGACACAGGTGCACGTGACAACGGTCTTCGCCTGATTCTGAACAAGCTTGACTGCAGCGTTGAATTCATTTCTGTTCCCCATGAACCAGATCTAACCGGCCTTCTACCCAGAGACAAAGGAGAACTTGAGCAGGATTATGCCGGACTCTTGAGATATTCATTCTCGGGAATTTATTATTTGAAAAACTATGTTGTCCTTAAGTACCCTGTCACTGCCAGAGGATTTCATGAAGCCGCAACAATGGCTGCAGATGGGATTGAGAAACTGAGGAGAGACCTTTCTTCGCTTGGGTTTACTGTGCATAAGATTGATTCCAGGCCCCTTTTCATCAGGATATTCTCCTCCATGGTGTAGGTGGAGTCAGTGTGTGGGAAAGAGATGTTAAAGAAAGGTGAAGATGATTCTGCATCAGTTTTATCGGAGCACCGTTTCTGGACTGGCGTGAATTATTTCAAACTTGGAAACTTCCAGGCTTTATACCATACAGTAGACATGGTTTATTCCCTTGGGCATTCCTATGCATCATTGCTTGAAAGTTTTGACTTTCCTGTTTTGACCAGACTGAAACTGGAACCTATTGATAAAACGAAGACTGAACGAATGCTTGCAGGGCTTCTGTCCTCACGTCATGCAGAAATGAAATTTCACTATGGAAAGAGGAGCCAGATTTATGAGGAGCTGAAGAGAGAATCCAGTGAGATTGAATTCCTGTCCGATCGCGTGAGAAATCAGGGGAACAAATTGTTCTATATGGACCTCAGATTCAGGATCATGGGAAGGGATCCCCTTGAGCTCAAGGAAAACGCTTCCAGATTTGAATCCGCAATGAATTATCTTGGTTTTTCCAATCGGAGGTCTTCCAACATAAATGGACGAAACTTGAAAAAAATATTCTCGCTTAAAAGAGGGATGGATGACCCATATATTATTGACGCAAGGTCTGTTTCCTCAATCCTGCCCGTTTATTCCACGGCGAAACCTGCAAATGGTGTCTTAGTTGGTATAGATTCTGTTAATGGGAAGCCGTTCTTGATAGACAGTTTTCAGAATGAATCCTTCAATACGGTGATACTTGGGGAAACGGGGTCTGGAAAATCATTCTTCTCAAAGGTGTTTCTCAGAAGATCCATAGCGTCTGGGAATACTGAAAAGATCTTCATAATAGATCCACTGAATGAATACAGTGCCAGTCTGTTCGGACCTGATTCTGTAGAGATAAATTTCAAAAAAGGAGACATACTGGATATATCTGGCCAGGGACCCTTCAATCAGGATCTTGTATCTCCTCTTGCGACCATTCTTTCTGGAACAATTTTTGGAGACGATCATATGAAAAGTGAGATTGAGAGGGATATTGGATACTTTGTTCATGAAAAACCAGAAGAAAGTTCTTCCAACATTATTCACAGGATATGGATGAAATATGGTCCGAATAACGGGAGATCCCAGAAGTTCAATGTGATCAGTTCAGAATCCTGGATGCGTGAACATGTAAAAGTTGTCATATTTAAAGTAAATATACTTGAAGAGGAAACTTCAGAGAGCCTTCTTCCTGAATTGATACTTTCTCTTTTTGCCTATTCTGTCCAGACACCGGGTTTGAAGAAGATGCTGGTCATTGAAGAAGCTCATCTGGCGCTCTCGAGCAGATATACCTCAGGAATACTTTCAAACCTGAGCAGGCATTCCAGGCATTACATGCTCTCCATAATATCCATAACCCAGAGCATTGACGACCTCTTTTCGTACCGAGAAAATCGTTCACTCCTTGCAAACACATCCTCAATTTTTGTTTTCAGAACAAGATCCATGAGGATGGAATATGCGAAAATGTTGAATCTCGAAGGATTTGATGAGCCTGAGTTCCATTCCCTTCTTGGAGGCAGGACAGTCGATTATTCTGAGTGCTACTTCATAAGGAGAAGAGAACTCTTTAAAATAAGGATCATCAGCACGGAAAATGAGCGAAAACTCATAAAATGACTACCTTATTGCACAAAAAAATTTTACGTGTATAATGAGTTACGCTATTCCTTCCTTTTCTTTGGCATCAATCAGTGCGATTGAGAGAATACCGAAAACAATAAGAACGATTACAAATGAATACAGGCCTATATCAAGCCAGGTGCCGTACATGATAGACCATGCAAAGTAGAATGCGAGACCAACAACTATAAGTGAAAGACCCAGAACCCTGTAAAAACCGCCATATGGAACCCTGGTTTTTGTGTTATCCCTGTTCTTAATCATGATTATTCTTTACCTCTCAGAGTACGTGGGTATTGAAACATGGATATATCTTTTTATCTATTTTTCCACAACCTCTGGAAAGATTCCTAAGTGTCAAGTTACTGGAAAACAGCATTTGAAACCTTTCATTGTTTGTCCTTATCATCTTCTTCCGAGTTCTCGAATATCTTTCTGTAGATTATGTCAATTTTTACGTTGAGGCTGTCCAGATTACCCATTATCTTTGTCAAATCCCGACGGTACATGCTTTCGAAGTTCTCAATCTTTGCAACAAGCAGATCCACCCTGTTCTGAAATGACTGTGTAAGATCGCCTGATTGCTTTTCAGATTCAGGTGCATTTCTTGATACTCTCCGGAAATAGTCTTTATCGTATGCCCCTGTTATCCTGGAGGGGTCCGTGATAATGTCCCTTGTGGAAACGTACTTTGCAAATATGTGATCCGTAAATTTCCTGTCCTCGCTTCTTGCATCCATACAGTCCTGTTTCACAACTGGAACCGCGAGTCCGTTTGAAAAAAGGATCTTCATATCACAGCTTTCACACAGCGGATATTCAAAGATCCTGATCCTCTCATCGACTCTCCCCTGAAGATCGGCAAATATTGTGAAAGGAAATGAACCTTTAAGATTCTGAATTGTCCTGCGGATTTCGAGAAGCTTTTTATAACTCCCGGTGGACAGAATTTCGTTCTTTATGCTGTTGTGGTCTGGCGTTATATTTCATGTCAACTAAAATATAAATTTATTCCCCATGAAAAATTTCGTAAGTGATCGAATCCTATGAATGGTCTCTATTTTATCGCACCATAGCACATGATTTCCGTTAAGCCGGTTGAGAATGAACCTATTCAAATTTTCCGTATAAGATCGAGAATTTCTGGCTTTCGCTGGTTCAGCATTAAGGAATGCCATCGCTGATTGTACAGGAAAATAGCCACGCAGATTTACTGTTCTCTGCACCTGGTCCTGTGATTATCAGTTCAAGTCAGGTATCTTTGAATTTCGAAAAATGTTTATTTAACATCCAGTCATATAGGTAAAATATGCAAGATCCCGCTGAACATTATTTCAACTGCACAGATAGAGAGAGGGCAACCTTTGAAGCAGGAATCAAACTTGGAACAATATATCACCAGTACGTTGGTATTCCCATAAATCTCACCAATTTGCAATCTATTGAAAATGCAATAAGGGAGAGTGCTCTTGTTCAGCCTTTCGTGACAGAAGCCCAGGTGAGAATTGACCGGGACATTGTGAACAAGAAACAGGGCGTTTATAAATACATTACACTGAGTGGAGACATGATGGATGTTAGCCTCACCGTGAAGTACAGGAACGAGGAGGTAAAGGCAAGATTGAGATATGTCCCTGACATGGACTACCCGCTGATGTACCTGGAAGGTGATTAATTTGGTAGCCGTAAAGATTGGAATCACCGGACCAGTAGGGAGTATCAAAGCCGAGGCTCTGAGAAAGATAATGGATATGCTCACTAACGACGGCATGATCATCCAGGGAGTCCTTGTGAACGAGGTGATGGAACATGGAAAACTCAAGGGCTATTCACTTTTTGATATTAATACGAAAAAGAGGGTTAATTTTGCCGAGGCAGATATAGTTTCAAGGGTGAAGATAGACAAACTTGGTGTCGATACAAGACTCCTTGAGGAGATACTCATACCAAGCCTTCAGAAAGCAAGGGAAGAAGCTAATGTAATAGTTATTGACGAGGTTGGAAAGCTTGAAAATGTTACAAAGAACATACAGAAGGAGATCGTTGAGACTTTGAAATCGGAAAAACCACTTGTTGTTACACTGCATAAGAAATCGAGAAACCCTGTATTGCAGGAGATAAAGGCTCTTGAAGGGATAAGGGTATTTGATATTACACCAATAAACAGGAATCTGCTCCCCTTCAGGGTTGTAAGAGTTATCAAGGGAGAAGAAGGTAGCTGATTGATTGTAAGTGAGGGGCTGGTTCAACTTTATATTCCGGAAAGCAGCCAATCAAAGGGACCGGGAAAGATCGGCGCAGGTTTTTACAATCGGTCTCAGCAGATCAACAGGGATCTCACCATCCTATTTATCAGGAAATCTGGAGTCAGGACTTTTCTTGACGGATTCGGTTCCACGGGTGCAAGAGGGTTCAGGGTTGAGAGGGAAACCGGAGTTGAGGTTACAGTATGTGAAAAGAATCCTGAATCATACAGATACCTTGAGAGAAACAGCATCCTGAACAGAAGCTCCGCAATACTTAAAATGAAGGACTTTCAGGATGAAGTTAGAGATGTGCCATACGATTTCATAGATGTGGATCCCTATGGTTCAGTTGTAAGGTATGCAGACGACGCAATAAGGAATATCAGGAATGGAGGATATATAGCTTTCACCGCAACGGACCTTTCTGCACTTACCGGATCGGCACCATCCAAAACATTTCGCAGATACGGATCCAGACTGCCAAATGATTCAACCAGACATGAAGCTGGGATTAGAAATCTCATAGCCTATCTGGCAAAAAGGGCTGCCGTCTTTGACCGTTATATTGAACCACAGATGTCTTTCTGGAAATCACATTTTTACCGCGTCATAATAAGGGTTTTTAAGGGCACCACCGGATCAGATGCAATGCTTAAAAATTTAGGATTCCTTAACAAAAATGTTGAAGTGTCAGAAATTTATCCTTCAGTCGACGAGGGTCCAGTGTGGACTGAATGTATCAATAACCAGGATATTTTGCAGAAAATTGAGGTGCCGGATTATCTGGAAAACAAAAGCCAACTTGAGAGGTTTCTTGAACTCATGAAAAACGAGGATATTTCCAGATACTTTATCGACCTGAGAGATATAGGAAAAAAACTTGGGACAGATATCCCGTCTTTCAACAAAGTTTTTGAATCCCTTTACAGTGCCGGAATCAGTAAATTCGGAAGAACAGAATTTTCTGTAACCGGACTGAAAATGCAGGAAGGGTATGAACAGGTAATTGAGGTTTTCACGCGGAAGAGGTAAGATTGAATTGTATGGACAGAAGGAGTACCGTATATGCCAGATGCATTCTTCCTGTAAGTGATCCGGCAGTACATCAGTATGACATATACCATCCATTTAAGAAAGGTTTTTTAGAACAGGACCGATATTCATACCCGATGTTAAAAAACAGGAGCGTCGTCTCAATTGATGATGTGTCAAAAGAGGATCTGACCGAAATTTTTGAAACTTCTGACGAAATGTCCAGGCTGCTTGAACAGCACAAACCCCTGAAGATTATGGATGGAAAGATCATGGCAACTCTCTTCTATGAACCCAGCACCCGAACAAGGCTATCCTTTGAGAGCGCAATGAACAGACTTGGTGGATCGGTGATAACAGTTTCTGACACCGGAAGTTCATCCATATCCAAGGGAGAAACACTTGCTGACACCATCAGGATGACCGAATCCTACTCTGATATCATTGTGATCAGGCATCCAATGGAGGGTGCTGCCAAACTCGCATCCAGATTTTCATCAAAACCAGTGATTAATGCGGGTGATGGTTCCGGGCAACACCCCACACAGACCCTTATGGATCTTTATACTATTAAGAAGGAGAAAGGCAGGATTGACGGTCTGAACATCGCAATGATTGGTGATCTTCGATACGGAAGGACTGTACATTCACTGCTTCTGGCCCTTTCACGATTTGACGTCAGTGTAACGCTGGTTTCTCCCCAGATACTCGGAATACCTGAGCATATCCTGGCAAGAGTGCCTGACAGGACGGAGATAACCATTACCGACAACCTTTCCGATGTACTGAAAAAGTCTGACGTTTTTTATGTGACAAGAATACAGAAAGAGAGATTTACCGATCAGAATGAGTACCAGAGTGTTATAGGTTCCTATTCAGTTGATGAAAAGGCAGTGTCTGAGATGAAGGAGGATGCCATAATAATGCACCCTCTTCCAAGGATTGACGAGATCTCTCCGGAAGTTGACTATTCCAAAAAAGCTGCATATTTCAGGCAGGCTGCGAATGGTGTACCGGTCAGGATGGCCCTTGTTTCAACAATACTGGGGTGAAAAAAATGGAACAGACACTTAAGATTTCGAAAATAAGGGAAGGGACTGTTATTGATCATATTCCTGCTGGAAAGGCAATAAAGGTGCTGGCAATACTGAGAATCGACGAAAAGGGTTCGCAGACGGTCAGCGTTGGTATCAGAGTACCAAGTGGAAGAATAGGATCAAAGGATGTGGTCAAGATAGAAGGGAGATACCTTGAGAGGTTCGAGGTTGACAAGATCTCCCTTGTTGCTCCTGAGGCCTCAATAAGCATTGTGAAAAACTATGAGGTTGTGGAGAAATTCATTGTGGAGATCCCGGAAAGGGTTACGGGCATAATAAAATGCTCAAATCGCAATTGCATAACAAACTCAAAAGAGCCGGTCGTAAGTGAGTTTCATGTCATATCGAAAAAACCGCTTATCCTGAGATGTTATTACTGCGAGAGAAACATGCAGGAAAAAGAGATTTTAAATAATCTATAAAAAATGGACACGGAACAGATGTTCATAATATGAGCTGAAGCCTGAGCATTTCCAGTGCACCTGACATCCTGGTTGAGACAACCTCAAGGTCTCTTGCGATCCTTATATTTAAATTCTTAACTTTTTCTGATATCTGGGACACTGTTCCGTTGAGTGGACCCAGATGGATGTCATGGTCGTATTCCCTTATGTAGTTGTTAATGCATGAGAGTTCTCTCAATCCAACCTCTGCCATATGTCTCTTGGAATATTCATTAACTGACGGTTTCACCACAAAACTGTAGTGTGTTATATTACGACTGGCAAGCAGTTTTGAAAAAGCTATATGCGTTGGTTGAGCAAACTGCCCTCCAAAACCGCTGACAAGTATGAATGAATTTGACTTGTCTATGCCTGAGAATATTTCCTTAGCAGTGACTGCGGGAGAGTAATCACGTGGGTTATAGTCTACGATTGTCTCGCTTATCTTAATGGGATCTCTCTCCACTAGTTTTACCTTCTTTGATCTCTCCAGTTCATACTGGGTTTTTGTGATAAGTTCCACCTCCATCGGCTCGGGGCCAACTATCTCAAGTATATCTGTATATCTGTCCTGAGGATCATTGAAGTGGTAACCTGTCCTGCTCCTCACCACTGAATGATACACTGCTCTCCTGTATTCCAGCGGCATTATATTCTCAAGTATTCTTCTTCCCGCATCTCCAAATGATATGATGGTATTATCAGCCCGGTCCTCGTAGTAATTCCTTATTATCTCGCGAGCATGCCTTCCTATGTTGCTATCAAATTCATTTTCCATATCAATCTTTCTCCTTCTTTATCACGTCTGAACCTTTATTTCCACTTTCCAGATCTGGCTCATCAGCAAAAATATCGGTAGCACTCGCTGCCAGTTTTCTGTATTCCTGGCGCCTTTTTGCTATGAGTTCTGAAATAATTCCATTCTCTGTGGAGTAATTTATAATTTCACCAAGGGCTGCACTTATTGAACTGAAGTACCCTTTCTCAACTGCAAGGTTGAGGATTTCCAGAAGTTTCCGGTTTACATTTACATTTGTCTCAGAAGGTTCTATGAACTGCGCTCTGCTCTTTGAGATGAAATCAATTGAGGCATGTCTTATAAATTCTGATCTGCTACCAAAGCGCGTATTTTTCTGGAGAAATTCATCTATCTCCTCCAGATCGTTTTCAGATATACGAATAGTAAGCTTGGTATCCTTTCCTTCCAATCAGTTTAACCTCCATCATCTATTCGTACCGAAGTATTTAAATTTTTGTCATGTATGGACAGTTCATGTACATGAAATATTTTTACTTAAAATTAAGATATTCACATAAAATAGTATTTCATTGATTATTAAGCAATATATTGAATCAGATTTTATTATATGCCATACATGAAGAAATTTATGTACATTTTAATTGCAATTATAATATATTTATAATTGGGATTCGAACAGGTTCTGGGCCCTCTGTAGAGACCGGTTAAATGAACTGTATCCGAAAGAGACTTCAGGCACAGTCAAAGTATTAATAAAGCCGTTTGATGACATACCATGGCTCAGGAAGATTACGAAGCCCTTTTGAAGAGGGGAGAGAAAATTCTATCAAAATCAAATAAAAATATGGAAAGACTCAAAGTACCGGATCCAGATATTATCTACGAGGGAAAATTGACCATTGTGAGAAATTTTGGAGACATGTTGACCCTCATTAACAGGGATCCAAGACATATCACAAAATTCCTCATGAGTGAGCTTGGCATAGGATTGACGCTTAACGGAAAGAGACTTATTATCAACCGCAAGGTAACACTTGAACAGCTTATGTCAAAGATGAACATGTATATGGACACATTCGTGATGTGTTATGAATGCAACGCTCCAGATACTGAACTGCAGAAGGTTGGAAGAACAACAGTTCTTGTTTGCAAGGCCTGTGGGGCTCAACATCCAATCAGGATGGGAAGAGAATCAAAGGAGAGTGACACAGATATAGAGGAGGGAAAACAGTATACAATACAGGTAACAAGCATAGGTCCGTCTGGGGAAGGAAGGGCCATATTCAGAGGTTACAACATTTTTGTTCCAAAGGTTAAAAAGGGAGAAACTGTGAAGGTAGTCATAAAAAAGATAAGGAACAATACAGCTATAGCAGAAGTTGTAGACCGTGAAAAATGAAGATAAACCCAAAACTGTGGTCCTGGACACAAACTCCCTCATTTACATGGTGAAGGCCCACCTGGATCTGAGGGAACAGATTCCATATCTGCTTGGAAAATCTGAGATAATCATTCCGAAGTGCGTGGTTAACGAATTAATAGGCCTTTCGTCTGGAAATGTGGACGCAAGGACGGCACTGGGAATGATTGACAGATTCAAGATCGTAGAGTCGGATGGAAGCGGGGACGAATGCGTTCTGAAAACTGCAGTAAAGGTAGATGGCATTGTTGTGACCAACGACAGGGATCTTTCCCTTAAACTTCAGAAAAAAGGCATTAAATGTGTTATGTTCACGGGTAAAAAGAGACTTGCGTACTGGAACATTAAGGAAAGTTGAATCTTATTGCCTGCATTTTCGCATAAAACTAATATGTTTCCGGTTATATCCCCTGAAATGGACAGCAGGGATCCATATGATTACTGGGCTTTGAAAACAATCAAACGTATAATGGGAAAGAACGCCTTGATATCTCTTTCCTCCAGAGAGCTTGGGGAAATGCTGGGCATGAGTCAGCAGTCAGCATCCCGGATTATATTGAAACTTATAGATGAGGGATTCATCCAGAGGAAAATAGAGGACAGACGCCAGAACATATCAATTACTGATGTTGGCCTGGACTTACTTTTTTCGGAAATGAATGATCTGGCAACCGTGCTTGAGATGGATAACCAACTTGATATAGTTGGAAAAGTCATAAGTGGCCTTGGTGAGGGCAGGTATTACATATCCAGGAAATCTTATATTATTCAGTTTCAGGAGAAACTTGGATTCATACCATACCTCGGAACGCTGAACATGAAGATAGAACCAGAGAATGAGGGGAAACTCAGAAGATTGAGGAATTCACCTGGAATACACATAGATGGTTTTGTTACCGACGACAGGACATTTGGGGCTGTAAAGACTTTTATGGGTAATTTGAATGGACTGGAATGCGCTGCAATACTTCCTGAAAGATCTGTTTACAGTGATGTACTTGAAATTATATCACCTTTTTTCCTGAGGGAGAAACTGAAACTTTCTGATGGAATGAAAATAAGCCTTCACGTGGATTTATGAGCGACTTATTGTCCCTTCCTACTGTGAAGATCGAAATTTTTTGGTTCAGAATGTCACGTCGATCTTTCCGTCTTTAACCTCTTCCACAAGTTTTTGGAATTTCCCCATAACCTTCTCTCTATCCATACCACATTCATAATTTTCCATGTAAATCTCAAAGCTCTCGTCCTCTTTTTCTGGAATACCCTTGAATATCTTTGAATAACCGCAAAATCTCTCTGCATCGAAATTAAGCCTGTAGCTCACTCTTATAGTTACATCCTGATCTTTCAGGAATATGCTTTCGTCCAGATGATCATCCATGCAACCTGTATTGCCGGACACGTTATAATTATTCCATTTATTGGTAGACTATTTCTGCAGTTTCGTTACAGATATTTCATTTACATACCCAAATTGTGACATACTCTCCTCAGCTGAAGCACCGGAGTTTTACTGATTCTCCAAACCCCTAGCACTTTCACAAAATCTATGTGGATTTTATGGGCAAGTTTCGTTATTACTAGAAATATTCCTCAAGCCCATTTTCCCATGGCTTCATTATTTCCAGTATCCCGGCATTAATGATCTCTCTCCCATGGTCTGCTATAACTATTCTGTCCCCCTCAGTGGTGCCAATAAAGGTGTGGTGGATTCCTTCTATCTGCTTCAGAAACTCTTCTTCATTTTTCCTCTGAATCTGCACCACAAAACGGTTCCCTCCTTCAGCAAACAGTTTATGCACTGATCGTTCGCCAGAAATCCAGGAAATGTCTCCCCGTATACCAACCTGATTGCCAAATGACATTTCACATAATGATGCAAAAAGTCCACCCTGCGAAACGTCATGGCATGCTTCCACTATGCCTCTTTCCTGAAGTCCCTTCAGCACAGGTGTGATCTTCTCCAGTTCCCTGAGATCAAGTGGTGCAATGCTCTTTGCGTCCATACCGAGATATTCAAGATAAGCGCTCCCCCCAAGATTTGTCTGCGGTTCTCCCAGAACATATACGTCCCTGTCAGATGAGGTGAAAAATGACGGGACATAATTCCGCACATCCTCTATAATACCGGTCATCATTATGGTTGGAGTCGGATGTATATTTTTCCCCATGGACTGGTTGTAAAGTGACACATTTCCAGCAACAATGGGTAGTGAGAAGCGTCTGCAGAAATCGCCAATTGCCCGTACTGATGATACAAACTGGCCCATTATTTCCGGATCTTCCGGATTCCCGAAATTAAGTGAGTCCACAACCGCGTGCGGCGTAACTCCTGCCGACAGTAGATTCCTGAACGCTTCGCACATTGTGTGCATCGTTCCATTGTACGGATCTATGCTGACCATCCTGCTCAGTGAACCTGATGTCAGACCCAGTCCCTTGAATGATGAATGCACCGGCTTTATTATTGCACAGTCGGAGTGAGTTTCCCGGTTTGGATATCCCTGTTCTGGTCCAACTACTGTATTTCCTCTGACTGTGTGGTCATACTGCCGTGTTACGGGAAATCTGGAAGAGTTCAGGTAATGTGACATGAATTTAACTGCAAATGCATTAAGGTCTGATGGTTCGGGTGGCATCAGATACTGATTTGAACTTGGTTTCGTTTCCACAAAGTTCCTGCAATACATTGGTCCTGATGTGAGAAACGATAGATCCAGGTTGAGTATCTCCTCCCCGTAAAACTTCAGGACAAGGTTTGTCCCCTCTTTAACAGTTCCGATGACAGAGTACTCCACATCCCACAGTTCAAATATTTTGGATATTCTGGATAGATTGGAAGGGTCTACCGCCATCAGCATCCTCTCCTGGCTCTCGCTCACCCAGATTTCCCACGGTTCCATTGAGTCTTCCTTGAGGATTACCTTTGAAAGATCTATTTCGGCTGAAGTCCCACCAGCAAAGCACATCTCTCCGGCAGAGCTTGAAAGTCCACCGCCACCAAGATCTTTCATGCCATCTATCAGACCTGCTTCATTTGCCTCCAGGACTGCATGTATGAGTGGTTCCTTTATAATCGGGTTTCCAAGCTGTATGGCCCTCTTGCTCTCCTCGGTGTTTCCCATCATGGCCTTGGATGCAAAATTGACTCCGTGTATACCATCCCTTCCAGTTCTTCCTCCAGCCAGAATCAGCAGGTCTCCAATTTTACTGATCCTGCTTCTTGAGAGACTTTCCTTCTTCATAATTCCAACGCAACCGACGTTTACAAGTGGCATTCCTGCATAAGAACTGCCAAAATCTATGGACCCGGCCACAGTGGGAATTCCGACCCTGTTGCCGTAATCCCTGATGCCCGATATGATTCCATTCATAATATAACGTGTTGATAAACCTTCGGCCAATGTTTCATCCGGTTTTCCAAAGTACAGCGAATCCAGGAGAGCAACGGGTTGTGCCCCCATGCACAGTACATCCCTTAATATTCCCCCTACACCTGTGGCGGCTCCTCCATAAGGCTCAACCGCACTGGGATGGTTGTGGCTTTCCATCTTGACAACGTAGGAATGATCACTGTCAAATTCAACAACCCCGGCATCATCCTCCATTGCCAGTATTGTATAAGGTGTCTTCAGGCCGGAGAGATACTTCTTGAGATAGAATTTTGATGACTTATAGCAGCAGTGTTCGCTCCAGGCCTGTGCCATTGCCTGTAATTCAATATCTGTGGGGTTCCTGTTAAGGTCACTGAAGTAATTCTGGAGCATACGGAGTTCATCGTCATTCAGTCCAAGGGCCATGTTCTCAGACAGATCCTTAAGCTGTGAACCGGTAAGACCGATGATTCCAACCGATTTTCTGTAACCGGCAACGTTATCCATTCAGTCACCCGTCTCAGTGATGGTGTAGCTGTTTATTACGGGATTTGATAGGAGATTCCTGGCCAGTTTTTCCACTTTTTCATGGGCATCTTTTCCATCCTCAAATGTAAGTTCGTAAATCCTTGCCATACTGACTCCAGAAACGGAATCATAACCCAGAATTTTCAAATTCCTCTTGACAGTTAAAGCCTCAGGATCTTCAACACCGGGAAGATACCTGACCTCAACCCTGAAAGTAACCATGGAACCGTATTGTGGGGAAACTATAAAATCTTCCAGTTTCAGAATCTTTTCATGGATTTTATTATGTTTCCCAGAACCTTCTCTATATTAGAGGATTTCTCCGCAACAGTACCGGTAACTATGATGTCCGCCCCTGCCTGTGATATTTTTCTAGAAGCTTCGGGATCACGTATCCCCCCTCCCACTATGAGTGGAATCGATACAGAGGATCTCACCCCACTGACAGTATCAGGTCTGATATGGCTTGGAGATCCACTTCCTGCCTCCAGATACAGCATCTTCAGTCCGAACATCTCTGCCGCTATTGAGTAGGAAACCGCCTCCTCCATATTTGTCTCGTCCAGAAGATCTGCCTCTCCTATCCTTCCCACAGTCATTCCTGGCTTGAAGATTATGTACCCCATGGAAATTGTCTCCATTTTTATACTTCGGAGAATGGGGGCTGCCTTGACCTGATGTTTCACGATAAATTCTGGATTTCGTGAATTCATTAGCGTCATGAAGTATATGGCATCTGCCTTTCTGCTCAGCATGGAAGAAGAACCTGGGAATATTATTATTTTCTTGTCCGTTACCTTCCTGATCTCCCCTATTGTGCAGTCCATTCTCTTCGAGTCAATTTCTGTTGAACCTCCGATCATGAAATAATCTGTTCCGGCCCTGTCTGCCTCCTTTGCAATTGCCGCGGCCCTGTCGACATCCTGCGAGGCTGGATCTATGAGTGTCATGTGAATCTTGTCGTTTTTCAGTGTTGATATTATTTCATCGTAAACCTTCATGCCAGACCACCGATAAAGAATGCTGCCAGTCCCAGTATCATTGCATACTTTGATATCTTTTGCCCTCTCTCGGGATCTCCAAAAAGAATATAGACTGACATGATGAAAAACACATCAGAAACGAGAACAATCAACAGATAGTATATGGAGAATATTCCGAGGTAATAAGGTATGAATGATATAATCACAGCTGCAACTGTAAAAACGGCCGCGAATATTGACGAAATCTGTTTTCCGTATCTCTTTGGAAATGTCTTTCTGTCCACATCTCCTTCCATGTCCTGAACATCTTTAGTGATCTCCCTTGCAAGGTTTGCAAGAGATGCCATACCGAAGAGCAGAAACATTCTCACGACAGAATTGACTGCAATTCCTCCGAATATAAATATGAGTCCAACAAGAATACTTATTGTAATGTTCCCCGTTATGCCAAGTTTCTTCGTATATAGCTCATATGTGATCAGAAGTATTTCAGCTACAATGACGAGAAGCAGTGCCATAATTGATATGAAAAGTATTGACAGGATTAAAGGCACAATGAAGAGTACCACGAATAGCATCTTAGCCTTTGGAATCATTTCTGGAAATTTCACAAGGGATCTGTCCGGGTGATTCAATCTGTCTATTTCAACATCAACAACATCGTTAATGATGTTACCTGCTGAGATCACCATAAATACAATGGCTGCAGCAGATGCAACGCTCACATAAAAAGCACTGAAGTGCAGACCTGCTCCAATAACTGCAGAAACGAGAGTGGCAACTATACCCATTACTCCGTTTACCGGCCTTACTATATCCACCCATCTATTCATTGGTTAGTTAGGTTAACACCATGAATTATATGTTAATTTGCTAATGACATTTCGAAATTGATCATTTTGAACCAAATCTTATATGACTATGACATTTACGGGTTCATATGGAAAAACAATCAAAGATTTCAGGGTTCTACAAAAAAACTCCGGAAGAAAGGCTGGAGATAGTTAAAAAATTCAGTGAACTTTCGGAAAGTGAGATCGAAACACTCAGAAAAACCGGGTCTATGGAAATCCAGCATGCTGACAAACTCATTGAGAATGTTATATCTACCATTGAGATCCCCCTTGGAATTGCCACCAATTTCATCGTAAACGGAAAAGAATACCTTGTCCCTATGGCGGTAGAGGAGCCTTCTGTTATAGCGGCATGCTCAAACGCTGCCAGGATTGCCAGAGAAAGAGGTGGGTTCAGATCAGAGTCCTCAGGACCGGTTATGATTGGCCAGATTCAGATCGTTAATATTCCGTCAAGGGAAAGTGCCATTCAATCGCTAATGCTGAAGAAGGAGGCAATACTCAGGGAGAGCAATACAAGAAGCCAGACACTTTCCAGGCTATCTGCTGGTGCAGTAGACATGGAAATAAGGACATTTGAAGGAATTGACGACATGATCGTTGTTCACATATTTGTTGATGTGAGAGATGCAATGGGTGCAAACGTTGTCAATTCAATGTGTGAACATGTGGCACCCATAGTGGAGGATATTACTGGAGGGAGAAGTGTTCTCAGGATACTCAGCAACCTCTCTGTAAGGAGAGTATCCAGATCCAGGGCAACGTTTCCGAAAGAACTTATTGGTGGGACGCAAATTGTAAGGAACATAGTAAGGGCTTGTGAACTGGCAAATATTGATCCATACAGGGCTGCCACCCACAACAAGGGCATAATGAACGGCATAGATGCTGTTATACTTGCTACCATGAATGACTGGAGATCCGTTGAGGCAAATGCCCACACTTACGGGCATGTGACAGGAAATCTATCTCTGACGAAATTTGAGGAAGACCGGAATGGAGATCTTGTTGGAAGCATTGAAATTCCGCTTGCGGTGGGTACCGTAGGCGGTACAACAGGTACTGTGGAAAAGGCAAAAATTTCAAGAAAGATACTTGGAGTAGAAAATTCCACTGATCTCGCCAACGTTCTTGCAGCGGTTGGCCTGGCTCAGAACTTTGCTGCCTTAAGGGCATTGTGTGACGAGGGGATACAGAGGGGACATATGTCCCTCCATGCCAGGAATATTGCACTTGAGGCTGGTGCAAGACCAGAGGAAGTGGACGCAGTGGTCAGTGAAATGATCATGGAAGGCAAAATTGACAGAAAGACAGCAGAGACCATAGTAAAACGCATGCACTGAAATTCAACGTTAGCTCACTACATGTCACCAAATACCCACGTATTGGAGTTCATATTTTCCATTTCGTGTTCAATACGTTGTGTGTCTTGGGAAAATCTATTCCGTGGTAAAGCAAAAGTGCCTTAACACCCAATTCCACTCCCATTTCAAGTGAATACAGTATCTTTGGGCCTGCGCCGATCTCCCTCAGCTTTTCCGCGGATTGTAACCATTCTTCGGCATCTGCAAGCGCTCTTTCGGCCAGGTGCATGTTTACCATGTCAATACCTCCCCATTCTCCGTATATTTTCTGTTGTGTGGCAGTGAAAGATATTTATCAATAAACTCAGACGCATCGGAATTGCGATCAAAAAGTATCACCCCACTATCTGCTATATCAAAGAATATAGGTCTCACATAATCACGTTTGTCCGGACTGCATATAAATGGAGCGAAATGTACAGGGAGTTTGCTCCTCACGAGGCGATCGAAGAATTCGATTTCAGTTTTCCTGATAGAACTCTCCACGTGATCGAATGTTCTTGAATCAGCGTCTCTAACTAAAATAAAAAGATCAACATCGCTAATTGCATGAGAGGTGTTCTTAACGACTGACCCAAAAAGAATGACCCCGAGGATACTCTCATCCTGTGAAAGATATTTAACCAGAGATTTAAGTGCCTCTCTCAGGGTGGTATTGATCAATAAGATACCAAGCGGTTTTCTTATGGTATCTTCTAACAATTCGCTGAATGTTAAGGATGTCCCCCTCATTCTATTCAGAGTAAACTTTAGTTTTGACAGCTTAGAATATGTGGAATCCTCCAC
This sequence comes from Thermoplasmata archaeon, assembly GCA_021820245.1. GTDB lineage: Archaea > Thermoplasmatota > Thermoplasmata > Thermoplasmatales > Thermoplasmataceae > Oxyplasma. The sequence goes on along the minus strand of JAKADT010000006.1, from coordinate 5,302 downwards.
AGCAATTGTTTTCATATGTGAGTTATCATTGTTTAATTATAAATTTTTTTACATTAAATTCTTACACTATGGCAGGATAGTTTTAGATCTTTTCCCTGTATGTTTGGATAATTTCTCAACGAAATAATTTCACGACAAGCTTGTATTACTGATTTTTAAACCCAACAGCAGTACTTTTTTAGAAAATCCATACAGATATGCCAGGAATTCATATCATGCGAATAGCCGACAGTTAACAGGGTACTTAGGGACTTCTCCCTGGTACAGTTGAACTGGATCGAGGCAGGAGGAAAGATCGTGAAGAAATTCCAGCCGGAACTGACACAGAGACAGAAAGATCTGCTGAGGCTGGCTGGTGTCCCTTTAACTTCATATCAGCAGGACTGAAATGCCATTCCGGGCAGTTGAGAAATTCGAGGATAACGATCTAAATTTATGCAGAAAGTTGGATTCATTTACACCTAAAACAACAATTTATAAACGAGTTATTGATAAATAGGCAATACATCTGGAATGGAGTTAGATTAGATGGATGAAATAGAACAGACCATAAAAAACGGTGATGCTTTCCTGCAGAAAGACAAATTCATGGATTCAATCAGGGAATACACAAAGGCATACGAGATTATGAAGGAAGATAACCCGGACAAGGCGGAACTATGTTACAAGCTTTCACAGGCGTATTACGCACTTGAACCAAAGAACACTGATAATTCCGGAAGATTTGGAAAGGAATCCCTTGCCATACATGAAAAGCTCAAAGAAACCGACATGATTGTTATGGATTATCTTAATCTGGGCTATATTTACATGGATGGGAAAAAGCTTGAAGAGAGTGAAGAATTTTTCTCATCGGCAATTAAAAAAGCAGATGAAGCGGAAGATCCTGTTCTCTTTTCCATGAGTCTCAATGCACTTGCGGAGCTTTATTCGAAATGGAAGAGTAGGGCAACTAAGGCACTTGAAATATACAACAAGGTTATTGAAATCTCAGGAGAGGTGGAAGACTGGGACAACTATTTCGAAGCTATGAGGGGAAAGATTTCGCTTGAAAGGGAAAAGGATCCGGACAGGGCTTTTGAACTTTCCATGGAAGCGCTTGACTTCATAGATAAGATATGTTCAAAAATAAAGAACAAGAAGGAGAAAAAAGATCTGAAAAAATCCCTTGATTTCATGTATGATCTCGCAAGCGACATGGCCATGGAAAAGGAAGATGTGGACCAGGCAATGAAGATAGCTCAGAGATTGAACTCCGACTAGCTTTATTCTCTGTTATACTGAATTGTGTATTCCTTAAGAAAATTGGTGATATCTATTCCCTCTTCGGACATAACTGCCATGAGGGCAATTTCAAAATTTATAAGTTTCATGTACTCCATTATTTCTCTGGAGTTTGATATGGCTTCTTTCTTCGTCATCTTGCCAGATGCGGATATTGCATCAAGCATCCTGTCCACAATGGGTTTATCAGTATTTTCAGCAAAGAGCTGTTCGGGGTTTATCTGGAAATCCAATGGAACTATTATCCCTGAGGTACTGAAGTTTGGAAAAATCTTCTTCTCCTTTTCCATTAGAAGCGATTCCTTGATGCTCTCCTGAATGAATTTTTCAATCAGGTCTGGATCCATAAGTTTTCTCTTATAAGCAATTGTAGTTATGAAATCCTGCCTGGTCAATCCGTTTGGGCTGTTTTTCCTCTCTGTGGCCACAAGGGCAATTATCCTTCTGGCTACGTCCCTGTTCATTAAACTGGATTACATACATGGATTAAACAATTTTTATCATAGAAATTAATAGCTTCAATCTTGTTGGAATAGCTCTCACGAGTGATAATATTCACAAAAATATGGATGTAGAAAATTAGAGAAAGGTTGAATATGGTTTCAGATCGGATAGAATTCAGTTAAGTTTTTCGAGCTCTTCTTCTATCTGTTTATAATCTGGTTCTTTGCCCGGATCCTCACTTACCCATTTGTACCTTACAGTTCCGTCCTTATCAAGTATAAACACTGACCTTTTTGATGCGGTAAGACCCTTTGCACCAACAAAATCATGGTGAAGAACATCATACTTTGTACTTATTTTCCTGTCACCATCGCTGAGCAGATCAAACTCAAGTTTGTTCACCTTTGCAAATTCAGCCTGGGAAAATGGTGCATCCACGCTTATTCCAACAACTTTGCCGTTCAGCTTGTTAAATTTTGCCATGGAATCCCTGAATGAACAGAGTTCTTTCGTGCATACCCCAGTAAAAGCTCCGGGGAAAAACGCAAGAACAACGTTTGAACCTCGGTAGTCTGATAGTTTCCTGCTCTTCAGTTTTGTGTCCAGTGCTTCAAAGTCGGGAGCCTTTTCTCCCACATTAACTGACATGATTTGTGATGACAGTATGGGTAAAAAATCTTTTGAAAAATGTTTTGTGAATTTTATGTTTGCCATAAAAGACTGCCAGGTTAGTTCCCAGTAAAAAGCAATGCTGATATCCTGCAATTGACATGGACCGTTATGCAGTTTAACAGAAAGTATAAAGTATCCTCTCTGTTAATTGTGACCACTGATTATGGCACATGGCGTTACCCACGAAGTACTTTATTTATGATCAGTTGAAATACAGCATCAGGATGGTGCAAATCTGAAGGCAGTATCACTTTTTTCAGGAGGAAAGGATTCGTTTTTATCTGCGCAGATAGCGTTAGAACAGGGCTTTGAAATAATTGCTGCAATTACAGTTGTTCCTGAGGAATTCTCTTTCATGTTTCATTACCCCAATGCACGAATGTCCCGTTATGTGGCTGAAATCCTGGATCTGGATGTCATTGAAACTTCAGAGGATGATTTATGGAAACTGATTGCCAGTATGGTTGAAAAAGATCATGTTGAGGCTGTAATTTCCGGGGCCATAGCTTCTGATTACCAGAAAACAAGAATAGAGGCTGCCTGCACTGAACTGGGAATCATGTCTTATACGCCCCTGTGGAGAATGGATCAGGAGAAAGAGCTGATGGAAATCATAGCCAGAGGTATTGTCCCAATCATTGTATCGGTGTCCGCTGAGGGGTTTGACTCAACCGATTTAGGCGTGAAGATCGATACAGAATATCTTGAGATTCTCAAGAAAAAGAATGCAAGGTATGGAATAAATATTACCGGGGAAGGTGGAGAATATGAAACTTTTGTGAACGGTACAAGTTATGGAAAAAAAATATTTATTGAAAAATCCGAAATCTTATGGCAGGGTTCACATGGTTACTTCATTATCAACAGTGCCAAAACAGAAGAACAGTAAACCTGGAAACTCAGTCCAGTGTCTTCTGTGAATAATCTGCCATGCTGACAACGTATCTCTTAAGATCCAGGGATAGATTTATAATTTCTCTGAGTATTTTTATTGTTACCATTGAGTCAGAACTCACCGGCTCCATCATCATGTTGCTTGCAGGGATCTTTATGCCCGCTTCACCCAGTTTTTCAATATATTCCATTCTTTTCTGGGGAGTTACACGTTTGTAGTTTTTTGGGAGTTCGACACCACACCTCTCTATCTCCCTGAGAAAAATTGGCCTGTTGAAAAGGAAGAAAAGCATGCGCAGAGAATTGTCCCCTGCATTCTCCTCATCATAATTTCTTGAAGCTGATCCAACTATCTCGTAAATGTCCTGCTGATTGTTATACAGCACTGAATATATTCTTGATGGCTTTATCTCTTTCTCTTTCAGATATCCAACATCGACCAGTGCCCTGAGGTAGCCCGTAAGAACAAGCCTGTGTATTACTATGCCCTGCTCCTCGAGCGATTTGTGAAGACCGGATATTGATTTTTCCTCTCTCGAAAGATCTGCGATAATCTGTTTTTTGAATGTTTTTTCTTCCTTTAAATTACCGTTCATCAGATCCCTCGGTATACTTCCTGAAGCAACAGTTTTGACGACTCAATGACATTGAGACATATCTTCTCCGACTTTCCAGTAAAATCCTCTGGATTCAGAGTCCGTTGCAGTTCAGCTTCAGATAAGTACTTCAATATTCCATTGGATATTAGTGTTTCTTTAAATGGTTTTCCCGTTCTATATACCTCCATTGATGAAGTTCTTACCATCTCATGTGCATCCTGTCTTGGGACTCCGTGCTCTGTCAGTGTTGAAACGATATTTTCCCCCATTACAAGAGGATCAGCTATTAGATTTTCTAGCATTCTTTCCTTTTTTACAATAAGTGTGGAGATCACATTTGACATTTTCTTTAGAACATAATCTGTTAATATTGACGCATATGGTATGACAAACCTTTCAGATGCACTGTTTGTAAGATCCCTCTCATGCCAGGTTATTGCAGCCTCGTATTCTGATATTATCAGACTGCGTATGAATCTTGACAGACTGCTTATGTTTTCAGAATTAACCGGGTTCACCTTGTTTGGCATTGCACTGGAACCCACCTGCTTTTCCATGTCAAAATATTCTGATACCTCATCGATTTCTGATCTCTGAAGGTTCCTTATTTCAGTTGATATTTTTTCAAGTGTAGTAACAATGTTATTGACTATGGATAGAAATTCTATGATGCGGTCACGATCAACCACCTGAGTCGACGCAGTCTCCGCCCGGATTCCAAGAATTTCCATAACTCTGTCCTGAATCTCCAGTGCAGCTTCACCAAGAGATGCACCAGTCCCAACGGGTCCAAGTATTTTTCCTGCGATGTATCTCTCCCTGCCCTGCATTACTCTCTGTATATGCCTGTTGACCTCGGCCAGGTAAACCGCCATTTTGAGACCAAAGGTTATAGGGCTGGCATGCTGTCCGTGTGTTCTTCCCAGCATTACGCTGTGAATATGTTCCTCAACTTTCTTCAGAAGTTCACCCTGAAGCTCAATAAGATCTTCAATCAGGAAATGTGTGAAATCTCTCAACTGAAGCGCAGTTGCGGTATCAAGAATGTCATTGGATGTGACACCGAAGTGCACATATTTTCCACCTGAACCGCTCACTTCGGTTAGAGACCTGATAAGTGCCATCATGTCATGTCTGGTCTCCTTTTCGATCTCCTTGATTCTTTCAAGTTTCACTTTTCCAGAGTTAACCGCATTCTGTATCTCTATGAAGGCTTCTCTTGGTATGAGATTCTGCTCCGACTGTGCCTGGGCAATTGCAACCTCTATTTTCAAAAGGTATTTCAGCCTTGAATCCTCATCAAAAATCAATTTTACCTCTTCTCTGCCGTATCTGTATTCAAGTGGAGAAACAACCATGAGTACATTTATGTGGATTTAACCTTAAAATTTTGTATGGAACAGATTTAG
>JAKADT010000062.1:6215-9613 GCA_021820245.1 Thermoplasmata archaeon | reverse complement strand
TTAATGATCTGACTGGGCTCTGCATACACATACAAAGTGTCTGACCTCACAAGATATGGATCGTATAAAATGGAAGCTGTCGGGCCCATAAAGGCAATCTTCACTTCTTTTACCTTGGCAATGGATGATACATCCCGAGCAAATTTCAGGATATCATTTGAATCAGCCCAATACTCTCTCGAAGTAATGGATCCGATTGGCCTCTCATACGCAATTGAATCCAGCAATTTGTCAATATCTACAATTTTGTAAAGACCAAATGTCCTTTCGACAATGCCGATTTCCATTAATCTAGTTACAACTCCATGCGCCCAGCCATAAGAAACGCCAGATTCTCGCGAAAGAGCCATTATGGTCGACGGACCAATAGAAAGCATCTCATAAATTACGTCAAATGATCTTCTCGAGGTAATCTTTGAAGGTGTGTACCTCGGATTGTTTTCTACTACTTCTCTTATTGAAGAAGGCGGTAGTTGAATTATTATAATGTCAAGCTTCTTAGCGATATCCATAATATCATTACCTACAAAAACTGTGAGAAAGGCAAAACTTCCCGGAGGCACTACCAGTCTATTGATAAGATCTTTGTAAGCATTAAACTGGAAAATACTCTCTAGGGAAATTCGCCTTTTTATTTCAATATATATGGTCTCATCTCCGTTTTTCACCACAGCATCAACTTTAAGGTTAGTATTGCTTGGAAAAAAATGTACATTGAAAGCTACCTTCGCAGATGCATCTATAACAAATTTTTTAGATAGAAAGTACAGTAGTTCTTCTTGTTCCATCTATATTGTAATTAACGATAGTATAAATACATTACACTGATAACAGTCAGTATATAATATAAATAGTATCACCATTAACAATCACCCTGGAAAGATCCTAGGAATAAGATTAAGTGAAGGATATCCTCATCTCAAACGATTTTTGTGAGGTATAGCTCGAAATGTGCTTTTTCCTCCACATCTTTCTCTCACAATGCATTCGTAGAACCAACTTACATGATTTTATTTTCTGTATTTGAATGTGGTAAATTTGACCTAATTGATGACAATAAATAAATACCATCTATTGATACAATATAGAGTGAACAAATACAAGCTTCTCAGGCTCCTTCAGGGAAGTGGCCTTTCTGTCTTTTCACCTATTGACATAAAACGATATACAAAGCTAGAGATCAGTGGAGTATATTCCGTTATACGGAGGTTAATCCAAGAGGAGTTAGTTTTCAGCGTGGAGAGGGGAAAATACTCGGTCACTAGGGACCCATTCATTGTTGCATCACAGATTCAGCAACCTGCTTATATATCGTTTCTCTCAGGATTATACGTTCTTGGCGTCACCGATCAGGTAGTTAACAGGATACAGATAGTTTCTTCAAGGAGGAGGCAGGGAATAGTTTTTGAAGACACAACAATAGATTTTATTAATCTTCCTCCAGATCTTATGTTCGGATACAAGAAACTGAATAAGGAGAATTCCTACATAGTGGTAGGTGATCTGGAGAAAATCATTCTGGATTTCCTGTATAAACCCGGTTTATTTGGAGTAACATATGCGATTGAGGCTATGAGGGTTGGCATAGATATTCAAAAGCTCCATTTGTACCTAGTAAGAATTCAGAAAGAGGCTCTTTTAGCTAGAGCTGGCTACTTACTGGAAAGATTGGGATTTGAAGTTAATTTTCAAAGGACGACAAACACACGTTACAAATTGAATCCCCAATCAATACGAAATGGTGAATTCAACCAAAAATGGAAGTTAATTGTGAATGAGAGGATAGAATGATTGACCGTGATCTAGTTTCAAGGTTGGCCAGGTTGCGTGGCGTTAAACCCTTCCAGGAGGAAAAAACATATATTCAGGTCCTGATACTTCGATCGATATACCTTAGAGTTGCACGAGATCTGGTATTCAAGGGTGGTACTGCGCTGTATCTCTTCAACGGTTTAAACAGATTCTCCGAGGATCTGGATTTCACGATTGCAAAGCTTAATGGGATTGATGAAGTTATGAACGAGACGCTAAAAGATCTTCAGATCATCGGTGTCAGAGGAATTGTAAAGCACGTTTCAAACATGCGTGATTCAATATCATTCAAGTTCTCCTGTGAAGGCCCTCTCTATACAACCGATGCGTCAAAGGTCACAGTAAGGGTGGAAATCAGCACCAGAGAGAAGACGCTTCTCGATCCCGATTTGTTGACCTTTGATCCAATTTACCAGGACGTTCTTCCCTTTACCTGTACCGTTATGAATAGACGTGAAATACAGTCAGAAAAGGTTAGGGCAATATTGACCAGAAATAAAGCGCGGGACCTGTATGATCTCTGGTTTCTCTTCAAACGTTCTAATGGCGAATTTTGCAATTTGGAAATGATAAATTCAAAACTCAGTTATTATTCAAGGGAATACCAACAGCCTGACTTCATTGAAGCCATGGAAGATAAACGATCTTCCTGGTTAAGTGAACTAAATCCAGTCATAATTGGTAAGATTCCAGATTTTGATACCTTAGTAGGAGAAGTGACTGAATTTATGAGCAGTATAGTTTCCAGGAATAGAACCTGATAAATTATAACTGGATATTAGAGGGAAAAAGGATCAGGCATCATTCCGCGCCGTTTCATTACATGGACATAGCAGGAAGCGTATGATGCAGTATTTTTTTGCAACAAACATGGTTTTTTACCAAGAAATGCGCTTAAGCTGTATGGAAAAAGATGAGGTATAGAAGCATGAGACCGAATGGTCGGGAAGTGTCTTCTAGGAACAGTGTCTTGAAGGCGTAACACAAGGTTGCTGTATTTATGTCTGGAAATTCACCCATACAACATGCGGATTCTGATAAAAATTGTAGTCAGAGTAGAGATGATAGCAGATAACATGAAGATATTCATGATGTCAAAAATGATTGTGGTTAATCCATTTGCTCCAAATCTTATTCAGTCAAATGGGCACTCTGGAGGTGATTCTTAATTTATCCTATTATAGAAGCGGGAGGATGTCAGAGAATCTCCTTCAGAATTTCTATGAGCTCATTTTCATACTTCTCTGCAGTAGTGCCTTCTCCACCAAGATGATCCTTATCCATTTTTGACACTTTGAGGACAGAAACTTTTGTTCCTTTTTGTGTTTTGTAAACAGTTATCTTACAGGGCAAAAATAACCCGAAATCCATGTTTTCACCCAGAAGGTCTCTGGCTGCAATAGGTTTGCAGACATTAAGAATATAATATGGCGGAAATGTCTCTCCGAAATTCTTTTCTATAATCTGCTTGGCATCCACATAAGAAAGCAGTATCCATGATTTCTCCTTGATCGCCTTGAATATTTTACCGTAAACTGTTTCCGTATCTTCATCCAAATTCATTTCAAATACATAGTCGCCCATGA
>JAKADT010000062.1:0-6115 GCA_021820245.1 Thermoplasmata archaeon | reverse complement strand
CACTCAGAAATTTTCCAATGCTGTGAACTTTGGACTGTTGCACCGTTACATGAATAATAGAATGAAAACACAAGGATTATTTCCAAATCTACAATGTTCACCAATCATGTTGTATATCGAACCGGAAGATGGTATAAGACCTGTTTTAGATTTTATTGGAAAATGTGAAAAGAGTCTCTCCATAAATTGCTATCTCATAGATGATCCAAATGTTATTACTGAGATCAGGAAAGCGGTTGAGAGAAAGGTAAAGGTCAGGATCATGGTGGATGGAAAACCTTACGGTGGAGATGGAAGCAAAGGTGAACTGGATGTCCTGAAAGGAACAGGTGCGTCAGTCAAAATAGCACCAAGACGTTTTGAAGGTAAAACAACCTTTGATCATGCCAAGTACATGGTATCGGAGAGGCACGCTGAAATCGGCACTGCCAATCTCACAGAGGCAGCTTTTCTCAAGAACAGGGAGTACATATATGAAACTGATCATAAAAAAGTCATAAATAGCCTACAGACTATATTTGACGCAGACTGGAAGGGTACAGAGGCTGGATCTCTTCCAAGAACTGACCTTGTTGTTTCCCCTGGTTCAGAACCTGCAATTGCATCTTTTATCAGGGATCATGGAAAGGTGTTCATCGAAACTGAGGAGATGGGAGATGACAGAATTGTCCTGGACGTCCTGAAAAATAAAGGGAAGAAGCTTCGCATAATTGTGCCCGACACAGTTAGCGGTGGTGACCTTAAGAATTTGAAAGAACTTGAAGAGCATGGTGTGAATATAAAATATATGCCGGCGAATAAACTGTATATGCATGCAAAGATCATAATTGCAGGAAATGGTTTTTTTATGGGTTCGGAGAATTTCTCCACTTCAAGCCTCAACCACAACCGTGAGGTTGGGATCATCATCAAAAAGAGAAGATGGGTTAAAATGGCGCGTAAAAGGTTCAATAATGACTGGAAAGTAGCGTCAGCTAAAGTAAAATCGTAAACAAATAACGGACCACTCCTACAAAGTGTGTATAAAAAATTAAATCAACGTCCAAAGTAATCATGGTGGGATGAATTATGCCGGAATTCTCAGTTAAGGTAAACAACGGAATCGTAAGTGTGGTTTCCCCTGAAGTTGAGGTTGCGAATTTTGATATGGGGGGGAGACTCCTTCATTTCACAACAAAAGGAATAATGTATAGAAGAAGCCTGGAGAACGACCTGTTCAGGATAGGCTGGAAAGATGATCTCAGGGTTGTTGAGAAAGTATCTGTCGAGGAAGCAAGAACTGTCACAGACCGATCGGCAGAAATGCTTGAAACATCACAAAATATTGAACTGAAAGAAAGTTCACTCTTAAGAGATGTTCCGGTGAGGCGTTATGACGAACTTGAAAAGGATAGGGTGTCATTCAATGATCTTTATGGAAGAATTTCACCGGTTATTCCTCCAGATCAGTTAAACACCATCTACGTTGGATTAACATCCGGATGTAAATGGAATAGATCAACTCTCTGTAAATCCTATTCCGAAAGGGAGTATACAACACTTGACATCGATGAGTTCAGGAGTCATGTGGATAGGGTAAAAACGTTCATGGGAAGAGGTCTCTCAGCAAGAAGGTCAGTGTTCATTGGGGACCCAAACAGCCTTAACGCAGATCAGAAAGTGCTGGAAGACGCACTTGACTATATTGTCCAGACATTTCATCTTCCAGTATATTCATTTCTCGATATTTTCACTATGCCCAAGACAAAGAGAATGGCCCATTTCCAGCTGATGAAAAGGCATGGCCTTGAGAGGGTTTATGTTGCCATTGAAACTGGAGATTACAGGATCATCAGACAATTTAATGAACATACCAACATTTCCGAAACCATAAATCTCGTTAATAACCTTAAGATGTCTAAGATACCGGTGTCGCTTGTTGTAATGGTCGGAACTGGAGGGGTTAAATTCCAGAGGGAACATGTAAGCGGTACTGCAAATATTATTTCCCAGATGGATCTTGGTCCGGGAGACATGATATACCTTTCTCCCATTGGGTCTGGTGATCCATCATATAACGAAATTGCCGCAAGAAATTTTGGTGAAATGACCGATAATGAGGTACATTCCCAGCTGAAACCCATGACAGAGGCAATAAAGAACGTCTATTCTGACATGAACGGGAAAGAATTTTTGGTACCCATTTCATTTTTTGATCTTTCTGAATCTGTTTATTGAGAAAGGTTTCACTCCAACATTTCATTTTTTTCCAGACTGGTAGTTTCTTAACTGAACCTATTGAGATTCAGTGGATGGTGTATCGGACTTTGGAAGTCTGTCATTTCTCGGTATCAGAGGGAGCAAGACAATGGCGGCCAGGGCAAATATGAGCATAAGTGTCAGAGAATCGCCCAACGACACAAAGACCTTGAATCCATCGAGAACAGCTATTCCCAACGCTCCACCTAATGTCTGTCCAACACCCCAGACCAGTCCATTCGACGTTGTTGAAATCTCTCTGGGAACAACCTGGTTCACATAGCCTAAGAGTACAGGAAAACCGCTGTAGGTTACAAAGGCAAATACGGCGAAGGATGTTGCACTAACAATAAGGTTTGAAGCGAAATAAATGAAGGAAGCAAAGGCTACACCGGAAATAATGGTGGTGAATGATATGATCTTTCTACCACCAAATTTTGATGTCAGAGATCCAAAATACGGTTGCCCGAATATCGCAGTCACAAAACTTATGGTTACAATAGCCACTGCTTCAGTTCTGCTGTGATAAACATTTGTAAGGAATGTCGGAACGAAAGTTATTGTTCCTGTAAGAAACATGGACCTGACAAATATGACAAGAGTCAATATATAGAGGAATTTTGAATACTTTTTTACTATAGACCTGTTTACTGTGTTTGCCTCTCTCTTCTCTTTTTTTGGTTTGTTTGAATTTCTCTTGAAGTTCTTCAGTCCTGCATAAATGACAATAGAGAATATGAAGAGATAGAGCATTATGAGGAGAAGACCGTCAGTATCACCAGCAAGAATCATCACTGCAACAATGACTGTTGGAAGCAATGCTCTCCCAAGACTCCCGAATGAACCATTTATGCCAAGCATCTTTGTTGCTGTCTTTTTATCAAAACTTTCAGTGATTATTGTTGCTCCGATGGGATGATAGAATGATTGTCCAAGACCGAGGAGAACTGAGCCTCCAATGATCGCAGGAATGGCAAGCGAATGATTAAGGAACGGTATTGCGAATACACCAACGGAGGAACCGTTTATGGCAATTCCAGCTGCAAGCAGAAGACCATCCCTATCGGTTCTGTCCGCAAGATGACCGATTGGTGTACTCAGTAAACCTGAAAGAGCATTGTATATAATGGCAACCGCTCCAAGAAGTATCAGACTAATGCCGGGTATAAGACTGTAATATGTTATCAGTACTGGAAAAAGGAGGAAATTTCCATCATTGGAAAAGTGACCCATTGAGGTAAAAATCAATGATCTGACACCTCTGTTCATGGTTTACAGGATTGCGAATAAATATTTAACAATGTGAGCAAGAAATCCCGCATCCTTCAGGGGTGAAATGAAAGCTTATGAAAACATAATATTGTTGTCAGGGCATCATTTTGTCAGTCAATAGGCAGAGGTAAAAATGGCTGGATAAGACCATTGCCACACGGATGTCTTCATCCATAAAGTCAGGTGGCTAAACATGAAGAAGAGAGTGCCTTCCGGCTGAATAGAATTGAAGCACATGGATTTCAACCGGAAACAACTGAATTGAGGGATTCACGACTTTAATCATTGAAGAGGATCACGGGTAAACCTCTTCAAACTTCCAGATTTTACCCCGCTGCTCATCTAAATCTCTCCGTTCTCCCAGTAGTCCGGAATCCAGCATATCATGTACTATATGTGCGGAATAAGCTGGAGCACCAGTGGCTCCAGGTGAATTGTAGTTGAGTATATGTGTTGAATTAGAGGCGTTCAGGATTATGGAGTCCTCCAGGAAACCCTTTGCATCAACAACAGAATGCCTGATACCTGCAATTCCTCTGTCAAGAAGCATATCGATTGAAAATTTGGGGATGAATGCCTTTACACGCAAGCCCATCTTTTTCTTGCTAAGAGAACTTTTCCATTCAGATCCTGCCAGTGATAAAAATTCATGATTCAGAAAGAGCTTCAATTTTGGGATCACAGGCTTCTCAAAAAGTGTACGAAATGGATCAAGTAATCTCTCGGAAATTCCTTCGTATGCATACGGGGAAAACACAGGGGCTGCATTGGGACCGATCTGTCGTGAATTGTCATGCCTAACAATAAAATGTGGGTCCAGAAATGGAAACTCCGGATGTTCCGGAATAGTATAGATATTGTTTTCTATTTCGCGTAGTTTGTTGTTTGCCACTTTCCAGTAATCCCCCCTGAAATGTAGCATAGCCTTATCCAGAGCAAGACCCATTGCATGCGCAATGTTGAGCGAGTCCGATCCAGCTGCATTTATCAGGTGATGGAACCCGATTCTCATTTTTCTCTTACCGTTTGATGCCATAAGGATGGATCTGTTTGTATCAATACTTTCCGCCTCGACTGATGTGTCGGGAATGAATGTAAAATCATCATTCTTTATAGATTTAAAAATGGATCTTGTGAAAATTCCAAAGTCCACTGAGGTATCAGTTCTGGAGAGAATTGCTCCATGCCCCCTGAGAAATGGATATTTGGAGATCATGTCAGATCTGTTAAATACTGTAAACTCACTGCTTTCCATACCGTTTTGCACAGCCCACCTCGAGAAATTATCCAATCTTCCAAGATCCTCTTCTCTCCTGGCTATTTCCAGTGTGCCAGTGGGATTCCATGGAAGGTTGAAACTCATAGCAAAACTCTTCCACATGCCATAAGATTTTTGAGATGCCCATGCAAATAATTTCTTCTTCTCCGGATTCATATAAAAGGGTCTGTGTATTACTCCAGTGTTTCGCGACGATGAATGTCTTGCAACATCATCTGATGCCTCAATTAAAGCGATTTTTAAGCCGGGAACTGTAGATAACCAGTACGATAAGGTTACACCAAGAATTCCTCCTCCCACCACTATGATATCGTAATTTCTCTCAACAGTATTTCCATTTCCAGAATCCAATTTGTTTCAATCATTTCGATCTTTAAATATTTAGCTGCTACCTTTGGTCATTGAAAGATCACTCATATGATATCACGTAAAATCACAATCATACAAAAATGGAAACAAAAAAGTAATTTGCATCCGAATGTTAATCCATGGCTGATCTGGTTGAATTGGCGCCTTAGCCCGAGTGGGGTAATTTGGATATCCTAGAGGCCTGCGGAGCCTCAGATTCGGGTTCGAATCCCGGCTCGGGCGTATCACACTTGATACAAACTCCTATCATCTAAAACCGTATGTTTTCATTTTTCTTTATATACACACGGATCGCTTTTTGACATATAATAATGATTGGATAATATTAACTCATATTTCCTCAATGGAAATGACCGATACATAAGGTAAGTAAATCCTCTTACCTTATGACTCTATCGGAATGGCATCCGATATCATGAATCTCAGGGAGAAGAGGAGGGACCAAAAAATAGAATCGGGTAAGTTGTATCATAATCTAAGATTCAAGGCCTGAAGATTCAGTTACAGAATGGAGACACTTAATTATACTAAATCTGAATTATCATCTATCATGTCAATCAAAAAAAGCTTTGATAAGCTCTTTCATCCAATAGGGGAAGATCGATTAAAGAGAACAGAGGATGCTATCAATAATGGCCAGTTCTCCTCCTCCGAACGCCCAGCATCTAGATGAAAATTCCATCGATTATCGCTATTTTGTTATTGTTAGTTGCGATTCCTCTCTCACTTGCTCTCTTTGGATTAGCGTATAACTATCAGACTTTCGTGGTTTTTGCACTCACCGTATCTTTAATCTTTCTCACCTTTCTTTTGGTTATATCTTCATCAAGATTAGAGGAACATTTGAGAAGACTCGCGGATTTGTATAAGATCCAAATTGGAATCAGTGCTATGCTGGAGGCAAAGTTTCCAGACTCTTATTTCGATCCCATTAAATTAGGTGAAAGTCTTGAAATT
>JAKADT010000061.1 GCA_021820245.1 Thermoplasmata archaeon | reverse complement strand
TTCTGAATTCTTCAGGGCTCTGGGCAAGAAGAAAATAATGGGAAGTAAATGCAAGAACAAAGACTGTGGATATGTTTATGCAACACCAAGGGGTCATTGCATGATGTGTGGTTCAGAAACAGAATGGCATGAGCTTCCCAACCGTGGAAAGGTACATGCTTTCACTACATGCTATTTTGGAAGTGAGGAATTCCTTCCGGAAACTCCATTCCACCTTGTGATGGTGGAATTTGAAGGCGTAGATTCCCTGTTCATGGCGAGACTCATCGGAGCAGATGAAGAAGACCTGCACATCGGAATGCCTGTAAGGGCTAAATTCAGGAGAAATCTCAGATTCAGCCCGACAGATGTCTACTTCGTGCCTGAAGTCACCAAATAATTTTCTTAAAAAATACTTAAACCACAACTATATTTTTATAATATTTACGGGAACGATTCAGGTTATGTTCAGAATTGAAACTAATACTGCAGAAATTACGCGATAATTGCCAAATGAGAATCTGCATAAACTTCAGTTTTGTGCAGATATGAAGATATGTTTTACTCTGAGAAACTGGTAATATGGCTGATTTTAACACGGTGAGTGGGAATACTCACCTCTTCAGGAGTGGAATGAAAGCGAAAAGATGATAATGTACTGTACAACATATTAAACAATGTTCAGAACTATTAAGCTAAAGCTTCCCTATGATACATCCCTTCTTGAGACGGGAATGCAATTCAGGGAAGCCTGCCAGATGGTTCTGGACTATGGGTTTTCGGAACATGTGTTCAACAAGAATAAATTGAACCGGGCAACCTATAAAAGCATAAGAAGAGAGATACCAGCACTGCCATCCGCTCTAGTGCAGACGGCAAGGGATGCTGCATCGGAATCATTGAAGCAGACGAAACTTGAAACAAGGATACACAGGAAATCCATGACCATCAGATATGACAGGAGAACATTCAAATTCTATCCCGATTCGCATACAATATCACTGACGACAGTAAACGGAAGGCTGGTATTTCCAGTAGCACATTCCCCCCTCATTGAAGAATACAGGGGAGAATACACCAATGCACAGCTATACATTGACAAAAAACACAGGAAGATGTCTGTTATGGTTCAGGTGGAAATGCCTGACAGGGATGCAGAAAAAAAGTCCCATAAGGAGATAAAAGGAATAGGAATAGACAGGGGAATAAAGAACATAGCAGTACTGTCGAACAATATGTTCTTCAATGCAAGGGAATTGAGAAGCGTTAAGGGAAGATACAGGCACAACAGGTCAGAATTACAGCACGTGGGCACTCGATCCGCACATCGCAAACTGAAGGAACTGAGCGGACGAGAGAGACGGTTCGTGCAGAACACAAATCATATCATATGGAAGCAGATTGTCAACCTCCCATACAACGTAATTGCCCTTGAGATGCTTGAGACGACGAAAATGAGTAATAAAAAGAATGGCAGAAGATTCAATGGAATGCTTGGATCATGGTCTCCTTTTCAGCTGGAACAATTCATTGAATACAAGGCAGAATATGCCGGGAAGACTGTGATCTATGTGAATCCAAGATACACATCACAAAGATGCTCCAGCTGTGGATATATCAATAAAAACAACAGAAAAGGGTCAACCTTCCACTGCCTGAACTGCAACTTCGAACTCAACGCTGATCTCAACGCTGCAAGAAACATCGGAATACTTGGTAAATCTGAGTATTTCAGGCTGTTGTCAACCAGCCAATCGTAGCCTAATAAGAGTTACAAGCCCATCTCTTCAGAGGTGGGTAGTTGACAGCAGGGAAATAGTTTATAATAAAGAGATAGATTACAATAGTAGGAACACCGTAACTATTGCAGACAGCATCTCTGATGAGGGGATTGCCGTCAAGGGCGGTGTTCCTAAATTCACAAATCAGTTTTTAGATCGAGAAGATGCCGGACTAAAATTCATAAGCGACTGGTAAATGAGAACTAAATCAATGTCAGATGAAAAAAAGAACATTCATGAAAAAAACGGCACAATAGTTGTAGACCTCAGTAATGATTTGAAACAACTCACAGACTTGGGAAAGAGAAACAACCAGAACTTGTCCAGTCGCGATTCATCATATCGATAGAACAGATTATCGATAGAGCAGATAATATACGAAGCAGAATAAATGGGAATAAATGTTCTAATCCAGGAGGAGAGGCATACGGGGGTGGAAGGAAAGAACATAGTGGTACATATATAGATAAGAGAATAGGCATTGAAACTTTCAGGTCATCAAGGGGGGAGTTCCTCCCATGCAGGTCTCAATGGCGTATACAATATAATAAAAAAAGCAATTCTTAAAGTTTCTACATACGGGATAGAGGGTATATGGTTATTCCCACGAAGTTTAAAGTATGGAGTAGATGATAACTTCGAAAGATGGGTGTTAAAATGGTTGATAGAAATTATAACATGAATCTCATAGACCTTCACCAGGATCTTGCCTTTTCTTCCATGAAAAGTGATGTGATTAACGGTGATGGTCAGTCAAGTATAAAGGAACTTAAAAAGTTTGATTCCTGCACTGTTTTTTCGGTGGTGTTTCCCCATATAAATACCTGGAACGAATATGCCCAGGTACTCACTGAAAAATATCGTACATCGTCGCAATCAACCTCTCCCCTCATGCAAATTCTGCTGGAACAGGTGAAATTCTACTACTATATATCAAGATCAGAAAAAGTACCAATTGTAGAAAAAGGGTCAGATCTGTCAAAAAAAGGTCTTAAGATGATCATCGCTCTGGAAGGAACTGATGCGATCACTGATCCTTTCGATGTCTATTTGCTCAGGAATCTTGGATTCAGATCAATTGGGCTCACGTGGAACTACGACACCAAGTTTGCAGCGTCGTGTATGTCGGAAAAGGATTACGGACTCACTGGTGCAGGAAGAGAACTTGTCAAGCTCTGCAACAGCAATAGAATGGTTGTGGATCTCGGTCATTCAAGCCGGAATACCATACTTGAAACGTGTGAAATTTCTGATTATCCAGTTGTATTTTCTCATGGGAATGCAAAGGGTGTATGGGACCATATAAGAAACATAGATGACAGATGTATTGAAGCGGTCATTGACACTGGAGGAGTTGTAGGAATAACGGCCATAACTCCAACCTTGAGCGCTGACCCAAAAATTGAGGATCTGGTCAGTCACATGGAATATGTTGGTGACAGATTTGGCTGGGACCATGTGGCACTTGGTTCGGATTTTCTTGGGATATCTACGACTCCCAGAGGCTTCGAGAGTGTTGAGAAAATCCCAGAATTGAGCAATATGCTGGGAATACATTCAGATCAGGTTTTATGGAAAAATGCTGAGAATGTCCTGAAACACATTCTGGAATGAACAAAGAAACTAAAATATTGAGGTGTAATTCACTACCCTTTCTATTCCTACCATTGAAAGTATGTATTAAAGAAAATGAAGCGTAAACTTACTGGGCCGGTTTTAAAATGAAATCGGGTTTCAGTGCTCATCTATGTTCAGGTCCTAAACTATAACTATTTATCGTCTGTATTCAATGTACTTATTGGAGCTGTGAATTTTATGGATGAATTGATGAAAAATTATGTAGATGGTGAGTTCAGTGAAGAGGGAAAGAGGGTCACCATAAGAAGTCCAGTGGATGGCAACCCAATTACTGACGTTATACTGGCAAGCAAGAGATCGACTATTGAAGCAATCGATTCAGCCTATAATGCCTTTAAAGGCTCATGGTCCGAAACAACAATAAGGGAAAGGCAGGCACTCCTGTCCAAACTTGCCATTAAGATTCAGGAAAAGAGCAATGAATATGCCTTAATGGAGTCAGTAAATACCGGAAAAACCCTGAGACAGAGTATGCTCATGGATATACCGCTCGGCATTTCACACATTGAATACTTTGCTGGAACTGATGAATTCAGATTCTCCAGGGAGATAATACACCCTGAATACCCTGATACAAAGGGAATTGTCCAAAATGCCCCAATGGGTGTGGTAGGAGCGATAGCTCCATGGAACGTTCCCTTTCTCATGGCTGTATGGAAAATTGCTCCCGCAATACTGACGGGAAACACCATTGTACTCAAGCCATCACATCATACCCCTCTTACGGCACTCGAACTGGCAAAGGACATAAGTGAGACTGGTTTTCCTCCAGGCGTCATAAATATAGTTGCTGGAACTGGAAATGAAGTAGGAAACACCATTTGCTCTGATGACAGGGTTTCAATGGTAAGCTTTACGGGTTCCACTGCAACAGGGAAAAAAGTTATGGCCATGGCATCTGAAAGCCTAAAAAAGGTCACCCTGGAACTCGGAGGCAAATCTCCCAACATAGTCCTACCGGATGCCGATCTGGATCACGCGGCAAAAGGAATACTTTTCGGGATATTTCTCAATTCAGGACAGCTATGCGAATCGGGGAGCAGACTTATAGTTCATTCTTCAGTTAGGGAAACCCTGATCAAAAAAATGACGGAGCATCTAAAGAGAATGAAAGCAGGGAACCCCATGGACATGGAGACAGAGATCAGTGCAATAACCACGGAGGATCAGCTTCATAAGATTGGTGATCTGGTTAATGAAGGTGAAGGTCAGGGTGCAAGAATTCTATACCAGAGAGATCTGGAAGGTAGTGTTCCAGAAAATGGCCTCTACTTTCCACCAACAATAATTGATGGGATTACAGACGAGATGGTTGTGGGTAAAGAGGAGATATTTGGCCCGGTACTGGCTGTTTCAGAATTTAACAATCAGGACGAAGCGGTGAGCATGGCCAATTCCAGCAAGTACGGTCTCGCATCCGGACTGTGGACAAGAGACATTAAGAATGCCATCACAATTGGATCAAAAATTGAGGCGGGGACTGTCTGGATAAACGAATACCATATGCTGTCCGCGGCAGCTCCAAGAGGAGGATTCAAAAAAAGCGGTACAGGAAGGGAACTCGGTCTCGAGGGAATACTGGAATACACACAGACCAGACACCTCTTCATAAACCAGAAAGAAAGCGATCTTGATCGAGTGGCCTACGGCCTCATCATCTCAGATGACCAGGATTGAGACCCGGGAGGTATTTCATCTGCTATAATGGTTCATTCGAAACAGTTTTAGATTCTAAAATCCGGAATTCACAACTATTTTCATTGTTTTACTCTAATCAGGTAGCAATTTTGGTTTTCGATCATAAGGATCAGAATGTTCTAAATTTATGTCCATGAGAGATTGCTTTGGAAGAAACCTCCAATATAATTTCGAGAACCAGTAGGATAACGTTCTCTGGCCGAGAGAAGATCCTCTTAAGCCACTGAAAAAAGGATCCAGATAAATTCAGAATCTGTCAGGCATGCTGCGTATAGAAAAATGTGGAATCAGGAACTGTTATCTATCTCATTTCACACCATCAAATGATAGATATTGACCAAAATGGAACTGATTAAACATACTCATTAACATTTGTTTCCTGAAAAAAGATATTTACACTTAAGCCATTAACAAAGGTGGAAAATTTTTCAAATGAACATGGTGATGTGTTTCTTATTAAAACTGCCAGAATGATCGACCGGGGAGCACTCATGTCTAGGTACAGCAGAACTGCAAGTCTTGATATCAGAGATGTGTACAAAAGAGAATTCCTTGACAACCCGGATAGAGGTAAGGATTTTTATAAGAAAATATTCCTTGAATACGGCGATGAATCTGTGGCAGAACTCACCACAGCTCAGGTGGCAGTTCAAAACATTTCCAATATTGCTACAAAGGTCATTGAGGAATCCAGAATCGGTCTTTCCTATCTGGAAAAGTCATCCAGATACGTAAGATATGACAGAAAAGTCAATGGAAGATATCTTTACTCATCAGCAACAAAAATAGGGCTGAATGGCAAAAGCGCAGAAATATATGAAAAACACTGCGATTTCCTATTCGAGACATATTCAGATTTTTATCCTTTACTTTCAGGTATATTGAGGAAAAAATATCCTGTCACCAGTTTCATGTTCCCCTCCAAAAATGGAAATGAAGTGGATTTTGAGTCGCTTGATGAAACAAACAGGGAAATTGCACTGAAATCATATGAAAGTTCCGTGAGGGCTGCCACTCTAGACGAGATCAGATCACTTCTTCCTGCATCCACCCTTACAAACATGGGAATATCCGGAAACGGAAGATCATTCATATCGCTGATTCAGAGATTGAAAGGCACAGGACTCGTGGAGTGCATGAAACTTGCAGATGATCTTTACCAGGAACTTCACAAGGAGCTCCCTGAACTCATAGATTCCGTTACAACAGAGAGATCAGAGAAACTTGTAAGCTACCTGAAACAGGTGAACGGCGAATACAAACCAGAGAAGAGGAATGTATCACCAGATACAACAGGGATAAAACTCATAAGATGCGACAATGGAGACGAATCTCTCGACAGAGTCGTGACAATGATACTGTATAACCAGTCTGGACTTTATGATGAGATCCAGAAGACTGTTGAGTCAATGCCAAGACCCGAAAAGGAGAATATTATATCACTGTACTCAAAAATCAGAGAGAACAGGAGATTCAAACCCGGAAGAGCTTTCGAATCGGTTAATTTCACATTCGAGATAAGGACAAACTTTGGCGCTTTCAGGGACCTTCAGAGACACAGGTTCCTTGGCATAATCAGAAAACCGCTCTCCACGGAGTTTGGATATGAGATCCCGGAAACCATCAATTCATCACCAAATCTCCGGAAGACCTTTGTGGATGCCATGGACAGGAGCATCGATGTCTACAGACAACTGTCAGATCAAGATCCCTATGTGGCACAGTACTGTGTTCCATATGCTTTCATGTATCCTGTTGTTGTTAATACAAATCTCAGGGAAATAGTATACTTCTCGGAACTCAGGTCAACGCCACAGGCCCATATAGATCTCCGGAAAATAGCTGCTTTATTGCATGAGGAGGTTATGAGAACACATCCGGGACTATCCAGTATAATGAAGTACGTGGATCACAACAGGTACGTGCTTGGAAGGCTCAGTTCAGAAGTCAGGAAAGAGAACAGGTTGAAGGATTTCAAAAATTAGAATATTCAGGGTGAATATAATGGAAATCCGGAATATCAAAATCTCACTGTCATCATTACTGAAACGAGGGGCGAATAAATTTTCCTGGCTATATTGTTTGCCATGACAAATACTCTCCATGAAAGCTTATTTTTATTGATTTTTTAAGATTACGCATTTTAAAAAAGTTTATATTGAAGAACATATTTATCCGGTAACTCGAGGTGAATTGATAAATGTTAGGTGGACAGATGCCGATTTTGGTTCTCAAGGAGGGTACCTCCAGAGAACAGGGTAAAAATGCTCAGAAGAATAACATAGAAGCTGCCAAGGCAATTGCCGATGCTATCAGGACCACTCTTGGCCCTAAGGGCATGGACAAAATGCTGGTTGATTCTATTGGTGACATAATTATCTCCAATGATGGTGCTACCATACTGAAGGAGATGGATGTTGATCATCCCACAGCAAAGATGATTGTTGAGGTTGCAAAATCCCAGGACACAGCTGTTGGGGATGGAACGACATCGGCGGTTATAATCGCAGGTGAATTGCTCAAGCAGGCTGAAGGACTACTCGAACAGGGTGTTCATGCTACTGTTATTGCCAACGGTTACAGGCTGGCAGTAAACGAGGCAAAAAAATACCTAGAAGAGATGGCCCTTAAGGCAACTGACGACAAGACTCTCAAACTCATAGCAATGACTGCGCTGTCAGGGAAAAACACAGGGCTTTCCAGTGAATTACTCTCTGATCTTGTCGTGAAGGCAATAGATGCCGTTGCTGAAGAGAGGAATGGCAAGGTCGTTGTTGATACTGCAAACATCAAGGTTGATAAAAAGAACGGTGGTAGCGTTACCGATACACAGTATATTTCAGGGCTTGTTATAGACAAGGAAAAAGTTCATGCAAAAATGCCATCAATCGTGAAAGATGCAAAGATAGCACTAATTGACTCAGCTCTAGAGATTAAAAAGACTGAGATAGAGGCAAAGGTCCAGATTACAGACCCAACAAAGATCCAGGACTTTCTTACACAGGAATCAGACACTCTGAAAGCAATGGTTGAAAAGGTCCACAAGAGTGGAGCGAGTGTCATATTCTGCCAGAAAGGCATAGATGATATAGCTCAGCACTATCTGGCAAAAAATGGCATATATGCTGTAAGAAGAGTCAAGAAGAGTGACATGGAAAAACTTGCCAAAGCAACGGGTGCTAAAATTGTTACAAACCTCGACGATCTGTCAAAAGCATCTCTTGGAGTCGCAGAAAGAGTGGAAGAGAAGAAGATCAGCGATGACAGAATGACCTTTGTAACTGGCTGTGCTAATCCAAAAGCAGTAAGTATACTCATTCGCGGCGGAACAGATCATGTTGTTTCTGAAATTGAAAGAGCACTCAATGACGCAATTAGGGTTGTTGGAATAACAAAAGAAGATGGCAGATATCTCCCTGGTGGTGGCGCAGTTGAAGCCGAGCTCTCCATGAGAGTTAGAAGCTACGCCAACAGCGTCGGTGGGAGAGAGCAACTCGCAATAGAGGCGTTCTCCAAGGCACTTGAGGTTATTCCCAGGACACTTGCTGAAAACGCCGGAATGGATCCAATCAACACACTCATCCAGCTCAAGGCTGAGCATGAGAAAGGTCAGAAGAACCAGGGAATAGATTTCTCCACAAACAAGACGGGAGACATGAATAAGGCTGGAGTTTATGATCCTCTTCGTGTAAAAAAACACGCCCTGGAAAGTGCAGTGGAAGTCTCTACCATGATACTGAGAATTGATGACGTAATCGCCAGCAGGAAGAGTTCAGGTGGAGAAGGATCTGGACAGATGCCAGGTGGTATGGGTGGAATGGGCGGCATGGGTGGCATGCCACCTTACTGATCCATAAATCTTTAACTGTTTAGATCTAATTAAGGTGTACGTTCATTTTTATTTAAACTAACTTTTTTATTATTAATTTTGCCATATTGAGAGAAGCCAAGACTACAAGAGATTCTTTAAAAAAATTGAGGAAAAATAGTGTAGGAAAATTAATTCCTAAGCTGGATTTATACCGGTAACGTCAAATAATTCTCCTACGATCATATACTGCGGCAAACCTGTGTGTGGGTTCAGTGCGCTTGAGTAATAGTCGAGACTGTAGGTAACATTGATTATGTCGTATTTCGAATGATTTGCTGCGTCCTGAACCATTAACTTCAGGGTAGCGTTAACTATTGCTGTGTTTCCACTTACAGTTACAACAGGAGCAGTTACTGTCTTGTAGCTCACCGAAGACCATGCAGAGAAAAATTTGTTCCATGTTGAATTGATGGCCCCGGTTGTGTTGTAATAACCGTTCAATGATCCGTGATCCCAGTGGAGTGAGGCATTCGAGGCGTATTGTGACATAACAAGGGTGGCGTTCTCAAGTGCTACATCATTCCAATGATCATATGCCAGGCTGAGTGCATTGTTTTCACTGGTATTAGTTACATTGGAGGTAGGTACTGCCGATGTTACCCTGTCCCCAATCAGCGTAACTGCAGTCTGTGCAAGTGCACTTCCATTGAGCGTTGCACCTGAATCCATTGCTATGAGTGTCTTTGAAAGTATGGTTCCTGAGAATGATGAACCTGTACCCAGTGTC
>JAKADT010000060.1 GCA_021820245.1 Thermoplasmata archaeon | reverse complement strand
ATAAAAGGAGAAAAGTTCCGAAATTCAGAGCGGAAATAAATTGCGAAAGTGTATGTAGATATATATCACACAATTTCATCTGTGACACCACTTTTTGAGGGAATCGCCCATGAAAATACGTAAACGGAAACTGATCCTGAAGGACTTTGCCATGTGGGTTGAGAATCCCACCGTTCAACTGTCAACAACCCGGAACAGAATAAAGGCATATTCCATTACTTCCATGCACAGGGATGCATGCAGAGGAAGCACTGATACCCATGAAGAGACACAGTTGAAATCGGCAGTGACCTTAAGACTCGGTAATGGGTTCTCGCGAAACCGTCCAGGCCTGAAGAATGAAGACGAAAACGAAGCAAAAGTTGGAACCTTCTATGCCATGGCTTAAGAATGGATCAGAATTTAAACAATCATTGGTACTGAAAGTTATGTTCAGAACTGGTTTCTGTCAAAAAGCAAAAAGAACAGTTCCTTGAAACTTTTTAAAGCAGAAAAGCATTTCTGCTACACTTATGGATTTTTACTATGAGATTGTTCAGAAAATCAACTCAGGGATCATAGGAAGCAAAAGAGAATTGCAGAATGAAAAAATAAAACTGTCCAGACTGGCTGGGATGGACTATATACCCGGAGATGTGGAGATTCTGAACTCAGGTCATAAGATAGATCCAGAGTACCACAATCTGCTCAGGATCAAAACTACGAGAACAGTATCAGGTGTAGCTGTAGTGGCTGCAATGACATCCCCGGAGCGATGTCCTCATGGGAAATGCATATACTGCCCGGGAGGTGTTGACAATAATTCACCACAGGCATATACAGGTCATGAACCAGCTGCCCTTAGGGGGAGGAATAACAATTACGATCCATACAACGAGGTTTTCGGCAGGCTCAAGCAGATTGATCTGATTGGCCATGATACCTCAAAGGTTGATCTCATCATTATGGGGGGCACTTTCACCGCCAGACCTCTCAGTTACCAGGAATGGTTTGTGAAAGGTTGCCTGGATGCAATGAACAGATCAATATCTGCGGACCTTCAGGAAGCCATCAGGGTGAATGAAACTGCAGAGAGGAGATGCATTGGCTTGACGGTTGAAACAAAACCTGACTGGTTCCTTGAAAAGGAGATTGATGCGGCACTCTCTTATGGGACCACGAAGGTTGAGCTTGGGGTCCAGAACATATCCGAGGAAATACTGAGAAAAAACATGAGGGGTCATGGCATTGCTGAAATAATCAAATCTACACAGCTTTCCAGGGATGCAGGCCTCAAGATTGTATATCATCTCATGCCTGGGATGCCGGGTTCCACATTCAACCAGGATCTTGAAAGCTTCAGGATAATGATAAATGATGCTGGATACAAGCCAGATATGCTGAAGATCTACCCAACTCTTGTTGTGAAGGGCACAACAATATACCGAATGTGGAAAAATGGAGATTACGTTCCAATGGATACAGATACAGCAGTTGACCTGATTGTTGAGATGATGAAACTGATGCCGCCGTGGATAAGGATTCAGAGGATGCAGAGAGATATACCCGTTAAGTTCATAGAGGCGGGTGTCAAGAGAAGCGACATAAGGAATATGGTTGAAGACCGCCTGAGAGATGAAAAGATACATACAGGGGAGATCAGGTTTCGTGAGATAGCAAACGATGCGTTTGGAAAATCCGAATTTTCACTCATAAGGAGGGATTATGAGGCGTCTGGTGGTAAGGAGATCTTCCTTTCATATGAGGATTCCAATGGAAAGATAATCGGTTTTGTGAGGTTGAGGATTCCCTCAGACCTGGCCCACAGAAAGGAAATGTTTTCGTCATCGGTTATCCGGGAGATAAAGGTCTTCGGAAATGTTGTGCCCATAGGATCCCACAATGACCAGAGATGGCAGCATAGAGGCATGGGAGGCAATCTTCTTGCGGAGGCCGAAAGGATAACAGGGGAAGAATTTGGTCTCACAAGAATTCTGGTGATCAGTGGAATTGGAGTCAGGGAATATTTCAGGAACAGAGGATACAACCTGCTTGGACCGTATATGGCAAAAAATATCCGATAATCATGCGGTCAGAGAATAAATATAAAATAGACAAACAGGATGAAGAATACAACTCCTGCGGATAAAGCGAAACCCGGTATCTTTTTTCTCATGATCATAGGAAGATAGATCAGGGAGACGGTGACAGTGGCAAAAACGCTGAAATAGGATGCAATACCCACATTCCAGGGTATTATGAGAAAAACTATTCCTGGAAACAGTGTGGTGAATATTACCTTTTCACCAACAAGAGAGGCAACCGCCGTGGTATCTTTCCCCCTGTATGCCCACAGTGAGGCGCTCAGCGTCTCCTCAAGAACAGTAGCCATAGGAACTATGAGTATTGCAAGTGAGAGTGGACTTATGGAAGTAACAGTCGCAACCTCTTCTATGGAAGAGACAAGTATAACCGATCCGGCGTAAAGACCTATTACAGATAGCGCAATTTCCAGCACTGAAGCAATCCACGGGTTCATGAATCTTGACAGGATCGGGGCTCCTTCTTCATCTTCGCCCATGGAAACTCTCTTTCTGGCGCTCAATATAACATATATTGCATACAGGATAATCAGTCCGGTTCCAGTTATATCCTGATAAAGCCTGTTAACAAAAAACACCGGTATTACCAGAACTGGAAATATCAACGCGGTGAACAGGAATGGAAGAAAAAGTTCCCGGTCAAGATGCAGGGACATATCCTTCCTCTTTCCCCTCAGATAGGCAAAAACAACTGCAGTCAGTACAGCACTGTATGCAAGTGATGAAGCCATGAATGGCTCACCAAAAATAGTACCAATGCCTATCTCATTGCCGGTGGAACTGCCTACTCCGAATATTGCTACCAGAATCACCACGAGTTCCGGAAATGATGTGAACACAGGCGAAATAATGCTTCCCGTGAACGTTTCTGTCCATCTCATCTTTCTCTGGACAGATTCCAGTCCGTCAACGAAAATGTATGAGAATATAATCACCAGAAAAACGCTTAAGATAAGCATCAAGTAGACAGAAACCACCACGAGTCATCCCATGGCCTGTTAAATTTTTTCGCCTTAAATCTTGGGTGTACAGGCAAGAAATCTGTGCGAAAAAAAGGAGATGAAATTTTCAGGTCTGAAGTGTGGTTGAGTGGTAGGATTACAGTTTCGCAATTCAAATCATGGAATGTGAAAATAATGCTGGTGGATACTCCAAAGTGGTCAGTAAGGTAAAGTCCAAAATGACGTGCGGTTCATGGGTTCTCAATGCATCCAGATCTGCAAATATTCTTGGTAATAAGGTACTAAAGATGTTGAAAGAGTATCCAGTGGCTTTCTGAGTTCTGGATTTTCTGAGTGGATGTGAAATTTATATATGCGAAAAAAATTAAGAATGAACTGACTTGGTAATAGGATATGTAGTTCTCGGGATTGTAACACTCATTGTCAGTGTGTACCTCATCTACACCATAGTGGGAGCTGAAAAGTTTTGAGTTTAGTGGTCTCTGTAACCTCTGGAAGTACATATTTCTGGAGTGGATTTTTCGCATCCAACAGGGAACTCTCAGGTTTCATAATCATACTCATTTACCTCGTCCTGATTTCGATTTTTGCGTACCTCATCTCAGGCTACATATCAAAACTTTACCGGGGTGAAAGAACATGGCTCACCCCTGTATCCGGGCGAATTGTCTCATTTTTTGAAAACATGCTTGGGGAAGAGGCGAAGAAACAGATGAAATTCAGGGAGTACTTCTCTGTTTTGATGATATTCAGCTTCTTCAGCGGTCTTATTGTATTCATAGCCATTTTTTTTCAGAACTCTCTTCCATATTCACTCGCAAATAATCACTTCAACCTCAGCCTGACATTCAACACTGTGGCCAGTTTTCTCACAAACACCAATCTGCAACACTACTCAAACCCTTCAGATCTGAGTTATTTCAGCGTTACATTTGGCATTACAGGGCTAATGTTTCTGGCTTCCGGGATTGGGTTTGCGGCGTCCATGGCATTCGTCAGGGGAATCCTTACGGACAAGGGAACCATAGGGAATTTTTTCCATGATTTCCTTGTGTCCATTTTCTACCTTATACTACCACTTACCATATTTGTGAGCCTGCTGCTGATTCTGGATGGAGTTCCACAGACCATTCAGTCATATCTCGCAGTGCACAACATCATTGCACCAGGTTTCCAGTATGTACAGCTCGGTCCCGTTGGAACATTTGAGGCCATTAAAAACATTGGAACAAACGGAGGAGGGTTTTACGGTTCAAACGCGGCATACCCATTGGAGAATCCAAACTGGTTCTCTAACATTCTCGAAGTGATTTCATTTACAATAATACCTCTCGGATCGATCTTTGCACTGGGGAAAGCACTG
This sequence comes from Thermoplasmata archaeon, assembly GCA_021820245.1. GTDB lineage: Archaea > Thermoplasmatota > Thermoplasmata > Thermoplasmatales > Thermoplasmataceae > Oxyplasma. The sequence goes on along the minus strand of JAKADT010000060.1, from coordinate 5,393 downwards.
GATGAACCAAGGTTCGGAAGAATGCTCTACACCGTCATAATGGCAATATTCATGTTTTCTGCGTTCATGGTTTTTTTCAGTGAGTATATTGGCATACCTTCAATGTCCGGACTTGGCCTGATATACACAGGAAACCTGCTTGGTAAGGAGAGTTATCTTGGCATTGCCCAGTCATCAATCTTTGCTTCCGGGGCTACTATAACGTCCACGGGTGCTGCAAACGGTGCTCTCCTGAACTATACTCCCGCTGGACTTGTGGGCATAATGACGCCGCTTCTCCTTAACGACCCACTGGGAGGGGTTGGGACAGGAGTGCTCAATATATTCATGTATGTCATATTCACCGTTTTCATTGCGTCACTCATAGTTGGGAAGTTGCCTGAGCTCATGAGTCTGAGGATTGGATCAAAAGAGATCAAGTATTCAACGTTGAGTCTCATAACTCATCCTCTTCTCGTTATGATACCGCTTGGTGTTACGCTCTTGCTGCCTCATTTTCTGGGAACATTCATAAACAGCAAGCCGGCAGATCTGACATCCCTGCTATATGAGTTCGGCAGCGCTGCTGCAAACAATGGATCCGAGATGGGTGGTTTTCTGACCAATCAGGCCTATTTCAACTACCTGGACGGCGTAATCATGATTCTCGGAAGGTATCTTCTAATTGGATTCCAGCTTGTTATTGGCCAGTCTTTTGCAAATAAATCCCCTAAGATTGAATTCGGGAGAACAATTGACCCCGGATCATACACCTTTGCACTCCTTCTCATGATCATAATGATTCTTCTGGGTCTCCTGTCATTCTTTCCGGCACTGGTACTGGGACCTGTTCTCTCCTGGGCAAGGGATTTCAACCTGTTCATCGGGGTGATCATCAGGTGAACAGATACATTGAAATACTTCTCCTCACGCTGAAATACTTCAGCCCTGTTCGTGAAGTTAAAAACCCGGTCATGTTCATCACTGAGATTTCAACCGTGGTGGCACTTTTCATCACAATATTCCCAACAGCATTCAATCTACCATCCACCTCAACTTATCTGCAGTTTTACACGGCTGTCGTCATATTGCTTTTCCTCACAGTATTCTTCTCCAATCTCTCCTGGGCAATTTCAGAGGGTAAAAGTCAGGCCATTGCAGCGTCACTGCAGAAATTCAAGAAAGAGACAACTGCCCATCTTAAGAAGGGTGAGATCCTTGTGGATGTAAAATCCACTGATCTGATAAAGGATGATATTGTAGTTGTTAACAAGAATGAGGCAATACCAATGGATGGAGAGATCATTGAGGGTTCTGGATACGTGAACGAATCCAACATAACCGGAGAATCCAGGCCATCTCTGAAGGTGCTGGGGGACAGCGTAACCGCAACAACAACCCTTGTCACTGATCATATCATAATAAAAGTCACATCCAACCCAGGCGAAACATTCATAGACCAGATGATAAAGATAGTAGCTTCCGCAAGGAGGGAAAAGACACCGAATGAAATCGCGCTTACAACATTTCTATCTGGAATAACTCTTGTTTTCCTCATAGTGGCAGCGTTGATATTTTCCATGGGATACTTCTTCCTCAATCCTATCGATATCATGATCATAATAGTCCTTCTCATAGCCTTAATCCCAACAACAATAGGTGGTTTGCTTCCAGCAATAGGAGTTGCTGCCATAAATAAGGTTTCGGAATTCAATATAATAGCCAAAAGTGGAAGGGCCGTGGAGAACGCAGGTGACATAGACACCATAATTCTTGACAAAACTGGAACCGTAACAATGGGAGAGAGAGAAGCAACAAAGTTTTACCCTAATTCTGGGGTTGACTATACAGAATTCCAGAGAATGTGCCTGCTATCATCACTGCAGGATCAGACAAAGGAGGGCATGTCAATAGTAAAACTTGCCAAAAGGGAGAACCCAAACTTGCCGGATACACTGGAAGGATACAGGTTTGAGCCTTTCTCTGCGGAGACAAGATATTCAGGCATATTCAAGGGAGATGAATACGTAGTGAAGGGTGCCTTGAAGACACTTAAAAGCAAATACAGTCTTCAGGATACGTTCATAGAGGCACTGTGCAAGGAGATATCTTCCAGAGGGGGAACTGCACTACCGGTTGTAAGCAATGGAAAATTTGTGGGTGTCATAGAACTTAACGATATGCTGAAGCCTGGAATCAGGGAGCGACTCAGCAGCTTGAAATCAATGAACATAAAGACCATAATGTGCACCGGGGACGATGAGGTCACAGCTTCCTATATTTCAGCAGAGAGTGGAATAGATGAATATATTGCCAACAGTACGCCAATGGACAAGTATGAAGTTGTTCTGAAAGAGAAGGGAAAGCAGAGGATGGTTGCAATGGTCGGTGACGGCACGAACGACGCTCCGGCCCTTTCCCGTGCTGATGTTGGTCTTGCCATGAATAATGGCACCCAGTCTGCAAAGGAGGCAGCAAACATGATCGATCTTGACAGTGATCCAACTAAATTGATGGATGTCATATTCATAGGGAAGCAGATTCTCATAACACGTGGAGCACTGACAACATTCAGCATAGCAAATGATATTTCCAAATATTTCGTAATAATCCCAGCCATGTTCTTTTTTGTTCCGCAGCTTGCATTCATAAACATACTGGATCTTCAAAATCCAATTCTGGCCATTACTGCGGCCCTGATATTCAACACAATAGTCATACCTTTTCTCATCCCTCTTGCCCTGAGGGGAGTAAGGTTCAAGCCATCATCACTGAACAGTCTTCTTAAGAGGAATCTGTTGATATATGGACTGGGCGGTGTTATTCTTCCATTCATTGCAATAAAGATAATTTACATAGCATTAAGTGCGGGAGGTGTGGTATGGTAAAAAAAGATCACAGGTATGGATTTGTATGGAAGAGTGCAGTTTTTGCCCTTATATTTCTATTTCTTCTTGGGTTTGTATTTCCCACAGTGACAGCAGTGATAACTGAAAAGGCACTACCATGGCAGTCACAGGGAGAGCCTCTCGAAGTAAATGGAACCATTTATGATTCTGCCGTGCTCGCGAGGGCTTTCAATAACTCATTCTTCTTCCAGCCCAGACCATCTGCTACAGACTACAATCTATCTGAATCCGGAAGTACCAGCTACTCTCTGGGAAACCCAGATCTCCTGAACCAGACCAAGGATCTGATTCAACAGTTCCTGGCGGAGAATCCAACCATAAACGCATCCCAGATTCCATATGCCATGGTATCCTATTCGGGTTCCGGCCTTGATCCGGATATACCGCTCCAGGGTGCAATAATACAGGTTCACAGAATAGCGATCAGCATAGACAATCTGGCCGACAAAAAGAACATAATAATGAAAATATCATCCATATCAGATTTTCTCAACACTACAATAAGTTCGTACAAATTCCAGAATTTTCCGGTTTTTGGGAGCTATGAAGTAAGTGTCGTCAGCCTGAACTTTGCAATCATAAATTTCATGATCGGTAATGGGATAATCTCGTCATCATTTCTTGACTAGAATCTGATCGCTCATACCATCTTTTATTATGGATTTGATATTAGAATTCAGTCGCACGCTGTTTTTGGTCTTCGTCACTCCCAGGATCACTGCGTCCGGAGAAATCCTGGAAGAGATCAGGTTTACCTCTTCCCGTATTGAGGTTGATGTACCGCTCCTCGTGACGTCTATCCCTTCGCCATAAAGTGCTGTAATCTGCCCAAGGTTCTCAAAAAACATGTTGAAGCCATGTGTAACCTTTCTGTCATATTTTCTGAGGTCCACAAATACAATTCTTGAATTAGTGGCTTTCTTCAGGTGAAGAGCAAATGAAACAGCCGTCCTTGTGTTAACCTGCTCCGACAGGGGTACCATAATCTTCTTGTATGGAAACACTGAGTCCTTTATGCTCATTATTGCACTGGGAATCCGTGAGTTTTTCAGTATATAGTCACCAATACCACCAAAAACAGAGGCTGAAAGAGGTGACCTTTTATGGACAGCCACAAGCATTGCGTCGTAATTATGGGAATTTGCCTCCTGTACTATACCTTCCTTTATTGTTCTGTACGTCCTGACTCTTGGGATTACCTTTATATTGCGTTCCTTCCCCTCCTCATAAGCATTTGTGACAAGATGCACCTTGTCACTCCAAGTGAGCTCCCTGCTCTCATCCTTAACAGTGAGTGCTGTAATCTCCGAATGATAAACCTCTGAAAGACTGAACGCAATATCCAGAACTCTTCTTGATCTGTATCCCTTGGCCATGGGCACCAGGATACGGTCCATATGAAACATGTAAGTTCTGGACGATTCAAACATATTTAAATAAGGAAAACTCAAATATAAGGATTTCTATAAGGTTGTAACAGAAGTCCTATTAATTGAGGATGTTCATTTGATATGTAACACCGATGAATAAAAGCTTTGATGGATTTTATATCTCTTTTATGGAAAATTCAAGAGTGTCATTAATTCTCAGGTTCCCTTCTTGAATGTAATGTGATACTTTCAGGTATCATCAGGGCAACATGTATGCAAAACCTGGTCTCTGTGTTCACTTGGAAAATCCGTTCAACACCTCCTCTGCCATAAACTATTCTGGAATGAACACTGGAAGATTTTCACCGGACCTCGTTCCATGATGCTATGGCAAAACTGTTTAATATTATATGTTATTGTGAAATCATTGGAAATAAATACAGTATCCATATCTTCCCGGCAAATAGAGGGCTACTCTAATGTGAAGGAGCTGCTTAAAAGTGATTCTGATGAACTCTTTATCGTAGACTTCGATGCCATAAGGGAGGGAAAATACAACTTCAAGTTATACACTGAATTCGCCAAATTCTTTCAGATAACCGTCATGAATTTTCCCAGGAGACAGGGAGACCTCATAGATTCAATGATTTCAGGATGTGAAAATGTTGTTCTTGGAGGTAAGATCAGCGACAGGGACATCTCATCATTCATAGAGATAACTGAGAATCTGGTCATGTTTGATCTCGACAAGTTTTCCATATTCTCAAGTCTTGGAGGGAACATGTTTCTAACCAGAAGAAATATCATGTATCCTTACAAGAAGATATACACATACGGTCCAAGTCTGGGTCTGCCAAGAGAGATAATACTCAGGAATTTCCCTGAGGATAAGTTCATGGAAAGCCTGGATTTCCAGGATCACTGATCTTTACTGTAAGATGTCAGAATGCCTCAAGATTCAGCAAAGGTTTAGATATGGACCGTAAATTAACCCCACGGGATTCTTTCTATAGTCTATGATAACGATAGCATTATATACACATAATATATACATTATTAACAATGAAAGCTGAAGAAGTCCTGAACCTGTTACAGATATCCAGGAAGACGCTTCATGTCTATGCACATGATGGCA
>JAKADT010000005.1:13671-38233 GCA_021820245.1 Thermoplasmata archaeon | reverse complement strand
TTATATATGCATGAAATACTGAAGATCTCTTTTTTTTACGATGGGATAATATTTACCGCTGGAGGTCTGCTTGCCGCCTTTGTAAATATTTACGGAGGTGCAATATCCGACAAGGTGGGTTACAAAGAAACCATGATATTCTCTTTTTCAATGGCAATTGTTATATATGGAGCAATCAGTTTTGTTCCTGGCATTGCACTTTCCAATATTCTATATCCTGCTGCTTTCATGATGTTCATGGTTGCAAATGCAATAATGTCTCCCGCTTCCAATGCACTTATCTCACGTTCTTCCCATATTCAGCTGAAGGGGTTTTCAATACTCAGGGTGGGGAATAATATTGGGTGGGGCTTTGGTCCAGCCATAGGTGGATTCATAGAATCATTTTCAGGATATCATATGCTTTTTGTATTTGGTTTCCTGATGGGAATAATTGCCCTGGGAATCAGCCTTTTCTTGATAAATGTAAGGGATGATGGGAAAAAGGCAAGGGCACCATTGAACACCAGCAATACCTGGCTGATACAGCTTTCGGTCATTGCACTGCTTCTGTTCATAGTACAGGCACAGGAAACAGTAACACTTGCGAATTATGCAACAATATTCAGGTCACTTAAGGTTTATGATCTTGGTTTCGTATATCTCACAAATGGAATCTTCGTAACAGTTTCACAGGGTTTCATATACAAAATCACAAGAAGAATAGGGAACTACACATCCTTTGCCATTGGTTCCTTCATTTACTCATTTGGTTTCTTTTCATATGCATTTGACACAGGCCTATTTGGCATGATACTCTCCACCATAGTACTTACTATTGGTGAGGATTTCGCTTTCCCGGTGGGATATTCCATGGTTTCAGCTGTTTCGAAACCGGAGAATATAGGGAAAAACATGGGAATTTATAACGCTTTTTTAAGCATTGGAAGGGCGGTGGGACCAACTCTTGGTGGAGTTGCATTCACCCTATTTCCCAATCCATATGAACTGTGGTTTTTCACCACATTAACCGGATTCATAAGCTGTGTCCTGTTCATAGTAAGGTTCAGGAAAGTGGATTCGTTGAAATACGCATAAGTAACACCTATTCTCACATTTGATTCTATGGTATAACGAGGAAGTGGAAGTTTTTGGCAGTGAATGATTGGTCAGTCTGCGAAAATAACAAGAGAGTTTGTCCAACAAAAACTTATCCCACCATCAACCTATACAATAATACCAATTTCAGGAAACGCTGTCAATCCTGTTTATTTATGAACTTTATGCGACTATCTATGTCAGGTGTTAGCAGTTCCAAATCTGTGCTTTTTTGAGGTGTATGCAAGTGTTATGGCACCTATTATATATAAAATTCCCGAACATAAGAAAAGTGCAGTGAAACCACTGTTTGAAGTACCCCTGAAAAGATAAATGACAGTTCCGTAAATGAAAGGGGATAGTGCTGATGCAACGGATATTGAGAGGTAAAAGAAGGCAATTGACATACCCCTGTTCCCGGAAGGGGTCAATTCTCCCGCCATTGCAAATGAAACGCTGTAATAGGAACCATAAGCTGCACCTATGAGTGAACCAAGGCCAAGGAATATATAGAAATTGTGGAAGAGGGGTATGATCAGGGTTGGTATGGCAGCTCCTACAGCAGCAATCTGAAGTATTTTCCACCTTCCAAGCCTGTGTGAGAAATGGGCCACAAAAAATGAAGATAAGGCTGAGACCGCCAGAACAGTGATCCCTGCAACTCCAACGAGAAGATCAGGGTTAGATGATTTCAACACTATTTTGAAGAAAAACAATTCGAAATAAGTAAGACCAGTAATTCCAGAGAATACAAAAAATGAACCCAGGGAAAAAAGCCTGAAAATTCTCATGTTCGGTGCCTCATTGGTTCTTTTAAAGGTGACCGTAGATTCTCCAGCGGATCTGTTTCTGCGATCGTATCTGTCTATGACTATTGCCGAACCAAGTCCGGTGATGCTTATTCCTATCATAAGCGAATAGATGGCGCTATTGTAGTATCCACTGCTGAGAAAAATCGATGTTATGCCAAATCCCATTGCTGATCCCATAAGCGAGAAAAAACCGTTTATTCCCGCAGAGGTTCCACGATCACTCTCGTTGCTTATCTCGGCTATGACGGGTTGGACGGCCCCTATTGCTAGATTGGAAAATCCCTGAATGGCCACATAGCCCGCTATTACCTGAAACAGTGAAGATAACGTCAGTGATTCAAAAAGGAGCGAAAAAAATATGCCCACAATTCCAGTTCCAATAAGTAGATATCGCCTTCCATAGTTCTTGATCAGTTTGTCGCCTCCATACCCTGCTGAAAGATTCCCCAGGTATATCAGATTATAACCCACCATGAAGTTTATTCCCGTTTTCATGATCTTTTTCATGGCGGTCTCCCCAACACATTTCTGGATTTCCAGATTTCCATGTCATTTTTCCTGTTGAATTCCATAAGAAGCACAAACGAGAAAAGGTAAAATAATGCAGACATCTCAAAAACAACCATGAAACCCTGTCTCGAGGAGACAAAAGTGGCAAGTATTAATCCATATATCAATGAAGCTATGGCCGACGATTCACTAACAGATATATTATAATATGCCATATATTTCCCCTCGTTATTTCTGGGAGCAAGGTCGCTGGCCATTGCCTTTGATACACTGAAGAATATTCCAAAACCAAGTCCAATGAAAGATCCAGCTATTACAAAAGAGGTGAAATTATCCAGAAATGGGATCAGTGCTGTTGCCACACCTGAAATAACGGGGGATATTATCAAAAAGGGTTTTCTGCCGTACCTGTCTGCCAGGGAACCAAATGAAACCGCACCCAGAGAGGAGAATAATAGAACGGCAACACCGGCGAAAGCTACGTATGAAGCGGGGTTTATTATGTTCAACATATCCTGGAAGTAATAATATTCAAAGAAACTTAAACCGGTGATACCAAGGAAGAACATGAAACTCCCTGAAACAAGTATGAAAAAAGTCACATAACCCTTCACTGGCTTGAAAATTTCTCTTGTGGCAGTCACGAACCCAAATTTTTTTGGATGAACAGACGTCTCATCATCCCTTATGGTAAGGGTGGTGAACAGTGCACTTGAGAGAAACACTATCATCATAATAATAATGGAATCGGCATATCTTCCCTGTGAATTCAGGTAACCTGTTATGGCTATTCCTGCAGCGTTGCCCATCAGTGTCACAAAACCGTTTAATCCCGCAGCCTTTCCTCTCTGCCCATATTCTATAAGGTCGGGAAGAAGCGGTTGATACGATCCTGATGAAATATTCGTACCAATCTGGATTGTCGCAAAAACAATGAATATTATGTAAACAGATCCAAGGGAAAATATTCCAAAATAAAGGGAGATGACGGTTATTACGGAACCTATGAGTATGTAAGGTGACCTCTTGCCAAAGAATATTGAATGATTATCGCTGAAAATCCCAGACAGAAGTGAAATAACAACTCCTATAGATACTCCAAAGAATGCCGTAATGCCAGGTAGAACGCCGACAGCGACTGTGGTTCGATTCTTTCAATCTGCATGGGCAGAATGATGCTTTCGTAAGACAACCAGAGGTAATTTGTTCCAAAATGGATTGAGTTGAGGGAGAACAGATACCCCAGTGATCGTTTTTTTTGCAAATCTGTAAGTTATACTGCCTCAAGATAAAATGTTTGCAGAATGCATCATGTAATTATTATCAATTCTATATATAAAATTCAGGTTTTGAAATTTTTTGAATTTACTTTAATTTCCTGATTGTTTTTCCATGGAAACGTTTGTATAAAATGATCTTAACCTCCCCCTGTTGTCTGGAGACTGTTTACTGTTCATGTTGAAATACCTCTTTACAAAAGCTGGTTTTCCAAAGATGCCTTCCAGATTTGTGTGCCTCGAATCCAGATTCATAAGGTATTTTCCACTCATTGTCTCAAAAAGTTCCTGAATGTCATTGTAGTCGTCCATGCCGAAAGTATTATCGTACCAGTCCTTTCCAGGATAAGGTGGATCAAGATAGAAGAATGTCGAGGTAGAATCATACTTTTTCATGATTTCCCTGAAATCCAGGTTTTCTATCTTCCACCTGGATACAGCAATACTGATGTTCTTGAAATCATGAAGTGTTTTCCTCATGTATGTGTAGAGTGATTTTTCCGTTTCGGTGCTGTAAGTGTCTCCCATTCCACCAAAACTCGCACTAAACCTGCAGAGGGTGCTGAAAGCAAGTTTCTTATGGGGAAGACTGTTGATTCTCAGGGGATCATTTTCCCGATGGAACGAATTCAATATGGAATTGATCTCATTTTTCAGGGCTATATTTTTCTCCCTACCAGATTTCCTGGACTTATGGTCATTCTCTTTCTCTGACTGGCCATATCTTGCACTGTCGAGAAGATCAGAAAGACATGTTGAAATATACTGCGGATCCTCCCTGATTGAGAGAAAGAGGTTGAAAATTTCCCCGTTTATGTCGTTATAAACTGTCTCCTTAGAACGTATGTTGAGAGAAACCGTACCAGACCCGCCAAAAACATCCACCAGCAATCTCGTTCTTGATGTGCTAAAAACCCTGTTTATATCCGGTATCAGAACGGTCTTTGCCCCTGGATATTTAATCAGTCTCAGGTATGTCATTGAATGGTCCGTAATAATAAGAGGGTAATTAAATTGTATAATTTTTAATACGTTAGATGCATACTAACAGACATGACTGCAGAACTCACAAGAAGGGAGAGAGATTGCCTCATAGCAATTGGTGACAACAGTACCAATTTCCCCTTAAGACTTGTCGAACTGTCAAGATTGATGAAAATCAAGCCGCCATCAGCCATCGAACTCCTGAAAAAGCTTGAAAAATATAATTATGTTTACAGAAAGGATGGGATGATCATGCTCACCGGTGATGGAACTGAAGAGTATCATGGCCTTCTTACCTCTCACAGGCTTTTTGAAACCCTTTTCGTAAGAATGGGAATTGACGAAGAGAGAGCTTGTGAGGCCGTGAGCAGTTTCGACTTCATGATGGAAAAGAGGACTGTGAACGAATTAATGGTTGGAATGGGTATGCCAAGGATCTGCCCGCATGGAAAACCAATAAATGACGAGAATATGCACTGACATTAATAAACAATAAGATCATAGCCTGATGGGGTCAGAGAAGATTGAATTCGAATACACACCTTGCCATTTTTATTCTGTCATACATGGGAGTTGTGGCAGCAATCAGCGCCGGCATCTATTATTTATTCATCATCATTCCAAAGGAAAATATATACTGGGTCTTGCTTGTAATTTCAGCGCTTATTGTATTTGTCCTTGCTTTTGCGGGCCTCGCTAGACTCATGAGAAAAACCAATCCGAACAGGAGAAATTAGCAGATTTTATCTATGAAATAAACTCTTTTCCTTTCACAAAAAAAGTTTGAAAGTCATTCTGGTTAAATAGCCAGGGTAATATTTAATATGCAATGTTCCGTATACTAACGGTAAATGAGATTCCCTGCAGTTTCTGGAAAATTTTATCCGGCTGATCCAAATGAACTGAGAAAGATGCTCAGTTCTTTTTATTCCAGGACACAGTCTCCACATGAAAATGTTGAGATTCTGGGCGTATTAGCACCACATGCAGGAATGATATATTCCGGGTTTTCTTCAATGCATTCATTCAAGATGCTTCAGAATAGCCCGAAGAGAAAATTTGTAATGATTGGACCCAACCATACGTCCTACCGGGATGGAACCTATATTACTGGAGAAGGTGACTGGATGACACCTCTTGGACTTGCCGGCATTAGCAGGGAACTTGCAGACAGGATAAAATCCAAATGCAGGTGGATTATTGACGACGGGGACTCCAATGATGATGAATACTCTCTGGAAATAGAGGTTCCTTATCTTCAGTCCATCTTTAACAATGCATTTTCCTTTGTACCCATAATAATGGGCGATCAGAGTCCTGCTAATGCATTAAGACTGGCAAGGGGACTTTCGGAAATTGATGATGACTTTATAATTGTGGCCAGTTCCGATATGTCCCATTATGAAACTCAGGAAAAGGTTGAGACCAATGATTTTGAAATCATGTCACATATAGTTGATCTTGACACAGCTGGCTTTTATAGTGCAATCGAGAGAAATTCAATTTCCATATGCGGTTCCGGTCCCATAGCAACGTTGATGGAATATACTAAAATCAAAGAGGGAAGGATTAAAATTCTACACCACTCAACATCGGCTTCAGTTAATGGCGACAGTGAAACTGTTGTTGGATATGCCTCCATGGTTGCCTATAAGGCATGAAATACAACCTTTTGAGTCAAATTATTGACCGTGTAAGAAAACTTTATTCTTTTTGAACATATCATGCCGCTAATATTGAGGTTTCGTGATGTATTTTCCTGATGAAAATGGCATGTGCATAGAGATGAAAGGCGTAACAAAGAAATACGACGTTATACCCGCCTTGAACGGTATAGATATTGAGATACCATGGGGTGCCCGGTATTCTCTCATTGGTCCCAACGGTGCGGGTAAATCAACAACGCTGAAAATACTGGTGGGATTGCTCAAGCCTGATGGAGGTACTGCAAGGGTGGGAGGTTTTGATCCCGTTTCAAACCAGGCAAAGAGGTTGATAGGCTATCTTCCCGAGGATGCCTACCCATACATAAATCTCACGCTCACTGAAAATCTTGAGTATATAGGTGCAATACGTGGTGTCGAGGACCCCAAATCAAGGGCTGTCGAACTTATACAGAGGCTTGATCTTCTTCCGTACAGGTTTACAAAAGTATCTCAACTTTCAAGGGGAAACAGGCAGAAACTTTCAGTAGCTCTGGCCATTGTGCATCACCCAAAGGTCATACTCCTGGACGAACCACTGAATTATCTGGATATTCCAACTCAGGCATCAGTCATAAAGATGCTGGACGATCTTAAGGCAACCTATCTGGTCTCAACCCATATCATGGAAATTGCTGAGAAACTATCCAGAAATGTTATAATAATTGGACACGGGAAAGTTACATGGAATGGAACAATGACCGACCTGAAAAACATGGCCGGTGAAGGTGAACGCATTGAAGAAGTTGTAGCAAGGCTGATGACTGATGTTACTTAAGACTCTTAAACTGATTCTCATTACGAGATATTCAAAGTTCTTTATTCTTATACTTGCTCTCCTTCTTTTCTATAACCTCTTCATTGGAATCGTTGTAAAACCGGTTGAAATTGTATTTTACAGATACGTTGTCCTTGCAATATTTGCCTTTTTTACGCTTCTTGCGGGTATAAACAGTACAGTTCCCCTCCTCAAATCTGATGTTCATTTTCTATTTGTCTCTGCCATGCCTAAGAGAGACCTCATCCTGGGACTCTTCACATCAAAGTATGTCTTTTATGGACTTTCGGCACTTATTCCTGTTCTCTACACCCTGCCATACACCCAGACGGGACGCTTCAATGAAATTGAGGGGCTTCTTCTAAGCATATTGATGACTTTTTTCATTGCATCAATCGGTCTGGCTCTGTATGATTTTTCCATCAGAGTGAGGATTGCCATATGTGTTGCCATAGTGGCATGGTTTCTCGGTCCGATTTTTGGTTTCAACTATTCACCCATGGCATTTCTTTTTGGACATTTTATCACAGGTGGTTTATTTGTCCTGATTCTTTCAGTTGGTTTTACCTTTTTTGCAATCCGCACGCTTGAAACTACCCAGATAGAGAAAACAAAGGTTATAGGCTCAGTAAGGGAAAAGAGAGACAAAAATGGAAACATAATTGTAAAAACACCAAGAGAAACAAACTTCAGGAACAGATCAACAGCATTCAATGCAATAGCGTTCAACTATTCAAGAGTGCCAATCTATTCAAGGACATCTTTCATATCAAGGAGCAGGAGTGGAACCACAAGGATTTCCAGAGTGATCATTGCAGGGATTTTAATCTCAATTGTCCTTAATTACGCCATTGTGAGGATCAGCCTTGGTGCAGCAGCAGATCCTATAATTTCAGTATTCGTGGGAATATATTCCATTATGTTCATCCCACTCATGTTCAGCCAGAGCGCACTGGCTCTGGAAAGAGGATGGTTATCGTTCACATCCATGGATGCCGGGGTATACATGAAATATTTCATGATCGGAAAAATTCTGCAGGCTCTAAGTTTCACTGCCCCCATATCGGCCGGTCTTGTAATAACCTCCCTGATATTCGGGTTACATTATTTTGGGCTTGCACTTCTTGAGCTTGTCCCGATTCCATGTCTTCTTGTAGTATATATTTATATAGGATTTTCTGTTGGAATATTCCAGATTCGTGATCCGGAATTTGTTACTCAGCAGTTTAACTCAAGACAATTCATCAATGTGCTGCCATCCCTGCTCCTTCTCCCTCTCGGGGCTATTGCAATCCTGGATACGTATTTTGGTATATTCTTCGCCGCATTTATGGCAATATTCGCACTAATAATAGTGAACAGAACGGGGTTATGGAGAAAGAAAGCATTCAAGCTGATCGAAAGTGGTTTCATCTGATTCTCTAACACGATGGATACTAAAATTTATCTAATGGCTTTACTTAATACATATATGGCTAAATTTCCCAGTGATGAATGGGTGAAATTGTACTGTGATAAGCTCAATGCAAACCAGAAGTACGCCGATGCAGGCAAAAACTGGGAAGGCGATATTGTATTCGTTGTTGAAAAAGACGACAGTTTACCGCAGGATGAGCATATATACCTGGATCTTTATCATGGAAAGTGCAGATCTGCTAAATACATTCACACAGGAGAGGAGGTCCCGAAGTCAGAATTCAGTTATAAGGGTAAATACGGGAACTGGAGAAAACTCATGGCCGGTCAGATTGATCCGATTCAGGGGATACTTACGGGCAAGTTCAGGCTGGATGGGTCTAAGATGAAAATCATGAGGTTTACCAGTGCGGCTAAAGAGATGGTGAACACCGCCTCAATGGTGGAAACGGAATTTTGAGGTACTGCATGTGGTTTTTCAGGTCACCCAGGATCGTTTTTGGCGAGGATTCTCTCTCATTCCTATCCATGGTTGAATCCAGGCGTTTTCTCATAGTTACGGACAGGTACCTCTCTGGCACAGATATACTGAAGAAAGTCAAGACGGCGCTTCCTACCGGTTCAGAAACAATGGTTTTCTCCAACATAGGTTCAGAACCTCTTCTGTCTGAAATAACAAGCGATATGGATTCCATATACAGGTTTGAACCCGAAATCATTATTGGTCTCGGAGGAGGTTCTTCAATCGATGCCGCAAAGATCATATATGCACTATATGAAAAACCGGGTCTTTCAGCCTTTGATATAACCCCCATGGATAATTTCGGTATGGGATCAAGGTCCAGGCTTGTTGCAATTCCCACCACCAGTGGAACTGGATCTGAATGCTCGTGGGCTGCGGTTTTCACCGACGATAATGAAAAGAGAAAAAATGAAGTTGCTTCACCGGAAATTCTCCCAGACTATGCAATTCTTGATCCGGACCTTGTATTGGATCTACCCAGAGCTCAAACCGTTAATACTGCAGTGGATGCAATCACCCATGCCGTTGAATCCTACGTCAGCCAGTGGAACAACCTCTATTCGGATATACTTGCCGAAAAGGCAATTTCACTCATAACTCCAAACCTTTTGCGTGTTATTTCGGACCCTCATGATTTTTCAGCAAGAGAAAGCGTGCATATTGGTTCCTCAATGGCCGGGCTCTCGTTTTCCAACTCACAGATAGGTCTCGCACATGCACTGGGCCACGCAATGGGTGCATACTTTGGAATACCCCATGGAAAGACTGTGGGCCTCTATCTACCTGAAGTGGTGAGGTACAATCGGAGGAAAGCAGGACCCAGGTATGACAACCTCAATAAATTATTTCCGAAGAAATTCATTTCCAGCACTCTCGATCTTACATTAAGGAACTATTTCAGGGAGATTGGCCAACCAACGCAGATAAAAGATATACCAGTACAGAAATCAGATTACGAAAGCAAAATATCAGATATGAAGGATCTTGCATCGCAATCCACAGGCATATTGACCAATCCGGAGGAAGCGGACAGTACAGCCCTGGAGATGCTGCTGAGAAGTGTTATCTGAAGTTTAGGATGTCTATCCATGAATTTGCGGCATCCATCTAACCGCTGATGAATTGAAGAATCATATTTCAAGACAGAAGGATGTTTCCGATTCCATTCTTAATATATTCAACGTGCATTATTATACCTATCATCCAATTACCAGATATGCCTTTGGAAATCAAAACAGACATGGAGAACATGGTCATCAGAAATCAAGGACATGTTCCGGCGATCAGCTTTATTGACAATAATTCCGGTTTTCATGAAATTCGAGACAGGGATGTCTTATCTTTTCATTCCAGAAAGATAGAGATAAAGGAAGATGGAAATAACACAATTATAAGCATATCAATTGAAACCGGTGACAATATTTTTGGCCTTGGTGAGAAACCCGGAAAACTTCAGAGGAACAGAACAGTACATGCAGTTTACAGCATGGATGCATGGAATTACAATCATAAGATGAGTGAGATATATTCTTCATTCCCCTCCTTCATCATAGTCTCATCCTCTCTTCTTGAAGTTATTGTGAATTGCGGATCTGAAACGGTATTTGACTTTGGTGTTGAAGACTACAACAATATAAAAATCAGGGTTCCGGTAAAAGAGTTTGAGCTATTCATTGGTTCGGGGAAGTCATTTAACGAAATCATGGAATGGCATTCCGATGTTACAGGTAAACCCTTCAGGCTTCCACAATGGGCACTGGGGCACCAGGTTTCAAGATGGTCTTTCTATCCACAGGACAGGTTTGAAAAAATCAGAGACAGCTATCTTCAGGATTTTCCACTGCAGGCCATGTATCTGGACATTGATTACATGGATGGATATCGGATATTTACCTGGGATAACAAAAGGTTTCCGGACCCTGAAAAACTTGTAAGAGAGTCGGGAGAGAAAGGCGTGAGGATTATTCCTATTGTTGACCCGGGAATAAAAGTGGACCAGAACTCTGAAGTGTTCCGGAGATTCCTTGGTCACTACGTAGAGGACGGGAATTCATGCATCTTTACAGGTTATGTGTGGCCTGGGCTTTGTGCATTCCCGGATTTCCTGAACAAAAGCACAAGAATAATCTGGGGTGATGAGATAAAAAAATTCTCAGCAATTGGAATCGAGGGGATATGGCTGGATATGAACGAACCATCAGTGAGGGTTGGAAAAGGGCCACCCATTGAGATTTCAACAATTGACAGAAATGCGATTCATAGACTCGACAGCATGACTGAGGCCAGACACGAGGTGGTACACAACTTCTATCCATATTTCCAGGCCATGGCAACCTATGACGCTTTAAGGGAATCTGTACATGATCCATTCATAATTACAAGGTCGGGTTATACTGGGATCCAGAAGTTCAGCGCAATGTGGACCGGTGACAACGAAGGATCTTATGATGACCTCATCCTTCAGATGAAAATGGTGATGTCCCTTGGTTTGTCAGGCATGCCATATGCTGGCTGTGATCTTGGAGGTTTTATGGGGCATTCTGACAATGAGCTTCTATGCAGATATTATGAAATGGCACTTTTCTTTCCCATATACAGGAATCATAAGGCTAAAAATGGAAATGACCAGGAACTGTTTCTGCTTCCTGATAGTTATAAGAAAAGGGTGATATCAGCCATAAAAACCCGAATGAAATTCCTGAATTACATTTCCGAGGTGGCAGATGAGAGCCATGTGACAGGACATCCAATGATAAGGCCACTTTTCTATCATTTTCATGACGATTTAGAGACACTGGCAGTTACTGATCAGTATATGCTTGGATCGGAGCTGATGTATGCCCCCCAGATTTTCAAGGATAAAGTGTGTAGAGAATTGTATATTCCTGAGGGAGTATGGGTAGATTATAATACGGGAAAAAGGGTGAAGGGAAGAATATGGATAACCACAACTGAACGCCTCCCCATTTATGTTTCGGAGGACCTGTACAAAAGATATGGAAAAAAGTAAAAAGGTATGATAAATTTGAATTTTATGAATTTCTGATCCCATCTTATTTTCCATTGCATTCATTTATGAGGTTATTCCTATTACTCCCAACTCCCCAAGCAGGTCGAAGCCATCCTCTTCATAAGATGATAAATCGGAGTAGTATGCAAAGACATACAATGGATTCCAACTGAGAGAATTACACAGAGACAATGGAAAGTGAAGCGGCGAACCATTCTAAACACATTTTTGTCTCCTTGCTTTCACACTTGATGGAAAAGCCAATAAGAAGCAAATGGAAGGTCATTAGAATAAAAGTGGAGAAAAAGACCTTTGAATCATCATCAGTATACCGTATTGTTGAGCAGGGGTGATCACTGAAAGATTAGCAGAATCTGTGACAGAAGAGAGATTAGATCAAGACTTTTCAGTACATTCCCAATCAATATGCCCTGGGAGGTACCATACAATTGTATATATGTAACTAAGAGAAAAACTGGACCTCAAAAAGAAGAAAATGTAAAAGGAACTCCTTCGTAAGATCTTTCTCATCAATTTTCATGTAACGCCTGTTAGAAGGAAAGACAACGAAAATACAGGAAGCGAAACAGATAAGATCTAAAAGACGGAAAAAAGTATTACAGTTTCCCGGGAAACAGATCACGTCCCTAAGACCTTAAGTTCTTCCATAACTGGTAATCGTTTAAACGCCACATTATGGATAGATGACTAACTCACTTTATCCAATTCTTTGAGGGCATTATTAACGTAGCCAAGGAACGATTCTGCACTATCATGTGTCACTCCATATACTTTGCCCATGGATTCCAGTTCCTTCTGGTTTTCAAAGCTGTAACCAGCAACATTCCTCAGTCTCAGAAGCGTCCTGAAATCATCGAGGTATGACAGGAGACTTGTCTTTGTTTCCTGATTGATTTGTGGGTTCTTTTCAACATAAACCACAAAAAAATCTTCCACTGAGTGAGATTTAGGAAAATCACTGTGCATTTTTTGCAACAGGCATTTCATGCCTATTTCAAAGGACATTTCAAGACTGTATACCGCTATATCCATATTGCCATGTGCATAATTCATTTCGGCTGAGGTCAGCCATCTGAATGCATTTTCCAGGCCTTTATCATTTATTCTGTCCAGGTCAATGCCTCCTTGCCAAATAAGAATTTTCTTCTGTGTCTCTTTCCAGTAAGCCATTTGTAGAAGTTATTGATTGTGTTATCTCTCTGGAAAAGCACAAGCCCAAAGTCCATCACATCAAAGTATATGGGCATAATCTCAGAGAGGTTGTTGGTATCCACAATGAGGGGGCTCACATATGCATATCTCCCCATTCTAACTATTTTTTTTCGTAAGGGCTCAAGTTTTCTGTCCATGGCAGAAAAAAGTTTCAGACCTTCAAACAACGTACCGTTGAAAACTGTAAAGAGATCCACATCGCTGCCTGCTGTATCTGTACCTCTGGCATATGACCCAAACAGTACGATACCCATAACCCGTTCATCCAGTGAGAGACCAAAGCTATAGTTCTTAATATAATCTAGAATATCAGATCGAATTCTGTGCATTCTTACCTCCTTCCCCACGCATCTCTTAATAACCTCTGAGTAGGAAATTTTCTTCCCAAGTTCTTCACCGAGTAATACTTTCTCGCTCTTAATGTACGCAAGGGCTTCATCGTCAAGAAGAGTTTGGTGAAATTTAGTCATGAAACATGTATATTTTCTGTATATATAATTTTATATACATATGCGCATGAAAGAGGACTTTTATGATTTAAATCGTTCCTATAAGAAGGACAACACATCCTGTGGGATAGTTTCAGACTTCATCTTCAATGTAGGGTCCTTTCTGACGACGATAGAACTACTGCTTATGGCGCGAATTAAACTCGAAAAATCTAAATAATGTCATTGCCATGATATTAGATCGTTACTGGTTAACAGGCATTTCCACCTATCTTTGATTTAACGATTTGTTGTTCAAAAGTGCCCAATTTGTTTGAGTTCAAATTAACTCATACCTATTTTGGGGATCATTCTGTTATTTCATACACTGACCTTAATCATTCAATGGTCAGAGAGATGTTGGGATGAACGGATTCGCCTATTCTAAGTGTGTAATAGAAATCTGTTAAGTATCAAGCTGGATAGATCAGTGGGTTAATGGAAAAGTCTTACATATCAGGGTATAATTTGGATTAGAGATTCATGACAAAAGCAATACTTAAAACGAATAGAGGGGACATAACAATAGATCTGTTTGAAAAGGATATGCCTTTAACTGCGGGCAATTTCAGGAAACTTGTTGAGAAGGGTTTCTATGATGGAGTAATTTTTCACAGGGTGATCCCTGATTTCATGATACAGGGAGGAGACCCAACTGGAACAGGAATGGGGGGACCTGGTTATTCCATTAAAGACGAATTCACAAAGAATAACAGAAACGACAGAGGGACGATTGCTATGGCAAACGCCGGGCCTAACACTGGAGGATCACAGTTTTTCATAAATCTGGTGAATAACAACTATCTCGACAGGAAGCATCCTGTGTTTGGAAAGGTTGTATCTGGAATGGAAACGGTTGATGCAATTTCCAAGGTCAAGACAAATAACCAGGATCGCCCTCTCAGCGACATCGTCATTGAAAAGGCAAAAATAATGGAATGATCTCAGCGGAGTTTCAATGGAATATCTGATTCTCCTTCCCATAATTATGCAAAGTTCAATATACTCCGTTGTTCTTTAATGAACATGGGATTGGGGAAAAGAGACCTGGACAGAAAGAAAAAAAGCCTGGAGAGAAATCTTGAAGAGCTTGAAGAAAAGGCGAGAAAAAATCCACTCAACAAGAATCTACAAGAAGAAATCAAGGAAATGAAGAAGAAGATTGCCAAATAGGCATTTTATACCGTCTGTACTTTTTTCTCAATTTCTTCATATTATCTTCGGCATGTTGTAGCAATATGTTTTTAAGACCTTAATGACTGAAACATATGACTTAAGTTGAAAAATGCGGATATCGTTGACTTCAGATCTGTTGACAGAAAGAAATTGATGAATTTTCTCATGGACCAGATGCCAAAGTCGGTTTATCTCCTTGGTGATTTGGAATCGAATGGAACCAATTTCACCATGTTTACAGCTCTTGACAATGGTGAGATAAGAGGGGTTGTATGTTACTTCTGGGGTATTCCAGGCACAGGGATAATCTGGATTCTTGGAAACGAGAAGACAGTTGCGAAATTTATAGATGGATTGGAGAATGAAACATTTGTGATTCTTATACCTGTATCTTCTGAAAGGAAGATCAGGGAAAGATTCAGAAATATTATTTCATATCAGGAGTACATAATGGAATGCACAAAGACAGATTCTGATGCGAGAACAGAAAACTGTCGGATTCTGGGTATAGATGATGTGGATCAGTGGGGTTTCCTTAAAACTGAGAGGACAAACTTCTCGCGTGAAGAGAAAGATCAATTCGTAAAAAATCTAAAAGACCAAACGTGTTTTGGCATGTTCGAAAACGGTTCATTGGTTTCTGGTGCTGTAATAGAGGCTGAAACTAGAGATCTGGTTGTCATCGGATCTGTAAAAACCCTCTCAAATCATAGAAATAGAGGATATGCAACATCTCTCGTTGGCCATATTATGCATCACTATCTGGAAATAGGAAAGAAAGGGTATCTGTTTGTCAGAAAAGACAATATTCCTGCAATTCGCGCCTATGTCAAGGCAGGTTTCACCATAGTTGATGAGATCCTGATCTCCTATAACGGTATCAAACCATGATTTCCAGATTATAAGGGAAGAAACAGGTCAGTGTAGGTTATGGTCTCCTTTCCAATTGAATCGAAAAACTCCTTCATATATGTCGGGTTGAGATCCTTGTATTTCGTCAGTCCAGAATAGGAAATAAATGGTACCCCAGTCCGAACCATTATTTCATATAGCTTAACTCTTACCGAGAGGAACTTATCTGGCGGAATGTAATTATTAGCGCCGAATCTGTTACTCAGTCTGGTCATTGAGAACCGGGTTGACTTATTGTGAAAAACCTGGCTGAAACCCTTGCCATTGAATTCCAGTATTATTACGTTGTTCAGGAAATCCCCAAGATCGCGAAAATAAATTTTCTTTTCTGCGTTAATTACTGGCACCTCAAGCAGAAGACCGCTCTTTTCGCCAACAAAAGTGGGTCTCCTTATCATTTCCATTGCAGTTCTTCCTCCGCCTTGCCTGCAGATAAATATAATCTGCCTTCCCGAGTATGTTGAAACTTTTTCCAGCATTCTGAACTTGTGAAGAAGATCACTGTTCTCAACCTCAACCAGATATTGTGTTCCAGAATGAAGAAACATCCCATCGGGAACATGACCGGAAACACGCTTTGAATCTTCCCATACGATCCCATTTTTAATTATGAGGTCCCTGAATACCTCCAGTATGCCCTGGTGCAATGATGATGCCTGGGTTTCCCTATTTTCCCTGACCATGGACCCATATTTCAAAACGCATTCTCTCACAATTTCTCCAGAGACATCTCTTTCAATACTTTCCAGAGGAGAGGTCCTGAAGGAAAGCGGACCACTCTGACCATTTGCAGCGAGATTCCACACAAGTGCGTTGTGTTTACCCTGGGCTTTCATTATTTCCGCAATTCTCCTGCTGGAGGGGAAGGGAAAAATGTTATCTGATATGGTCTGGGCATCATCCCCCGATATGGAGAACGAAATGAAAGTCCCAACGTTTGCAAGCACTGACCTTGCGATCTCGGTGCTCAATCCCCTCAGATGCTGTGTGGATAAGATCAACCTTATGCCATACTTCCTCCCTTCATTCAGGAGGCGTAGCATAATTCCTGCGGGAATCGACTGTGCCTCATCTATCATTATATATGTCTTAACGATCTTTCCAGAAGAATCTGATGATCTCAATATATTGAATATTACTGAAAGCATAAGAATTGAGGCAATTCTGTACGTTTCCTCAGAAAGTGTCATCTTATCCATCATTATTGGTATAAAACCAGAACCTTGTTCCATAAAATCATTCAACGATCTGTTTTCATTTTCACCGTTTATGAGGTCCTGTATGGTACTGTTACTAACGATGGGAAGAAGTTTGTTCACAGTGCTGCTGATATACTCTAACCATGCCTTCTGGTTGGATGCCAGATCCGTAAAGTACGCTGACAAAGTCCTGTTTTTTGTCTTCCTGAGATAATCCCTGATATTTTCCACACTTGAAATGACCTGAAGGAAATTTTTCAGTGATGGATCGCTCACAACTTCCATGTAATCTGAGAGAAGAACCCGGAAGACAACCTCAAGCCTGGGTCCCCATGTACCCCCAGAAAAAACCTCCTCGTGAAAGAACAGATCTCTTATCCAACCAGAAATAACGTCCCTGTTATGAACAGTACCGACGCCGCGAAGAACGTTGAACTGAATGCTCTTCTTTAGATCGCCCACGGTCTCAACAGCCGTTGAAAGGGCATAAATTCTGTCCTTTTCAACTTTAGATAGAAGGCGTCGTGAAAGCGTTTCATGAGGATCGATCAAAACAACATTCCCCATTTTAGATGATATTATACCTTCACAAAGGGAATTAAGGACGGTTGATTTTCCCATGCCTGTCTTTCCAAGAATAAGAATATGGCTGTCCATTGCATCAACTGGTAATGATACTGTTGATCCTGATTGTGTCTTTCCTATTCGTACTGATCCGACCTCTCCTGCAAAAAAAACTTCGGGTCTGACCGCCAGTGAATCCTCATGTCTGTACAAGAAAAACCCTACTCAGAAATATCTGAAAGTGGATCTGTCCAGGACTTCTAGAAATTCACGTGCATCCCTGACATTAGGATCCGGCTGGAATTCAACAAAATCCCAATTAATGCTAACATTCATACGGTTCCCAGGAGATATACCAGAAACCTCAAGAGACAGGGACTTTATCTTATCTCTCTCTTCTTTTTCAGGAAAGCGATCTATATGACATAACTCGCCAGTGTCCGCCGATACAACAATAGACGCCTTATCAAATTTAATCTTATATTTGTCAATGGACACCTCAGGTATCTTCTTAATTCCAAAAAGACCAGTCAGATAAGTGATCAGATCGTAATAATCTCCTTCGCTTATTTTCATAGCCACACTGAAAGAATTGTAAAGCTAATAAGGGTTTTGTCTGTTCAAAACAAAGCAAGATGGTAAGTATTATACCTGAAAAAATTGACTCCTTCTTTGTTGAAACTGAACATTATAAGAACCTTCAGTTCGAAAATAATTCTGTATCTTTCATCTCCTGGGTCAACTCTACAGGTTGGAAGATCATCGGCATGTTGGGGAATGGAAACTTTTATCCATTATGAAACAGAGGAAAACTAATTATTTCGGTGGTAAGTTATTTATAATGTAATGCAAATATTCTTTAAGATGCATCATATATTGTCTGACATGGAGGATTCCCATGAGCAGAAACAGCTGGGTCCAAAGATGGGAATAAGTCTGTGGCTTCTCGTTGCAGTTTTTTCCATTGTTATATTACTCATCCTTAACAATGTAACCAATGTATGGAATGTTTTTACTATTTACTCCACGATTTCATGGTCTGTGGGAATGCCTATAATCATAATCTCTTTTGTAGGGGCCATAGGGTCCAGAAGCTTCAGAATATCCACTTTCAAGGGCAGAACTTCCAAGCAGGTTAATTTTATCATTCCAACGGTGGGAAGTTACGATGTTCTTCCTGCACTTTCAAGAGTTGTAAATTCCATACTTGAATATGCTCCATTGAATCTCGACAACTGGAGGATTTACCTCATAACCGAAGAATGGTCCGAAGCTCTAGCGGAGATAAGGGAAAAATTCCACAATGAACACATTGAGGTTGTTGTGGTTCCATTAGGTTACAAAACCAGATTTGGAGCAATGCATAAGTCAAGAGCCCTTCAGTACTGTATTGAAAAACTTGCGATGGATGGGCAGTGCAATACAGACACTTGGTCGTTCCATCTTGATGACGATGCGTCAGTACGATCCGATACCATAGCGGCAATAGCAGAGCACATAAAATTCAAGGGTGAAAAATATATACTGGCACAGGGTGTCCTTGCTTTTCCACATGAGAATTCACACTCCACCATTGCCAAGTTCGCTGATTCCATGAGACCAACAGATGATCTTACAAGATTTTATTTCTTTACATCCTTGCTTAGAACTCCTCTTGTGGGCCTCCATGGGGAGAACCTGCTTGTGAGGGCGGATGTTGAAGCGGATATCGGCTGGGACAACAGTGATAAGCCAATCTCAGACGATAGCTGTTTTGGTTTGAGATTTTCACAGAAGTACAGAGGGAAATCATCTTTTTTGCCTGCCTTCACCTATGGTGCTTCCCCATCTAATGTCAGGGATATGCTGAAACAGAGAAAGAGGTGGCTTGTGGATCTTACCAATCTCGGCTTATATGGCCCTTTGCCCTGGAAATACCGTGCCATGCTGATATATTCAGTAATATTCTGGAGCAGCATGATTGGCCAGAATATTTTCCTGGGGATACTCATACTTCAGTCTCTGCACATAATAACATTTGAACTGATAACCTGGCCTGTTGGATTGATGTGGTCATTCATGTTCAGTTTCTGGATATGGTTTTACTGGAACGGGCTTCACATAAACAATTCGTTTTCAAAGGACAAGAACCATTTTATACGGAAGGCAATCATGATGGTTCCTTTATATTTCTTCGTCATAGGACCGCTTGAAGCAATAGGGGGGATAATGGGTCTGTATGCTTTCGTTAAGAAAGAAAAGAAATTTGAAGTTATAAGAAAACCAAACTAAGATATTCCCCAGGATTTTTGATGATTTTCATAAAGTGCAAATCGAATCTTTTTGATTTGAGATAAAGACGAATTTGTCCATGAATATCTCCGATGCCGGGATCGGGGGTTGAACCCGAGGCCTCCGGATTTCTCAGTTTTTAGGAAACTTATGAGTCCGGCGCTCTACCAACTGAGCCACCCCGGCTCTTTAAAAAATTAAACCTGTTCAGGTGTCTGTGTGTCTTCCTGAACACTGGTCATTGTTCTCTGTTCACCCGCTGTAAAAAATTCCGATTTCCTGACTTCCAGCTTCTTTATCGGATAAACATCCTTTGTTGCCTGGACAATATCACTATAAATATCGTCCCCTATAATGTATTTTGCAGTATCAGCAGGAGCAGTGTTTTCCAACCGTGTTTTAAGAAACTCACTTATTGTGTTTCGTATCTCAAGTCTCTTTGTGTTGGTCAGTTTTCCATCCGTTACAACTACAATTTTAACCGCAACCTGAAAATTATCCTGGAGCTTGAATGTTTTTATTATATCTATTCTCTCTTTTCTTCGCCTTACCATTCTCTTAATATAATCATCACTAATGGAATGACCAATGAACGTGGTGCTGCATTTACTTCCCTGACAGGAATCAACCCTGAAAATAACCTTTGCGTTTGATTTCTTGAAGTTGCCGGTAAGATCCGCAATAGAGACCTCAATGTGCCTGCCTATCATGGATGATTCATCAGAACTTGGACTCACCGTAAGCTCTTTTCCTCCCATGTAGTCTGGTGACATTATGGTGTACCATGATTTTTCTTTCCATTTATCCCTGCCTTTTCTCTGACCTTTTTCTCTTGCCATTAAATCCCTCTAAATCTTGAATTATACGTGGTACCCTCGTAATAGAAAAGCAAAGTTAAACCTTTCGATTTAATTTTATGGAGAAAATTAAACGATTTCTAAAAAAAATTATGACCTTTATTATATTCAACGTATAAGGGCAGCGGTCATGCAGTGTGCTCCACCATAGCCTCCAGTCAGTTCATTGAGATTTACGACCAGGCTTTCAATTCCCATTTCCTTCACAGATCTGCTGAATGGAAACATTTCATTATCCCTGACTGAACTCATCTCCTTTTTAATTGCCTGTTGTAGATTACTTGGGAAAATTCCTATTCTTAAAAGCCTTTTAAGCACATCCGGTGCATTCACTGCTACAATTGTACCATTACGCAGTGTAAGGAAGTTCGAGGAATAGCTCATCTGTTCCGCTATGCTGAGATCCACAAAATTGAAACTTTTTTCTGCAAGGTATTCATACAAAGTGCTTTCTCCTGTTTTGATATACTCATCTCCACTTCTTCCATAAACTGTAACGCCTGCTTTCCTGGAAAGTTCCACTGAGGTCACAGCAACTCCATCTGCAGCGATGTTGAAGAAGGTGTCCAGATGCATGTTAACCATTGGGTCCCTGTCCTCTTCCATGAAATCATATACGGGATTTTCGACAACGCAAACTTCATCAAAGTCAATTAATCCCGAGTTCATTGCCTGCATGGCTCCCTCCATGTTAGTTCTGGTTCCAACGCCTATTAGGCAGAATTTCCCGGCCGGTATAAAATCTCCTCCCTCAAAGAGTCCATTGCCCGATATTTTTACCAGATTCTCCTGACCAAGTGCCTTTCTGAAAATGAACTCCGTGATCTCGGGTTCTTTCATTCGCTGACGTCGTTTCATGTTTCCGATTATAACTCCACCTGATGATACTGCCTGCTGATCACGCATGAAGTATAGATTTGCCAGTGGGATATTGGAATAAACAGTCGGATACTCAACCATGTTTCCACCTTCCTTCTTGAGATCAATTGATGGCTCAAGAGTCAGCGTGTTAAAAAGTGTTGAAGAATCCAATTCTGTTATGTTTATTTTAAGCTGATCTTTAGCGGCCTGACTTGATTCAACTGAACCATAGAATGAGACTGTATTGATGATTTTATCTTCCAGCGCCTTGCGAAAAGATCTATTTTCATCAGCTCTTTTTACCACTTCATCCTTCAGTATTCTGACCTTAACACCATTATCCTGAAGTATTTCCTGAAGGGCAATATGCTCTTTGATTGCCACTGAGGTCTTGAATGGCCTTTCGAACAGGAAAGGCCGGGGTGAAAGCATTGCATAATCGATCTCAATACCCGGCCTGTGCATCATAACTTCCTTTAACTGGTCCCATTCTGATCTGATCTTCATAAAATCATCACAGCATATGTTGGAATTTCATATATGTTGGCTTCTCATCACTGTGGAAGTATGATGTTGTTATCAATGAGGATGAGATCAACTTCCTTCTTCTCCGTTACCAGTTTCACGGTATGTGTCTTGAATGTAACAGTATCCATTACCTCGCTTTCTCCATTACTGCTGGATAACACTATGAACTTTTTCAGGTTGCCTGAAGGATCTATTATCTTCCAGTTTTCATCAAATACATCTGACCTCTTCAATACTGTTCTGTTCATGTTCTTTGGGTCGATTACATGAAGGCTCTGAGGATGAATTCCTGTTACTATAAATTTCTGAGACCTACTTTCTATAATTGATCCGAGGTTAAGATTAAAAATTCTGATAGAATAAGTGTATCTGTATATCTCACTCCCTTCCTTCATTCCGGCAAGCGATTTGGAGACTTTGAGGTTACTGAAATATCTGTCCATGATCATCTTTGAAAGTTTGAGTGCATCACTTCTCTTGCCCAGGAAAATATCCACTCCTTCTCGCTGGTGGACTATCTTCGATATGAATGATGTGGGACTTCCTCCCTCGATGTTCTCTATGAACTTTGTTGAAAAGTTCTCGATTTCATTTATCACCTCCGTAACTTCGTGTGAGAAAGTTCTGACCTGCAGTATGGATTCATAATAAGAACCAGAAACCCTGTTACAGGTTGGACAGCTGTTCCTGGTAATCTTCAGTTTTATTGTTATATCCTGTTCCATCAGGAGTGTCTCATTATGATATACCTCAAGATGAGCCCCAACCGTAGCATTTTCAATATCTTCACTCACTGAGGATATGTCAAGCCTGAAAGTTGGATTGTTGAGAATTATTAACTTTTTTAATGCCTTAGCTATCCTGGGAATAATTTCTCCCCTGTACCATGACTTTCCCACCATTATGGATCCGCATTTTGGGCACAGGGTAATGTCCATGAATTCTGGAATATTAAGGCTTATTGTGGAAGCAAGGCAATTCTTGCAAAGCCTGCCATGAGTAGCCTCTTCTTTTCCACACAATATACAAAGCATTTCTGTAACACTCAGTCCTCCATATTGCCTTTTTCCTTATATCTTTTGACAAGGGATGCTGATATGAGCTTTTTCCTAATTTCCGTTGTTCCAGCACCTATCTGTCCCAATATTGCATCCCTCAGGAGTCTCTCAACCTCTCCTTCCCTTATATACCCGACACCGCCAAGAATCTGTATTGCCTCTCTACTGATATATTCGGCAGACTCGGCTGCATAAAAAATAGCAGAGGCAGCGCTAAGGACATCCATTCTATCTGTATCAAGGGTTCGCAAGGCCTTTCCACAAAGGAGTCGGCTTGTTTCAAGTTTTGTATACATAATGGCAAGTTTTTCCTGAATCAGCTCAAAATTTGAAATTGGCTGTCCGAACTGTTTTCTATTGATTGAGTAGTCGATGGCAATTTCAAGAGACCTACGGGAGATTCCATTAAATATGAACGATAAAATCACACGTTCAGCATTCAGGCCACTCAGGATTATATTCCTGGCATTTCCAGGACCTCCAACCACCCTGTCAGACCCGAGCTTGATATTGTCAAAGAAGATTTCACCGGTCGGTGAACCTCTCATCCCCATTTTGTCAAACTTCTTACCTCTGCTGAATCCTTCATCCCCAGAGAGTACTACGAACGCGGTATATTCTGTTCCGGTTCTGGCATACACCAGAAAGAGATCCGCATATGGTGCGTTTGTAATGAAGGTTTTAGAACCATTAAGAACATAATGATCTCCATTTTTTTCCGCATGTGTCTTCATGGCAAGTGCATCTGAACCTGAAGAAGGTTCTGTCAGACAGAGAGAGCCAAGCCACTCTCCACCTGCGAGTTTCGGAACAAAATTTCTCCTGATCTCATCTGAGCCGTTCCTGAATAGATTATCAAGGCACAAATTGCTGTGTGCACCGTATGAAAGGGCAAGTGACGGTGAATAATATCCCAATTCCTCTTCGATAATTGCCTGACTCTCGTATCCTATATTAGAACCTCCAAATTCCTCAGTAATAGTCGTACCAAGGAATCCAGCCTTCCCCATTTTTCTGAAGACATCAATGGGAAAATAATCTTCTCTATCCATTTTTACCGCAATTGGCATGACTTCACGTTTTGCAAACTCTTTGACAGATTCTCTGAATAGGTTGTATGTTTCAGTGTCAAGCATATGTAATGATCCTTTTGATCCATTATATGTTTTGCTAGAAAAAAGAGAAACCCACAAGAACGATTTCATGGTTTCAGTGAAATAGAAATTGAACATGAAACCCCCTGAATTCTGACAGTGTCATTTCGTCACTGCCCGCCTTCATGAACATAGTCGTTTCATGTGTTCGAAGTCATGTTCATGGATGAT
>JAKADT010000005.1:0-13571 GCA_021820245.1 Thermoplasmata archaeon | reverse complement strand
ATTTCATGGTTTCAGTGAAATAGAAATTGAACATGAAACCCCCTGAATTCTGACAGTGTCATTTCGTCACTGCCCGCCTTCATGAACATAGTCGTTTCATGTGTTCGAAGTCATGTTCATGGATGATTAAAATGAATGTGAAGGTAATGTGATAGGTCTGATCTGAATTTTTGGAAGATAATACATCAATGTGAAGACATATACCTGAAGGAAGGCAAATGTATCAACAAGAAGACAGAGAGTACGTCAACTACCCACCTCTGAAGAGGTGGGCTTGTAACCTTATTAGGCTACTATTGGCTGGTTGACATTCCTTTACCGGAGGAAGGAAGCTATTCTTTATCCCTTTCAGGAAACGCTCCACAGCCTGATTTCAGCCGAGGGATTGAGGTATATGTCCCTTCTTCTCACGAAGATCATGCCGCTGAAACCGATATGTTCTCTCGAACAGTCCAGCTTAACAGTCTTACTCCTCAAGGGAGTGCCTTACCGTTTCAGGTGTGGACACAATTACATACAACAAAAGCATATCAATTTTGTGTTCGCTTTCATCCCACCTCTGTAGAGATGGGTATTCCCGCTCACTGTGATAAAACTTCCATTTGAAAAATGTAAAGATGACCCAGGTGTAGGTTACCTTCCTAATTAGTATAAAAACCCTTAAACTATGTATTACAAATTCATTTCTTGTATATGCCGGAACGGTATAGTAAATTGAGGTTAATAAAATGGAAACCATGAAATACG
The DNA here is from genome assembly GCA_021820245.1 of Thermoplasmata archaeon. Lineage (GTDB taxonomy): Archaea > Thermoplasmatota > Thermoplasmata > Thermoplasmatales > Thermoplasmataceae > Oxyplasma. The sequence goes on along the minus strand of JAKADT010000005.1, from coordinate 12,824 downwards.
AATGTAAAGACTGTAGTCAGTCTTTCGAATCGAAAAGGGAACTGGACGATCACATAGAACGCAATCATGTTGCACTGGGCAACAAAACTGACAACAAGCAGAAGAACAAAGACAGTAAGATGGATGAAAAGATCAAGAAGAGAGAGGGGAAAACAGAGAATAAACTCAGAGACAGGGATAACAAGACAGACAACAAAATAAGAGAAAGAGACACAAAGGCCCAGGGAAAATAGTTCCCTTTAAAAATTTTCTTATTGACAAGATCAAATTTTTTTATCTACTTACAAGGTTCCAATATAAACGGGCATCCCAACTCAGAGGAATTATTAAATCTGATAAAGCACAAGCTTAATTAAAAATATGCGATATACATTCCGTCCATGTGATGTGGTCATGAAATTCCATTTTTAGCCATTATGGCTTAACTCTGGAAGAAGTGAACACGACAGAGGATTAAAAAGGTTGATTCTAATGTACATAATTGTTGAGGATGAATATATAGCGAGAATTCCACCAGAGATGCTCGGAAACGATTACGATAGCGCCATTGTGAATGTGACGCGAGAATCACTTGAGGGAAAGTTGATTGACGTTTTCGACGAGAACAACAATGACAGACCTGCGGGGAAATGTTTTGTTGTGTCAATAACAGAGGTAAAACGCCATGGGGATGGCGCCATAGTTCATGGAGATGGTGGCGTTTACCAGGCCGTTGCCTATAAGGCTCTTGCTTTTTACCCTGAACTTCAGGAGATTGTTGAGGGTTACATCACATCGATTACTAAACTTGGGGCATTCATTAAATTTGGTCCGTTTGAAGGACTCCTGCATCTGAGTCAGATAATGGATGACAGAATCGATATTGACCTTGATAACCAGAGACTCATTGGGAAGGACACAAAGCGGGATCTCAAGGCGGGAGACAAGGTTAGAGTCAAAATTGTAAATCTTAATCTGAGCAGCTCAAACGTCAGGGACAGCAGAATAGGGTTCACCATGAAACAGATGGGTCTCGGCAAGCTTCAGTGGCTCTACAAGAAAAAAATTGAAAATTGAGGTATTTTAAATGAAACAGGTAAACAGAGCATGTAAAAAATGCAGGAGAATAACCATAGAAAAGAACTGCGCCTTCCATCCTGAGGAAAAGACAACCCCTGACTGGCTGGGATTTGTCATTGTCACTGAGCCGGCGAATTCCACCATAGCTGCCAGAGCCGGGATTTCTGAAAAAGGTGCATATGCGATTAAAGTCCGGCAGTAAATTTATCGTTTCCCCAGAGATAAGAAGAGAAATATCGCAAAGTAACGGTGAATTATGTTCTCCTGACATTATTTTAGAAAGATATGCTGGGAGAACAATTTGTTCGGTTGGTGATGTCACCACCAGAAATCTCAGGGCTGCCTCCATTGATATCTTCCTACAGGTAGTTGATCTCAAGACAAAGAGGACGACGGACGGATCTTTTTTTCACGAAGAAGGCTCAATTAGGTTGTTTAACCCACCCGGTGTTATAACACATGATCTTTTTATTGCACTGGAAAAAATTTTTAGAGAAAAGAAAAAAACAAGAATCGAAATTGATGGGGAGGAAGATCTTGCAGTAATACCAATAATTTTTTATTCAAAATTGGATACGGTGATAGCATACGGCATTCCGGATACAGGTATGGCGTGCCTTGAAGTGACACAATCATTGAAGAGAAAAATTGATGATCTATTAAAAAGGATGGATATAGAATGGCGGAAATAAAGATTGAGAGCAGTGTTGAAAACAAACTGCTGAAGAGGACAGAGATAAGGTATACAGTTAACTATAAGGATTCTCCTACACCCAAGAGGGACAGCATCAGAGATATGCTTGCTAAAAACACGGGTTCAAAGATTGATCTTGTTGTTATAGACAAAAATATCCAGGGTACGGGACTGCATTCTCTTAAGGGCTATGCTAAAATCTACAAGGACAAGGAAAGTGCCATGCTCTACGAACCTGACTATGAGTTATACCGAAACAATCTTAAAACCAAGGAGGCAAAGGCATAATGCAAAAAAGGGAATTATACTCGGTTGAGGGTGATAAACTCGTAAGGGGGAGACGATCATGCCCAAGATGCGGTTCTGGAGTTTTTCTGGCTGAACACGCAGATAGATACAGTTGCGGAAAATGTGGATATACAGAGATAAGAAAGGAACCTAAACAGGAGAAACCAAAAACCGAAAAATCCACCTCTTCCGGGAAAAAGAAACAGCAGAAGTAGAATTTTTGACCGGTTTAGATTAATTACACACATATTTTTATTCCCACATAATTCGATCTGCGTGATATCTAGTCTAATAGTATTTTAGAACCTTATCGAGAGGAAAACAGGGAGTACTATTAATTCGGTTCTGAACCGACATTCAGGTTCCAGGGAGATGTCCGGTGCATCCTGAGTAGAACAAATTCCCCGGGAAAAGAGAACTATTAACCGAAGAAACAGTTCCTGAAGTCCTGCAATAATCCTACACAGTCATCAATACAGCTCTTTGAATCCAAAATGTATTAAACTGAAAGTAATCAGTAAATCCAGGCGGAACCTGAAATTCCGACATGGAGATTACATCCGAACACCCGTTGGACCCGAAATACGTCAGAGATAAACTTATTACGACTAAATCAATCTTGTAAAACCATAAAACCTCAACTATTAGGGTCTGTGGGGTAGCCTGGTATCCTTCCAGCTTCGGGAGTTGGAAACTCCGGTCCAAATCCGGGCAGACCCACTATATATTGCGCAACGAATAGAGCGATAATAATCTCACTCTTTCTATTTCACGATTTGACAGAAGTGATTAACCGAGATGCTATCTCCATTAGCTGCGTCCCCTTTAACATTTCGAAAGGAAATACTCCTTTCCAAGAATAGGAAATGAAAACGAACGAAAACATAATATTGCTGCCAGAATAGTGTTCAGTCTACTGGCAGACAGAAATGAAATGGGTTGGATAGCACTATGCTTTATGCGTGCCGCAATCCGTATAATCAGATAGCTTAGCATGAAGGACAGAGTACCTTCGAGGAGAGGAGAATTAAAGTCCTGGGGATTTCCCGGTAATATTTGAAGTGGAAAACCTCTTTCGTCATGTCGAGGGAGGGTAACATTCAATATTTGGTTCCAGTCGCCTGAGACTCATTAATGGAAAAAATCGATAAATGCTTTATAGTGTGTTGTTTTAATAATCCAATGAGAAGAAGAGCATTTTTAATTTCCTTCATTATCGTAATAATGCTTGGACTATCATTCGTCTCCCTTGCAGATAATATGGTAGTCACTTCCTCTCATTCATCGCCCGAAAATCAGGATAAGACGGATTCTGTTGGATTACTTTCCAGGTCGTTCCTTCCATACAGTTCATTAGTTTCGGTGTCTAATAACACATCCCATCTCTACAATGGGAATCTGACTGTTATGATAACACTTGGTCTTTCCCATGAGGGTGAGTTGTTGAGTTTTCTTTCTAACTTATCAAATCCCTCAAACCCTGAATATCATCATTATATGACGAATAGCCAGTTTGTGGCTAAATACTCCCCCAGTTCCATTGAATATCAGAATTTTACCAACTATTTTTCCACGTTCAATGGACTTAAAATCACTAAATTTTCGAACAGAATATCCTTAGTTGTGAGCGGAAATTCACGTATTATATCTAAAGCTTTCAACACCAGAATCATATCTTACATATCTGGAAATGCTAAGCTTTACGGATCAGACTTGACACCCTCGCTCCCTAAATACCTCTCAGAGGATGTTGCTGGAGTTTCTGGATTCAGTGACAGATCCTCTGCTGATATTTCTCCACTTTCAATAGAATCTCCGTATACCCTGCGGCATAATTCATCCATGAAAACAGAATCACCCACCGGTGGATTGATAACGAATATAACTGGAAGATACCTGCAGACAGCTTATGATGAAACCCCTCTTTTAAATGAAAGTTATCCAACAAACGAGGTCATAGCAACAATCCTCTGGGCAGGAACCAACAGTACGGGTGCAGCTGTTGCTCCGTTCTACCCCACCGAAATATATAATTATTATAACCAGACAATTCCATCATACGAACCACATTCGAAAATATACGGAGTACCACTTAATGGGGCCCCACCACCAGGCCCGTCAGCAGCAAATGATACAAGTGGATCAAACGTGGAAAATAGTGTTGATCTGGAAATGATTGGGAGTACAGCTCCAGGATCCAGTATTTATAACGTATATGGCTTATCCCCAACCAATACAACCATAGATGATGCACTGCAGTCCATCCTCAGTCCTTCCGGGAAATACAAAAGTGCCCTTGACAATGTTTCAGTCATAAGCAACTCCTATGGAAGCCCTGAATATAACAGCAGTTCCTGGTATGAGGGGTTGCAGGAGGCTCAGGCAAGGGGAATAACTGTGCTTGCAAGTTCAGGAGATTCTGGCGACAATGCACTGAGTCCGGATTATCAATCCAACCCAAGTTTTCCGGGGGATTATGTAGAGTTTCCATCTGCAATGTCCTATAATGATTTCGGAGTCACTGCGGTTGGTGGCACTACACTGACACTTTATCCAAACTACACAATTGAGAATCAGGTTGCATGGTACCAGGCAAATATAATTTCAACCATAATCAGTGGAGCCTTCATTGGGGGAAGCACCGGTGGAATCAGCCACGTATTTCCGGAGCCTTCATGGCAGGCAGAAACAGAGGCAAACACTCTCATAAAAGGATCTGGAAGAGGTGTTCCTGATATTTCAGCAGTTGCAAACAACACAATTGTTACACTTGCAACGGGAGGAAACACCACCCCCAGAAACTATCTCGTGGAGGGAACCAGTATTTCCTCACCTGTTACTGCAGGAATCATAGGTGAAGTGGACTCAGTTCTTCACGCAAGAGGCCAGAGTAAGCTCGGGTTTCTCAATCCATCAATTTACCTTCTTGGGCAGAGTCTTTATTTCTCAGGTTCCAGTTCCCATTCCAACCGGCTTCAGGCTTTTTACAATGTGGTGCATGGACATAATAATGTCTACAGTGCAGCAAAGGGCTACAGTCTTGTAACAGGATGGGGATCTATAAATGCATACAACTTCTCAACATATGTGGACAGAAATTACACTTTAATTTTCCATGAAAATGGACTTCCCGTCAATGCCACATGGTCAATAACTCTTGGAAATTCATTGACTGAAAACACAACTGGAAAAAATATAAGCTTCAATTTAACGGCAGGTTATTATGTTTACTCCATTCGCACGCAATCCAATTGCTCAGCAAGGATCATGCGGAGCAAGGTATTTCTGGATTATGAAAATGTCACTGTTCCCATACTTTTCCTCAGATTTGCTGAAATAAGATTCAATATATCTCCATCTTCAGCATTTCTTACCATCAATGGCCGGCAGATAAATGTCAGAAATGGTACAGGCACTATTAACGAAACTCATGGAGGTTACTTTATAAATTTGACAGAGAATGCTTATGATCCTTATTCCAACTACATGTACCTGCATCTGAATAACACATATTTCATCAACATTTCACTTCATGGGATACATGATTATGGATATCTGGCAGGTTCAACAGTGCAGAATGGTACCATAGTAATGGCTGACGGAATGGGGATACCAGTGTATGGTGATATTTTCAATGTATCTCTCCCTGCCGGTAACTACTACCTTTCAACCATGAACAGTAAGTATGCAGGGTTTACATCTGAAGTTTCAATCAGAGCAAACAGAACGACAACCGTTACAATTAACACTACAAGAATATTCAATCCTGAATTTGTTAATGGATTTACAAATTCAAACAATACATCTGTTGCTTTTAACCAGTTCCCGGCTTATGTGAATGCAACCGGTTATTACCAGATATGGGTAAATGCCGGAACCTATAAAATTTCAGCATACGCCAGCGGATACTTTCCTGAAACCCTCACAGATACCTTTCATTCTGGTACAATGATGAATCTAACACTTTCACAGCTTCCAGATCAGGTGGCGTATTACTCGGGAAGTTTTCTTAACTTAACGACTATCAATATGACAGTGCAGGATCTGATATCTGGACATGGGTATGTTGAAATTTCCTACTCTTCTGCTACCAACGGTACTGCCATAGTCCTGCTTAACCTTGTAAATCTCTCTTATGAAACACAAAGTTTATTGTTTTCATCCAGTGTGATTATAAATGGGACAGCATACGCAAATTTTAACGTATACTTCATAGATAACAATACTGCGGTTCTAAAGATTGAAAACGTATCTGGCAGTGGTGTTATGTTCTGGAAACTTGTGCCTTATGCAAAACTTCCCTCGAAAAATGTTTCTGAACATATTTCACTGGTACCGGTAATTGAGAGGGACATCCTTCTGATTGGAATGATTGCAGCTGGTATTGTTTCAGCAATCTATTCCTCATTCCATAGAAAAAAGAAAGCACGTCCATGATCTTCCCTTACATCCACTACACTGCTCACAGGGTGCCTGTCCCATGTTGGCCTGTGGCTTTAAAGGATTTTAGATACCATATATGTTCCTCCACTTTTTTTGATTTGTCTCCATCTCTCTCATCTCAATTTGATCCATGTTAAGGTCAGTTTGATGAGTTGTTCCATTCAAGGTATTACATCATGTTTCCGAAAAGCCAATATTAATAACTTAACGTCGAATATTCGATATCGATATAACATGTTCATGGGTATGGGTACTGGCAGGAAACGTGGTGGTCTCAGATACTGGATTCTCAATCTCCTTTACGAGAAAAATTTGAATGGTGCGGGGATAATGGACGAGATGGAAAAACAGACTCTTGGGTGGTGGAGACCCTCCCCTGGTTCAGTTTATCCCATGCTTGAATCAATGGTCCAGGATGGTTTGATAGTGAAACTGAGTGACGGAAAATACGAACTGACTTCTGAAGGAAAATCAAGCCTGGAAATGACCGGAATGAGGTTTGGGAGAACTCCCAGAACCGTGGAAGGAATTCTTGGGGAAATTTCAGGTTTCATCTCCCTGCTTGAGGATATTCTACAAACCCAGCCAGAAAAGAATGAACTGTTTCGGGAACAGCTTGAGAAACTTTCTGAAAGAATGATAATATTGTCAAGAAAATTTTAGAATTTTATCTCGAATACCTGTGCTCTCCTGAAACCTTCAACTGGTTTCAAGGGGAAGGATACAGGGACATCCTGATATGGAACTGCACTGTATCTCACATCGGTTGAAATTTTCGTGGAAAATGGCTTGGTGATAAACTGGTACTTTCCCTTTCCATCTTCATATTGATAGAGCTTTCCATCATCTAATGTATATTTTAGGACACAATCCTTCAATTTGGAATTGAACCGGCAGAATTCCCATCCCATGGAGATGTATTCATCAGCATTTAATTGATCTTCTTCAAGCCCTTCCAGGCTGAATCCACCCTCAAATAAAAGAAGATCAAGAACTTCATGAAAACCATTTTTCAGAGCAAGACCTTTTGATCTGAAATTACTGTCTTCTATCATGAGTCTACATCCACCTGCATTCTCATTATGCGACCTTTCAAGTGCCTCCAGCAGTAGATTGTTACCTACACCGTGTCTTCTATAATCAGGATGTACACGTACTGCACTGAACCATGCATATCCATCAGGCAGGATGGTGATCTTCATAAAACCCAGGAGAATTTTATTTTCAGCCATTAGGATCGTACCATCTTGAAGAAAAATTGGACCCATTTCATTAATATAATCCTCGTACCCTGAGATTGAGGATAGCTTGCTAATCTGGTCCCAGTCTTCAGGATTGGCATTTCTTATTGAAACTGTACCTTCATCCATGTTATATGCCTAAGCTATCAAGAAATAATAATCCTTTTCATCTTCTATTCTCTTTGTAGTGCAAAGAATCCTTGAAAAATAACAATGCCCAAGCCATGCATTCAAAATTTAGGATCAAATTTATAACTATCCTTATTATAATTATTCAGTGGTTACTGTAGAATTATGCTATATATGCGGTGAGATTGCCTCAAAACAGTGTGTTTTCTGCTATAAACCTGTCTGCGAAATCCACTTAAGAAAAGAATCCATGTGTGAGATATGCGCCTCCCGACGAAATGGACTGGAAATTATTTAACTCGAATCTTATAGTTCCTTAACCAGTCTATATCACTTTCGTAAATTCCCCTGATGTCCGTCAGGTCGTAGTAAAGCATGGCGAGTCTCTCAAGCCCAAGGCCCCATGCTATGACATTGTCCTTTATTCCGATTGGCCGGAGAACCTCTGGTCTGAAGAGGCCAGATCCACCAAGCTCTACTTCCCTTCCATTGATCTCCACCACCACGTCCATGCTTGGCTCGGTGTATGGGTAATACGCAGGTATAAAATTCAGTTTCTCAAATCCAAGTTTTTTATAAAACGTTCTCATCAACCACTTAAGTGAGGAGAGACTTGCGTCTTTACTGTGCACAGCCCCTTCAATCTGGTGAAGCTCAGCAAGGTGTTTCCAGTCGACGCTTTCGTGCCTAAAAACCTTCTCTATGGAAAATATGGCAGATGGAGGCTCAGGGTGTTCATAGAGATATCTGATTGTATTGACTGTAGTGTGAGTCCGTAGCAAAAGTTCCCTTGCTTTTTCCTCTTTCCATGCATACTTCCATCCAGAATAACCCGGAATACCTTTTTGGTGTACACGTTCGACCTTCATTAAAATCTCGGGGTGGTCGAAGTTCAATTCGTATTTTGATTTTAGAAAGAATGTGTCCTGGAGATCCCTGGCGGGATGATCCTGAGGTATAAACAGGGCATCCATATTCCATCCGGCAAACTGTACATAGTCGCCATGCATTTCAGTGAACCCCATTTCGAGGAAAATTTCGCGGATTTCTCTTATAAGGTATGTTAGAGGGTGCAGGGATCCATTCTGGATTCTTTCAACCGGAACATTTAGATCATAGGTTCTGAACTCTTTTCCCTTCCAGGACCCATCTGCTATGATTTCAGGAGTGAGTCTTTCTATCTTTTCAGTTAAGCCAGAATTTTTAACCTGATCAATTCCAGCCTGACTAAGCGAAACGAGTCTTTTAAATCGTTTTCTTTCCTCTATGAGTCCCCTTTTCTGAAGTTCTTTCAAAACGGATAATTCACTGGCATCTATTTTTTCATTTCTCAAGATTTTTGATAATAACTGCAATCTGATTCCAAATTCTTTTTCGGCACTAGGGTTCTCGTAAAATGAAATTTCTCCTCTATCTGGTTTCATGCTGAATTTAGACAGCTGAACAAGGGCTATCTTCCCTTTTTCGGAACCGAGTAGATCCATAACTTCCCTGACACTTATCTTTTTTCTTTCCTTGAGAAGTTTAAGGAGTCTGGCTTCAGGTAGATCGTTATGGATATATTCCTTTCCCTCAGTAGTAACATCGTATTCTGAAAATTCTTTGCGCTCCAAATTGATCAGTTTCTTGAAATCCAGCCATGAAACAGCACTCGAGACTCCAACAGGGCTAAGTTTACACTGATTTACAATGTCTGCTTCTGATACTTTATGTACACCTTTCTTTTCCAGGTTCCATAAGACATTGAGGACAATGTTTTCAGATTTGCTCAGATCCATTGACATGACAATAAGGGCGGCGATTAATAATTTTTCCAGGGATAAGGTCCAAAGTTTTTGATATTCATGTCAAATCTGGATGTTCATCCATACCTAATATAATTATCATTATGTTAAAATTATGAGGTAGTAACCATTTAATTAGCTTCTTTCGTAATGCACAGCTTATGTAGGTAATTGTAGATGTTTAAATATTTTTAAAAGTTTTTAAATACATATACCATACCCCATTGTTGAAAAAGAGGTCAATTGCAATTGCCGTAGCGATATCAGCCATAGTGGTGATTTCATCGTTATCTGTGGCTTATTCCAGTGGGGACTTTAATCATGGAAATCTCTCTGCTGCAACAAATTTGCAACCTTCTTACATCTCCAATCATTCCAATAATGTTGTTATTCATCATAATTCCATGAGTAAAACGGACGGTCCACGTAATGGATATGGCCAGGCGTCGTCGTATTCTCTTTCTTCCGCAGTGAATCTTTCGCCAAATGATCTATCGCAGAATGGAGTTTTGCTTTATCCAGTGAATTTTGTTCAGGCTGGCCTACCAATTGGCACGGAGTGGAATATAACACTTGAGGGTAAGACTCACTCCACATACAACATAACATATTCTACTTACCTGCCAAATGGAAATTACAGCTACAATATTTCAAATTCGGGAGTTTTTTACCCGGTTCAACCATCTGGGGAATTTTCCATAAAGTCGTCTGGTATCCATGTAGACATTTTATTCAGATCAGAGGCTGGAATTTCCAGCACGCTCTCCTTTGAAAATAATTCCATAATCCAGGGTATTTACTCTTACCATGAGACGGGTTACGGTCCATACAATGCAATCTATAATCCTGTAAATGGACTTTTTTACTCAGCAAACGTATATAACGGAACTGTTTCAATAATAAATGCAAGCATTGGGAAAATTTATAAGACCTTAAAAGTCGGAATGGACCCAATATCTCTTGCAGTTAATCCTTCCAGTGGAACTGTTTACGTGGCTAACCTGATGAGTTCTTCCATATCATATATTAGCATTAACAATACTGTCACCATGAATCTCTCTGTGTCTGATTTCCCCAGCCATATTCTTTTTGATCCAATTTCAGGTAACCTATTTGTAACCAATCTTTCCGACACAATGACCATGATAGGCCCAACCAACGGGATCAGTTCAGTAAATTTTAATTCACCTGTCTCGCAGATTGTGCTGGACAGTCATAACGGAAATATTTTTGTTAAGACGTCTGCAACAATTTATACTGGGCTTAAAGGTGGTGCAAAACAGATCTATTACCTTAGCGGAAACGGTTCCTTGCTTTACGGATTCAATCTCACAAGAAACACGTCACCAAATTCCATAATTTACAACTCAGCCAATAATAGAGTATACTCTATATTCTCCATAATATCAGGTCATTCTCTCATGGAGTCCTCCGTCAACGGTACCGTAATTAAGACATGGAACCTTGGCTATGGACCTGATGAGATGTATTACAACAACGGATCTGGTAGTTTTTATATTTTCAGCTACAGGAATGAAAATACCACAATTCACATATATAACGGATTCGTGGAACCACTTAATAACATAACACTTGTGGGCGAGATTCAGGGTATCGCATTTGGGGCATCACTTGATACTGCAGTTCTTCCTGATTCATACAATGACGAACTGTACATATCATCTCCAATTTATAATACAAGAAGTGTAACTCTCAGGGAAAGTGGAATCGCTGGCAACAATAAATGGGGCATTTCATACGAAGGACATGAGTACATTTCCAGTTCGACCTTCCTGAATTTCACCATATCCCATAATTCATTTAACCTTAATTTTTTGAATGTATCAGGTTATGAGAAACCAATAAGCATCAATATAAATAGTGGTTTCCGTAATGTTGTACTGGAAGCCAAGTATCTAAAATTATATAATGTGGTGATAGCAGAAAATGGTCTTCCGGATATGCTTTCCTGGACAATAATACTTCATAACGAAACCCTTTCAATCAATGGAAACAGTATTGTCCTCAATCTGACAAATGGAACATATCCATTGACGATATTAAAATCCGGATCTTATTACCCAGACCCTTCCAACGAAACTCTGGCCGTCATGGGTTCCGGTCTGAATATAATGATAGAGTTCAGTGCCTCTACTTATGGTGTATATTTTAAAGAGCAAGGTTTACCCTCTGACACATTATGGTATCTTAACCTGTCAAATGGGGAAAACTATAAATCAACAGGTTCATCCATAAAATTTAACGCACCGAATAGCACTTATTATTTTACAATAGCAACTGGAAATAAAAGTTTCACACCGTTTAACCATACCGGAATCTTTACAGTTGCAGGGAAAGGGGATTACATAAACGTGAGTTTCAGGATGGTAACTTATTCTGTAAACGTATCCGAATCTGGACTTCCTTTGGGCACTTCATGGTATTTTGGATTGCAGGGCAGTGGAAACCTGGCCAGTTTCAACGGATCATCTTTTTCAATGAACCTTCCAAACGGGACTTATAGTTATTATGTTAAAAGCAGCAACAGTGAATACTTTCCCGCCATGAATGCAGGTAGTTTCACAATTCACGGATCCTCTGTTGGAATAAGTATTATTTTCAAAAAAATGACCTATAACATCACTATTCACCAAAGTGGCCTTCCCTCCGGTACCATTTGGTATGTAAATCTCACTGATGGCCGATCGATTAGATCAAACATGGAAACAGGTTCCATTCAACTTCCAAATGGAACTTATCAATATACTGTCTCCACCAATGACAAGACCTTCGCTCCCTCTAAGTATATGTCAGATTTTGTTGTCAACGGATCACCCATTTCTCTAAACCTGACATTCCACGAGGTTGTTTATAACATCACTATTCACCAAAGTGGCCTTCCCTCCGGTACCATTTGGTATGTAAATCTCACTGATGGCCGATCGATTAGATCAAACATGGAAACAGGTTCCATTCAACTTCCAAATGGAACTTATCAATATACTGTCTCCACCAATGACAAGACCTTCGCTCCCTCTAAGTATATGTCAGATTTTGTTGTCAACGGATCACCCATTTCTCTAAACCTGACATTCCACGAGGTTGTTTATAACATCACATTTGAATCAACATCCAGATTGTTTGACTCTGGATGGACCTTATTTTTAAACGGTGAGAATGTATCGT